>PNLU01000042.1 GCA_013823245.1 Alcanivorax sp.
CCCACACCCCAAAAGCATGGCCCCAACGCATCAGGGACGAATCAGCCGATCAGTCAGACGATGCGCCAACGGCGCGATGATGCTGATCAGGGGAAAGGCCACCACCCAGGCCACAATCCAGGCACGCAACCAGCGCCAGACAAACTGCGCATCCAGCCCCGTGTTGATCAGCGTGATGACACCGGACATCAGCAGCGACATGAACGCAGACATGATCAGCGCGAACAGCAGCGGACGAAAGCGGGCGGGGAAAGTAGGCATGGGTCCGGTTCCCGGAGTGATCGGTGCACGATATGGCACCATGTTACAAAAAAGGGTTGGCCCCCCGCAGCGGTTGCGGCATGGTTTCAGGGCGGTCGGTAGATCTCGACAGGTTGTATCGCGACAGGTCACATCATAACAACAAGCGATGCCCGGGCTGGAGGGCACAAAGTGTCAGAGGAGCGTTTTTTATACGAGCGGATCAGTGAGCGACTGCTGGAACAGATTCGCGCTGGTAACTACGCCGTGGGCGAACGTCTGCCCTCGGTGCGGCGTATGAGCGCGCTGTTCGGCGTCAGTGTGAACACTGTCATGCAATGCTACCGCCAGCTCGAACTGGAGGGCTATCTCGACATACGTCCCCAGTCCGGGGTGTTCGTGCGCCCGATGGACAGCGAGCCCGCCCCCGCCCCGGATGACAGCCGTTACCCCCTGCTGCCCGTGGAAGTGTCGCTCAGCGAGCAGGTGCTGGAGTACATGGCCCTGCATGCCCGGCCAGAGGTGGTGCGCCTGGGGATCGCCCTGCCCGGGCCGGAAGTGCTGCCCCTGGGGCGGGTCATGCAAGTGATGCGTGATGTCACCCGGCGCCATCCCATCGAGGCCTGGGATTACATCCATCCGAACGCCAACAGCCCTCTTACACACCAGCTGGCGCGCCGCAGTCTGGCCTATGATCAGCCGTTTGCGGCGGAGGACATCATCGTCACCAACGGCTGCCTGGAAGCCCTGACCCTGGCGCTGCGCAGTGTCAGCAAACCCGGGGACGCGGTGGCGGTGGAATCGCCGACCTATTACGGCACCCTGCTGTTGCTTGAGGCGCATCAGCGCCGCGTGGTCGAGGTGCCGGCGCATCCCCGCGAGGGCATCAGCCTGTCGGCGCTGGAGGAGGTGTTTGCCCGGGGCCGGGTGGCGGCCTGCATGGTGGCGACCAACGCCCAGAATCCGCTCGGCTTTACCATGTCAGCGGCGCGCAAGCAGGCGCTGGTGGCCTTGTCGGCACGTTATCAGGTGCCGCTGATCGAGAACGATATCTGGGGCGATACGGTGTACGCCTCGGACCAGACGCTGCCCGCCAAAGCCTGGGATCGTGATGGACTGGTGATCTACTGCAATTCGTTTTCCAAGACGCTGATGCCCGGTATGCGCCTGGGCTGGACGGTGGGCGGGCGCTTTCACCGGCGCCTGCTGGAGCTGAAGCAGCTCAGCACCATTACCTCGCCGTCGCTGTCGCAGCTGGCGATGGGGCGATTGCTGGAAAGTGGTTTCCATGCGCGCCATCTGCGGGCGCTGCGGGAGGCGCTGTATCGTCAGGTGGTGCAGATGCAGTCGCTGGTGCTGGCGGCGTTTCCTGCGGGCACACGTGTGAGTCTGCCGTCCGGGGGTTGCGTGCTGTGGGTGAAGTTGCCGGACGGGGTCGACAGTCATGCGTTGTTCGCCATGGCGGCGGAGGCCGGTATTCATGTTTTTCCCGGCGGGGTTTTTTCTGCGACGGGCGAATACCGTGGCTATCTGCGTATCAATGCAGGGAATCCGGTCACCAACGTGATCCGCAATGCGGTGCAGCAACTGGGAGAGATGGTGGCGCAGCTGATGGCGGCAAGGTCGCACTGACCTTGCCGCCGAGGGATCAACGGTCCAGGCCGGTGTGATCGAAGCTGCGGCAGATATCGTCGCCGCACACATCAATCACTTCGCTGTCGCGCTGCATGAAGGCGCTTTTCTGCGCCTGCGCCGCCGGTGTGCGGCGCGGACTTTCATGGGGGTCGTTGCCAAAACCGGTTTCCTTGGTGGGGCCGGTATTGTTGGTCGGTGGCAGGGCGTTGCCGCGATCCGTTTCCGGATTCCAGGCACCCGAATCCCAGATCATCAGTGCATGGCCCTGATGCGGATACTGGATATCGTCGATGGCAAAATACGGGTTGCTGTCGGTGTGGTCGCCCAGTCGCCGTGTCGGCTCGTGCAGCGGTGCGCCGATGGTGCGGGCGATGATTTCGGCGCTCCAGTGCGTGACCAGATGATCGCCCAGCGCCGCGTGCAGCAGCACACGTTTGTCGGTGTCGGTATTCGGCAGGTGGCGTCCTGCCAGATGACTCAGATAGCCGTTGTTTTCCGCCCGGTCCCAGAGCATCTGCATCAGCGCAAACACCGCGCTCTGGTCCAGGGTGTCCGGGTAGGCGCCATAGAGGATAAAACCGAAACGTTCCTCGAACGGGCCGAAGCGTTGCAACAGCAGGCTGTAGTTGGCGCCGGGCACGCCGAGCACGCCGCGATGGATATCCGGTGCTGTTGCCACCAGCGCACCGCCCATGATGCCGCCCTGGCTGTTGCCATCGAAAAAGACTTCATCATGTTCTGTTTCGAAAACCACCTGGCCTTCGTGGCTGAAGGCCGG
The DNA here is from genome assembly GCA_013823245.1 of Alcanivorax sp. Lineage (GTDB taxonomy): Bacteria > Pseudomonadota > Gammaproteobacteria > Pseudomonadales > Alcanivoracaceae > Isoalcanivorax. The sequence continues at coordinate 2,654 of PNLU01000042.1, forward strand.
ATGAGAGGCAAAGCCGTCCGGGTGGGTCAGCAGGCGCGCCAGATACATGAAGTTCAGCAGGCCCTGCTGGCTGCGGTCATTCATCATGGGCAGGTTGCTGATGTTGGCGAGTACGAGCGGCACCACACCGGCCTCCACATCAAAACGTGACATGCCGATCCAGTCGGTGGCGCAGTACATGATGTTGTGATCGTTCGACATGACGCGCACCGCATCGCTGCGGAACTCGCCGCCGGGGCCTTCACCGAACAATCCGTGGCCGTAAAGCGCCGCCCGCGCAGGATTGACCGGCGCGGTGTCGTCCTCAAAATCGGCCACGGTACTTTCGGCGATCTGGCAGCGGAAGCGCGCCTGCACCACGTCATCGTTGTTGCGTACCTGCGGCAAGGCGTCGGCGTCGATGCCGCCCTCACCGTCTTCGGCATAATTGAACCGGCCGCCAGGGACGCCGCCGGGCGTGGTGAGATAGTTGGGCACTTCAAAGGTGCCGGTGATGCCACGGCTGATCAGCGCGCGTTCCTGCCCGTCGATCTCCTTGCCGACCTCGGTGACGTTGAAAACGGGGGCCTGGTCGCCGAGACGGGCAAAGGCATCGTCACGCAGATGCAGCAATCGCCCGGTCAGATTCTGCTGGCTGGCAATGGTGAAGTCCCAGGCCAGGGTCAGCGAATCGCGGGCAATGCCGTGTGCCTCCAGCCGACTGAAAATATCCTCCATCGCCGGGCGGCGCTGTTCATAAACGGTCTCACCGGTGCGCAGGTTATCGCGATAGGCGCGGAACAGCGCAGGCGCGGGCAACAACTCACCCTGCGCATCACGAAGCGAACGCAATGCCACGATATAACGACGGCCCTCGATAAAGTTGGCGGCCGGGCGAATCATCAGTGACTGGCGCTCCGGGTCTGTCGCGGTGGCATCCAGCTCGGCCCAGATCAGATGTCGTTCCAGCGTTTCCGCATCAATCACCAGAATCGGCGCATCACTATCCAGTGAGGCCTCGATATCGCCCAATGTCACGGCGCCGGTCTGCTCCAGGTCGATACCGGGAAAGTGAGCCAGCAACATGGCGCCCGGTGAAAAGCCGTCGTTACGATTCCATTCAGCCGGATCCATGGCGGCCGACTCGGTGGGCAAGCCGGGTACGCCCGTGGGTTGGGCGACGGGCAGGGCCTGCGCCTGAAGATGAATACGCAATCCGGTGACGCTGCTGTCGTCAGCGAGCGTGTAATGGTTGCTCGGGAAAGGATAAAGACAGTGGCTGCTGATCAGTTGATCGCAATAGGCGGCCTCGGCCGGATCAAGATGCGACAGGTCAATCTGCGGTCCACGGGACGAGGATGATCCGCCACAACCGGATAACAGGAGACCGGCCATGGCGAGACCGGTGCTCGCCAGCAAGTGTGCGTAGCGCTTGGGCATGGTGCTTCTCCGCATTCAGCCATTCACCGGGACGGGGTGTGGCTGGTTTGTTGTTGATGTCGTTATGAGGTTGTCCGTTGACAGTCTAGGTGCGGCCTGGTGAGACCGGACAGGGACAGATTCGGGCAAATCAGTGAGACAGTTGCAGTGCACGGCTGTTGGCCGAAGTGTGCAGGTGTTCCCTTTGGTAACTTTTTCCAGGTGCGCGTAACACTGTTTGATTGGATTTGCCGTAACTGTACCTTTCGCCCGCATCATCGCTTTCCTACCGTGTAGTGGTCTTGCCGGATAACAACAATCGAGGAGTAGATCATGAAGCGCTATTCAGCCAGCGGCCTGCTGGCCGCCATGAGTATTGCGGTGCTGGTGGGTTGCGGTGGCAGTTCCGGATCATCGCGGGACATCGCGCCGTCCGTCACGCTTGATATCATTTCCAGTGCCCCGCATCAGGTGAGTGGTGGCGATGTTCGTATCGGCCTGCAGGGTGATGATGCCGTGCTGTCGGCGCTGACCTTGCGCCTCAATGGTGAGGCCGCCTCGACCGAAGGTCTGGTGCCAGCCGCAGGCATGCTTGAAGGACTGGTGGAAGGGCTGACCCTGGGCGATAACCTGCTGGAAGTGGTGCATCCGCAGTATGGCGTGCTGGCGCAACAGACGCTGGTCAACTATCCCATCACCGGGCCGATGTTTTCCGGGCCACAACAATATCCGTTCGTGTGCATGACAGTGCATGAACTCGGGATTCAGCCGCTGGTGGAAGAGGGCGTGACCGAGGGCTTTCCGGTCTTTGACGACGAAGACAATGTGATCGGTTACAGTCGCGACTGCTCGATCGAGCCCTATGTTGAATACTGGTACCGCACCACCAGCAACAGTTACGCGCTGCTGCCTCTGGACGGCTCACGCCCGGCGAACCTCGCCACCACCACACTGCTGGACGGCCGCGAGGTGGATTTCATCGTGCGCTGGGAGCGCGGCACCATCAACCGCTTTATCTACAGCTATTCGATGCTGGCGACGCTTGAAGAAGCCAATGAAAATCCCGGCGCGCTGGACACGGACCTGTGGAATGGCCGTTTGCTCTATCGTTTCCAGGGCGGCGTTGGTATTGGCCACAGCCAGGGCCGTGTGGACCGCGACCGGCGTGCATTGCATCCTGAAGTGCTGGGCCTTGGCTATGCCATCGCCTATTCCACCGGCAATCGTACTGGTGAACATTACAACCTGGAACTGGGTGCAGAAACCGCGCTGATGGTGAAAGAGCATTTCATCAAACGTTATGGTGCACCGCTGTACACGGTGGGGCTTGGGGCTTCCGGCGGCGGCATCCAGCAGTACATGTATGCACAGAATGCACCGGGCCTGATCGATGCGGGCGTGCCGGTGCAGGCCTATACGGATATGGTGACGCAGACCATTCATATCGGTGATTGCGAACTGCTGGAACACTATATGGATGTCACCGATGCCGATAACGAAAAATGGCATAGCACGACCAACCGTTCGTGGCTGGTTGGGCTGCACGCGACCGATAATGTGCCGGACCCGATGGCGGCGGCGAAAGATATGCTCAACAACATGGCCGGCACCAACTACGGCATAGCGCCCGGCTCCACAGAGTGCATCGAGTCCTGGCGTGGTTTGACGCCCCTGGCGTTGAACCCCCATTTCGGTAGTGTTCGTGAACAGCAGAAGATGCAGCCCGCATCACTGATGGAAAATGTCCACTGGACCCACACCGACGATCTGGTCAACATCTACGGCCGTGATGACACCGGGCATGCCCGCTCGCTGTTCGATAATGTGGGTGTGCAGTATGGCTTGCAGGCGCTGCTGGACGGCAATATCACTCCGGAGGAATTTCTCGACCTGAACGCAAAGGTGGGCGGCTGGAAACATCCCTCCGAAATGGTGCAGGAAGGCTTCCCCTTTATCGGCGGCCTCGGGGATGTGCAGGCGGATCCGTCTCACTTTGATCCGTGGAGTCGTCGCAATATGAACCTGAGTGCCGACGACACCCCCGCACCGCGAACGGAAGGCGACATCGTGGCCATGAATGCCGCTTATGAATCCGGCATGGTGTTCCAGGGGTACGCGGATATCCCGTTGATCGACTGGCGGCCCTACCTGGAAGAAGTGCTGGATATGCACAATGTGCATCAGTCCTTTGCCATCCGGCAGCGCATGCTTGATGCCGTCGGCCATCACGACAACCAGGTGATCTGGTTCACCGACGCGCGCGGTGTCGAGAGTGATGCCTTCGACCAGACCCCGATGGCGCTGGCAGTTATTGATGAATGGATGACCAATATCCGTGAGAACCCGGAGCTGTCGACGGCCGAGAACAAACCCGCCGCAGCGGTAGACAGCTGCTTCGATAATGACGGCGCCCTGATCGCGGCAGGTGATGCGGTCTGGGATGGCCTGCTCAACAGCGAGGCAGACGGCGCCTGCACGGCGACCTTCCCGATCTACACCACCTCGCGCATCGTGGCGGGCGCGCCGATCCAGGGTGACTTCTTCAAGTGCGCGCTGAAACCGGTGCAAACAGCCCTGACGGACGGTACCTACGGCGACTGGGAACCGGACGCCGAACAGATCACGCGTCTGGAAGCGATATTCCCTGACGGCGTCTGCGACTACAGCCAGCTGGATGTCGGCCGCCCCCTCTGACCCAGTGCCGAGTGTTGCCCCGGCGGGCTCATGCCCGCCGGGTGAACATGCCGCGCTGTTGATGGCATAATCAAGGCGTCGAAAAAGACAGGCCGGTATCGGTTAGTCCGGCCATCCCGCCCGGGATTCTGGTGGCGCCCGCCACCCCGCGACCTGATTCCTGTGTTCAGCACGGGGCGGGTTGTGGTTGCATCGCGTTTGTCATCCCGGCCCTCCCCGTACCTGGTCTCACAGGGCACACTGATCGAGGAGGTCGAAACCATGAAGCAGCAATTATCCGTGATAACCCTGCCGGTGAATGATCTGGCCGTGACGCGCCGTTTTTACTGCGACGGTCTTGGCTGGCAACCGGTATTCATCAACGACGAGGTCATGTTCATCCAGCTCAATGGTCTGGTGATGAGTTTCTTTCATCGTGTGGCTTACGAGCAGGACGCCGGAGTTGATTACCGGCCAGGTGGGCACACCTGCGTACTCAGCCACAATGTGGCGTCTCCGGCCGAGGTGGATGCTGTCTATGCCGAAGCGCTGGCGGCGGGCGCGCAGCCACAAAAGGGACCTGCCAAGACCCCCTGGGGTGGTTACGCTGGACACTTTCGTGACCCTGACGAACACCTCTGGGAAATTGCCCACAATCCGGCCTGGCCAATTTCGCCGGAAGGCTACGTCACCTGCATCGCGCCGGAGTAAAGTCTTCTGAGCGGTACCCGCCCCCGTGGGCCATGACCACCCGAGGGCCGAAGAAGGGAATGAACGGGAAAGAAGGAAAAACAAAAACGCCCCGGCAAGCGGGGCGTTTTTTATGATGGTGCCCGGAGGCGGAATCGAACCACCGACACGAGGATTTTCAATCCTCTGCTCTACCAACTGAGCTATCCGGGCGAAAGAGGGCGCTATTAAAGCGATTCGCCCCGGCCCCGTCAAGGCCGGTATGGTTACTCTGACGGCGGCACGTAGCCTTCGGCGCGATCGAACGGCAGGTTGTCCAGAAAACGTTCACGCTGGGTGTCCAGGTAGGTTTTCGTGGCCGGGTCCATCACGTTCAGATGCTTCTCGTTGATCAGCATGGTCTGCTGGGCCAGCCACTCCTGCCAGGCCTTCTTCGATACCTGCTCGAAAATGGCCTGTCCGGCCGGGCCGGGGAAGGGTGGGCGCTCCAGGCCTTCCAGTTCTTCCTGATACTTGCGGCAAATGACAGTGCGGCTCATGTCAGTGGCGGCTCCTGTGGTCCGTGGGTGGCCGAATTGATGGCGCGCATCATAGCACGCTGAGCTGGCGCGGCTGGCCGAGCTGATCCAGCAGGCGCTTGACCGGTGCCGCCAGACCCAGACGGCCCGGACGCGCCGGGTTGATCCAGCGGCTGGGCGGGCCTTCGGCAATCAGGCCGGGGCCGGGGCGGGTGTCGACCAGCACCGGCGCGATATCCAGATGAAAGTGGCTGAAGGTATGGCGGAAGCCCGGCAGCCGCTCGGCGCCGGTGGCGCGCAGGCCGTGGGGCGCCAGTGCGGCGTCCACGTCGTGATCGTCGCACTCCGGGAAGCACCAGAGGCCGCCCCACAGGCCGCTTGGCGGGCGCTGTATCAGCAGGATGCGCTGCTGATCGTCGCGGGCCAGCAGCATCATGGTGCTGCGCACCGGCTGGGTCTTCTTCGGTTTCGGGGTGGGGTAGCTTTCCGCGTTGCCGTCAGCATGGGCCTGGCAGCCCTTGTGCAGCGGGCAGGCGGGGCAGTCCGGCTTGCGGCGCCTGCATACGGTGGCACCGAGATCCATCATCACCTGGGTGTAGTCGCGCAGGCGGCTGCGCGGCGTCAGGCGCTCGGCTTCGGCCCACAGGCGCTGCTCCACGGCGCGCTCGCCGGGCCAGCCGCTGATGGCGAAAAAGCGGGTCAGCACGCGCTTCACATTGCCATCCAGAATCGGTGCGCGCAGGTCCATGCTGATGCTGGCGATGGCGCCCGCCGTGGAGCGGCCGATGCCGGGCAGGGCGGTCAGTGCGTCGATATCCCGGGGAAAGTTGCCACCATGTTCCGCCACCACCTGCTGCGCCGCGCGATGCAGGTTGCGGGCGCGGGCGTAATAGCCCAGCCCGGTCCACAGATGCAGCACGTCATCCACGGGCGCCCTGGCCAGGGCCGCGACGTCCGGGAAGCGCTTCATGAAGCGCTCGAAATAGGGGATCACCGTGGTGACCTGGGTCTGCTGGAGCATGATCTCCGAGACCCAGACACGGTAGGGGGTAATGCCCTGTTGCCAGGGCAAGTCCTTGCGGCCGTGCCGGTCATACCAGGCCAGCACGGCACGGCGGAACTGCGCAGGTGTCCAGTCGGGCATCAGCGGCGCAGGCGGTCCAGTTGATCACGCGCCCGGTCGCGCAGCTGCTCCTGGGCGCGGTCGGTTTCCTCGCGCACCCGTTCCTCGGCGCGCTCGCGCTCTTCCTGTACCCGCTCGCGGTCGATGCCGAGCTGGTCGCTGGCCAGGCGGGCCACCAGTTCGCGGCCAGCATCGCGGAACGCCTGGCTGCTGGGCAGGCACCAGCGCGCCGGGCTGCCGGCCAGATTGCCGGCACAGCGCAGCGGCCATTCCCGTTCGCTGATGCGCGGCTGGCTGCTGATCTCGGGCGCGCGCATGCGCAGGGTGAAGTCGAAGTCGCTGTTGTGGATGTTCAGCCAGCCGTTGCCGCTGACCTTGGCGCCCCGATCCAGATCGGCGTTCAGGCGCTCCACCGTGGCGATCATGTCAGCCAGACGGATACGGCTGTCCAGATCCAGGATTTCCGTGTCCTCGCGCAGCTCGCGCGGCAGGCGGCCATCCTCGGTGCCGGGGATGAACTGGGCCAGGGCCTGGTAATTGCCGAGCATGTCATTGAGGCCACTGGTCAGGGTGTTGTGCAGATTGACGCCACGCACCAGGGCATCGGTCAGGCCCAGGGTCATGGTGCCGGTGGCGTTCTCGAACATGGCCTTTTCGCTGTTGCCGGTGGTGCGGAATTCGGCGTTCATGTCGAACAGGCCCCGGAACAGGTCCTCGCCCATCAGGGCCTGCAGGATCGGATGGATCTGCACGGTGCTGACAGTGGCGTTGAAGGTGGTGACCGGGGTGTCGGTGCGGGCGTCCAGGCTGGCATCTGCCCGGAAACCGCCCTCCAGTGTCTTGCCTTCAGCACGGCGCAGCCGCAGCAAGCCGTCGGCGGCGCTCACCTCCACCTGCACGTCACGGGCATCCAGCCCCATCATGGCCATCTGGCCGATGGCCAGCTTGCCGGTCAGGGTCAGTTCACGCAGCGCTTCCAGCGGCAGGATCGGGTCTTCCGACAGGGGCCGGGCTGCGGCGCTCTCGCTGTCGTCTTCGGCGACCTCCTCGCTGGGCGGCAGGTAGCCGTCCACGTTGATGCGGTCCAGCGCCAGGTCGAACATCATCGCCAGGGTGTCGAGATCGGTGATGCCCGCTTTGCCGGTGATGCTGCTGTCATCCAGCGTGATCGTCAGCGGGTCCAGCATCACGCTGTTGGCCGGGCCCGACAGGGTCGCCGAGAAGCCGACGCGACGCAGGGCGTTGGGGTCACTGGTTTCGATCGGCGCTTCACCGATGGCGCGCAGGGCGTCGTTGGCGGCGAAGGGTTCGGTATCCAGTTGCCCGCGCAGGGTCAGGGCGTCATCCAGCCCGGTGATTTCCAGCTCGCCGCGGGTACGGATGCCGGCGGCGTCCAGCACCAGGTCACGCACGCTGATGCGGCCCTCGTCCAGAGCGGCTTCAATGCGGTTATCCACGCGAATCTGGATCGGGTTGGCGGTGATACCGCCGATGGAGGTATCCAGCCGCAGCGGGTCCAGGGTGTAGACGTTGTTGTCCAGATCCAGCCCCAGCACGGTCTCCAGTTGCAGGTCGATGCGCACGTCATCCTGATCCTGGTAGCGCAACGAGGCGCTGATCGGGAAGGGCTCGTCCAGTTGCACATCCCGGGCGCGCAGATTGAGGTGTTCGACAGTAATGTCGGTGCCGTCCACCAGATTGCGATAACGCAGGCGGCTGTTGCTGACGCTGACCAGCGGTATTTTGACCGGTATATCCAGTGCCGCAGCGTCTTCCTCCTGCTCCGGTGATGTCACGGTGACATCATCTTCCGGTGCAGTTTCTGTGCCGCCAATCCGTTCCCAGTTACCGCCTTCTTCTGTTTCAATAAGGTTCAGTTCCAGGCCGTCCAGGGTGATGGCATCCATCTCCACACGGCGGAACAGAAGGGGCCAGACCGCGACGCCAAGACGGGCCTCGTCGATGGCCGCAAACAGTTCCTCGTCGTCACCGACACGCGCTTCCGTGCGACCCACGCTGACCCCCAGTGAGGGCCAGAAGGTCCAGCCGAGGTCGCCCTGGATATCCAGCGCGATATTGGCCTGCTCGCGGGCCAGTTCGGTGATCTGCGGTTTGAAGCTGTTGGGGTCGATCAGCCGGGTGATGACGAAGATGGTGATCGCCAGTAGTGCAAACAGGCCAATCAGGACATACAGGACGATGCGGGCGGCGCGGGCCATGGTGAGGCTCTCCTTGCTTGCTGGTGGCACGGGAACGGGGCCTGCTGGGCAACCCCGAACAACTGGGCCGAGTATAGCAGCCTGCCGGGTGAGGCTGTGCAGTGCCTGGTGACAATTCATGAGTGTTGCGTGTTTTTAGGGGAAGTTGTGTTGCGAAAGTTCCTGTTCAGCGTGGTGCCGGGCATCCTGCTGCTGGTCTGCTCGCTGCCTGTGCTGGCGGCGATCACGCCTGCCCCGGGAGAGCAGGAACTGAGCATCGGTCGTCACGTGGATGTGCTGGTGGACCCTGAGGGACGCTGGGGCATCGATGACGTGAGCACGACCTTTGCCGGTCGCTTCGAGCGCAGCCAGAGCACCAATCCCAGTTTCGGTTTCACCCGTTCGGTCATCTGGTTGCGGATCACCCTGGATCTGGACCAGGTCAGCGACCGCAGCTGGTTTCTGGTCCAGCGCCACCCGATTGTCGATCACATGCACCTGTACGAACCCGACGGCCAGGGCGGTTTCACGGCGCGTCATCTGGGGGACGTGCTGCCATTTGGAGAGCGTGTGGTGCAGGTGCGTGAATTCGTGTTCCCGCTGAACACGTCTCTGGAAGGGCCGCAGACCTATTACATGAAGGTGTATGGCCTGGGCGCGCTGCATGTGGACTTGCGCCTGTCGTCCTCGCGTGGCCTGGTGGAGCGCACCTATCGTGAGCAGTTGCTGTTCGGCCTGTTCCTGGGCGGTGTGGTGGCGATGCTGCTCTACAACCTGCTGCTGTTCTTTACCGTACGAGACACGGCCTATTTGCATTACCTGGTGTTCATCGCCGGCTTTGCGCTGAGCTTCCTGAACATCAACGGGCTGGGCCTTCAGTACCTGTGGCCGAACACCCCGGTCATCAATGAACATTTTCCGCTGCTGATGGGGATCACCATGGCGGCGGTGATCCAGTTTACCCGGCGTTTTCTGGTGCTCGACGAACGCTGGCCACGTCAGGATCGCGCACTGCGTTACCTGTTGTATCTGACGCTGATTCTGACCGGGCTGTCGGTGGTCATCCCGCCGCCGCTGTCCTATCACCTGATCGTGTTTGCGGTGCTGCTGATCGTGCCCGTCCTGACGATTGTCAGCTGGCGTGCCTGGCGCCGGGGCTATCAGGCGGCGCGCCTGTATGTGCTGGCCTGGTTCTTCTTCCTGGGTGGTTGTGGCGTCTTCTCGCTGATGAATCTGGGGGTATTGCCGCACCTGATGGTGACCAACTATGCCCCCCACTTCGGCGGCGCCTGGGCCATCATCCTGATGTCGCTGGCGCTGGGCGACCGGATCAAGCTGTTGCAGACCGAGCGTGATGCCATGGCGAAAGAGGCGCGGATGGCGCTGGAGCGGCATGTGGTGGAAGTGGAGCGCCTGGATCGCGACAAGACGCTGTTTCTGGAATATCTCAGCCACGAACTGAATACGCCGCTGAACTGGCTCGCCGGAGCCAGTCTGCTGCGGCCCGGGCAACTGACGCCGGAACTGGCCGATGCGGTACGCATGGTGCAGAAGGGCCAGAGCCGGTTGCAGCAACTGGTTGGCACCTCGTTGCGCTATTTTGATCTGGCGCGCCGCGAGTGCGAGCCGACCTTGTCCCATTGCCAGCCGATGTGGATGGTGGACGCCTGGCGTCGCCAGCATGCGGACAAGATCGAGCAGCGTGAAGTGCAGTTGATCAACCGGATTCCGGCGGATCTGCAGGTCGTGGCCTGCGAAAGCGAGCTGGGCGAAGTGCTTGGCATGCTGCTGGACAATGCGGTGCGCTGCAGTGATATCGGCGGGGAGGTCGTGGCCGAGGCCAGCATCGACCGCGCCGGGCAGCAGGCCACATTGCGAGTGGTGGATCACGGCAAGGGGCTGGAGGCCGACGATCTGGCCAGGATTTTCAAGCCGTTCTTCATGGTGGGTTCCGGCCATCAGGCGGACGGCTTCGGGCTGTCCCTGCCCACCGCCAAGGTGATGGTGGATCATATGGGCGGCGAGATCTGGGCCGAAAGCGGCGGCCGGGGTGCCGGGCTGACCGTATGTGTCCGGCTGCCGCTGGCGTTGCTCTGAGTCGTCGCCGGATCAGTCTGTCAGGCCCGCCTTGCGGGCGACAGCGTCCAGCTCGGGGGGCCAGGTCAGCCCCGGCAGCAGGCGGCACGCCTCGCGCAGCAGGCTGGCGCCGACCCCGCGCTGACGGCTGGCCGGATGCACCACCAGGGCGGTGACCGCCCAGCCTTCAGACGCAGGCGCCGCCAGCAGCAGGGCCAGCGGCCGGCCGTTGAAGTGTCCTTCAATCACCCTGAGTGCCTGATCAGCGGCGGTGTCCAGCCGGGCGCTGACCTGTGGCTGGTCTTGCAGTACGCGGGCAAAGTACTGGCTGGAGTCGGCGTCGGGGTGATGTTCGCGAGCTATCAGAGGCATTGTCAGGGTCGCTGGTCGGGTTGCTGGTTACTGTACCGGGGGGGCCGTATAATACCCGGCCTGCGTACCGGAGGTCATTCATGAAGCAACGCACCGCCAGTGTGGCGCGTAACACGCTGGAAACCCAGATCCAGATCAGCCTGAACCTCGACGGCACCGGCAAGGGTGTGTTTGAGACCGGGCTGCCGTTCCTTGACCACATGCTCGATCAGGTGGCCCGCCACGGGCTGATCGACCTGGATATCAAGGCGAAGGGTGACCTGCATATCGATGCCCACCACACGGTGGAAGACATCGGTATCACGCTGGGCCAGGCGCTGACCAAGGCCTGGGGCGGCAAGCAGGGTGTGCGCCGCTACGGCCATGCCTATGTGCCGCTCGACGAAGCGCTGTCCCGTGTGGTGGTGGACCTGTCCGGTCGCCCGGGGCTGGAAATGAACGTCGACTTTACCCGCGGTCGCATCGGCGACTTCGACGTTGATCTGTTCTTTGAATTTTTCCAGGGGCTGGTCAACCACGCCATGATGACCGTGCACATCGACAACCTGCGTGGCCGCAATGCGCACCACCAGGCTGAAACGGTGTTCAAGGCGTTTGGCCGCGCCCTGCGCATGGCCGTGGAACATGATCCGCGCATGGCGGACATCACGCCGTCCACCAAAGGCACCCTGACCGAAGGCTGAAACCCGCATGGCAGAGACAGTAGCCGTTATTGATTACGGCATGGGCAACCTGCACTCCGTCGGCAAGGCACTGGAAAAGGTTGCCGCCGGGCAGCGTATCCAGGTGACCAGCGATCCGGCGGCTGTGGTGGCCGCAGATCGTGTGGTCTTTCCCGGTGTCGGCGCTATTCGTGACTGCATTGCGGTGCTGCGTGAGCGCGGCCTGGACCAGGCGATTCTGGAAGTGGCCGCCGCAGGGCGCCCGCTGCTGGGCATCTGCGTGGGCATGCAGGCGATGATGAGCCACAGCGAAGAAAACGACGGTGTGGACTGCCTCGGCATTTTCCCCGGTGTGGTGCGCCGTTTCGGCGACCAGAGCGATGAGTTCGGTCGCCGCATGAAGGTGCCGCACATGGGCTGGAACCAGGTGCACCAGACACCACAGGCCGAAGGGGTGCATCCGCTGTGGGCGGGCATTCCTGACTACGCCCGTTTCTATTTTGTGCACTCCTATCATGTGGCAGATCTGCCGGAAGCCCAGGTGGCGGGCAGCTGCGACTACGGTGTGCGCTTTGCCGCTGCCGCCGCACGCGGCAATATCTTTGCCGTGCAGTGCCATCCCGAAAAAAGCTCACCGGCGGGCCTGGTGCTGCTCGACAACTTCCTGCGCTGGCAACCCGGCGCAGGCTGATACCGATTCAGAGGAAAACTGATGCAACTGATTCCTGCCATTGATCTGAAGGATGGTAAATGCGTTCGCTTGCGCCAGGGGCGCATGGAGGACGACACCGTATTTTCAGACGACCCGGTCGCCATGGCGGCACACTGGGTAGAGCGCGGCGCGCGGCGCCTGCATCTGGTGGACCTGAACGGCGCCTTTGCCGGCGAGCCGGTGAACGGCGATATCGTCAAGGCGATTGCGGCGGCCTTCCCGACGCTGCCGATCCAGATCGGTGGCGGCATTCGTACGCCGGAAATTATCGAGGCGTATCTGGCGGCCGGCGTGCAGTGGCTGATCATCGGTACCAAGGCTGTGCGTGAACCGGACTTCGTCACCGACATGTGCAAGCGTTTCCCCGGCCATATCATTGTTGGCCTGGACGCAAAGGATGGCATGGTGGCCACCGATGGCTGGGCCAACGTCACCGATATCGACGTGACGGCACTGGCGCAACGTTTTCAGGACGACGGCGTCAGTTCCATCGTCTACACCGACATCAGCCGCGACGGTATGTTGCAGGGTGTCAACGTGGAAGCCACGGCACGGCTGGCCGATGCCATTCGCATTCCGGTGATTGCCTCCGGCGGTATTACCAACCTGGACGATATCCGGGCATTGTGTGCTGAGGCGCATCGGGGTATCGAGGGCGCTATTACCGGGCGGGCGATTTATGAAGGCACGCTGGATTTCGCCGCAGGACAGGCCTTGTCCGATCAATTGATCAACGCCTGAACGACAACTCAGCTTCGGTGGTACGTTATGGGTCTCGCCAAACGCATTATTCCCTGCCTGGACGTGGACCAGGGCCGCGTCGTCAAGGGCGTCAAGTTCGTCGATATCCGTGACGCCGGTGATCCGGTGGAAGTGGCTCGCCGTTACAACGAGGCGGGCGCCGACGAAATTACCTTTCTCGACATTACCGCCAGCCACGAAGAGCGGGATACCACGCTGCATACAGTGGAGCAGATGGCCAGCCAGGTGTTTATTCCGCTGACCGTGGGCGGTGGGGTACGCACGCTGGAAGATATTCGCAATCTGCTCAATGCCGGTGCCGACAAGGTCAGCATCAATTCCGCTGCGGTGCGCGATCCGGATTTCGTTCGCGCGGCGGCCGAGCGCTTCGGTTCCCAGTGCATCGTGGTGGCGATTGACGCCAAGAAAGTGAGCGCCGAGAGCGAGCCGAACCGCTGGGAAATCTTTACCCACGGCGGCCGCAAGCCGACCGGCACCGACGCCGTAGCCTGGGCGCGGCGCATGACCGATTACGGTGCGGGCGAAATCCTGCTCACCAGCATGGATCGCGACGGCACCAAGAATGGCTTCGATATCGCCCTGACCCGGGCCATCAGTGATGCCGTGCCGGTGCCGGTGATTGCGTCCGGTGGCGTGGGCAATCTCCAGCATCTGGTGGATGGCGTGCTGCAGGGCGGTGCGGATGCGGTGCTGGCGGCCAGTATTTTCCACTTCGGCGAGTACAGTATTCGCGAAGCGAAGGAGTATATGGTGGCTGCCGGTATCGAAATGCGTCTCTGAGACGTCAGCAGAAGCCTTCTGGCGCCCGCTCACCCCGGCAGGTATCCTGCCTGCGCGCTACAACAAAAAAGGTGAGTTATGGAGCAAGGGCCTCTTATCGAGATCGGGCTGCCGATTTCACTGTTCTTGATCATGATCGGCATGGGCCTGACCCTGGGCCTGCGTGATTTCCGGGAAGTGGCTGTTGCCCCCAAGGCTTCCCTCGCCGGGACGCTGGCGCAGGTGCTGCTGATGCCGATCATTGCCCTCGGCGTGGCGACCGCCATGGCGCTGCCTCCTGCGCTGGCCGTGGGGCTGGTGCTGATCGCCGCCTGCCCCGGTGGCACCACCTCGAATGTCTTTGCCTTCCTTGGGCGTGGCGATGTGGCGCTGTCCATCGTGCTGACGGTGATCGCCAGCCTGGTCACCATTGTTACCCTGCCCCTGTTCGTCAATTGGGCCATGTCGATCTATTACGATGAAACCGTGACCCTGCGCCTGCCGGTGCTGCGTACGGTGATCACCCTGTTTGTCATCATTCTGGTGCCGGTGGCGATCGGTATGGTGGTGCGTCGTTACCAGCCGGGTCTGGCCGCCCGCGCCGAACGTATTGTCGGGATCTTCGGGCTGGTGGTGCTGGTGGCGGTGATCATTGCCATTCTGGTCAGTGTCGGCGGGGATGATGCCTGGGATTTCTTCCGCCAGGCCGGGGCCGCAGCCATCGTGCTGAATATCGCCGGGATTGTGTTGGGTCTGGTGGGCGGCCGTCTGATCGGTCTGTCGCGGGAGCAGGCCTTTACCCTGGCGGTGGAGATCGGGATCAAGAACGGCACGCTAGGCCTGATGATCGCCCTGAGTCTGATGGACTCGCCGGAAATCTCGATCCCGTCAGCGGTATACGGCATGCTGATGTTCGTATTCGGTTTCCTGCTCATCGGTTACAGCCGCCTCACCGGTATCGGCCGGGCTGCCCAGCCAGGCTGACCGTTGCGCCGGGGCCTTCGGCAACAGTGCAGACGCCGGCACCAGTTCCACGCCGGCGTCCGCCAGCAGCGGCAGTACCCGCGCCAGATATTCCAGCGTCTCCGGGTAGGGGTGGCCGATGGCAATGGCGCTGCCCCGTTGCCGGGCAATGCGCAGCAGCGCGTTGAACTGCGTGTTGATGGCCAGAAGATCCCGCTCATTATCCAGAAAGATGTCGCGACCCGTGGTACGCAGCCCGTGCTGCCGTGCGGTGCTCTCGGCCAGGCTGTCCGGCGTGGTGCGGCTGTCGATAAAGAACGCCTGGTGACTGGCCAACTCGTGCATCAGCCAGTGCATGGTGTCGGCGTCGCGGGTGGCCACACTGCCCATGTGATTGTTCAGGCCGCGGGCGGCGGGCACCAGATCAAAGGCCTCGCGAACAATCGCCGCGATCTCTTCCGGGGCCATGCCGGGTTGGATGCCGCCAGGGTCCAGCGCCAGACCATTGCCCGCCATGGGCAGATGAATAATCACCTCTCGCCCCATGTTGGCCGCCGTGCGTGCCAGGGCCGGGCCGTGGGGGGAGTGCGGAATGACGGCAGCGGTGATTTCGCCGGGCAGGTTGAGCGTTTCCAGTCCGCGAGCCCGGTGATAACCGATATCGTCGATGATGATAGCGATACGCGGCGGCGGCGCGGCCATGAGCGCGCTGCTGCACAGCAGCAGCGCTACCGCCCGGAGCAGGCCTTTGACCATTACCGCGTGCGTGGCCGTGACAGATGGATGCCCTTGAGGATGGACAGCGCCTGATACAGGTCGTAATCGCGTGTGGCCAGACTGTCCGGGCGCTCTGTGGACTCAGCGGCGTCGCCACGCAGGTGTCGCGGCAGGTCCGCCTCGCGCACGCTGTCGCGGCCTTCCTGCAATTCGACCCGCGCCACGTTCACGGTGATGTCCGGCGCAATGCCGTCGGCCTGGATGGAGCGGCCGGAAGGCGTGTAGTACTTGGCGGTGGTCAGCTTCAGTGCGCGGTCTTCATGCAGGGGCAGCACGGTTTGCACCGAGCCCTTGCCGAAGGTGCGGCGGCCGACAATGATGCCCCGGCCCTGATCCTGCAATGCCCCGGCCACGATCTCGGACGCCGAGGCGGAACCGCCATTGACCAGCACCACCAGCGGCATGCCGCCGAGCATGTCGCCCCGGCTGGCACCATAGTTGACCCGGCTGTCTTCCGCCCGGCCCTGGGTATAGGTGATCAGGCCTTCATCCAGAAACAGGTCTGCCACCTGAATGGCGCCGTTGAGCACGCCGCCCGGATTGTTGCGCAGATCGAGGATCAGGCCATTGAGGGTGTTGTCGGCCTTGAGCTCGGTCAGGTGCCGACGCACATCGCGACCGGTGTTGTTCTGGAACTGGGTGATGCGCAGGTAGCCGTAACCCGGCTCCAGCATTTCGCTGCGCACGCTGCGGATGCTGATCCGGTCGCGGGTCAGTTTCACGGTGCGCGGCGTGCTGTCGCCCTCGCGCAGGATGGACAGCTCCACTTCGGTGCCGACCTCGCCCCGCAACATGTCCACGGCTTCGTTCAGGTTCAGGCCTTTCACGAAGGTGTCGTCGATCTTCAGGATGGTGTCGCCGGCTTGCAGCCCGGCCCGGCTGGCGGGCGTGTCATCAATCGGTGTAACCACCTTGACGAACCCGTCCTCCATGGAAATCTCGATGCCCAGCCCGCCGAACTCGCCCCGGGTGGTGACCTGCAGGTCCTCGAAATCTTCAGGCGTCAGGTACGCCGAGTGCGGGTCCAGTTCCAGCAGCATGCCGCGAATAGCGGATTCCAGCAGGGTGCGGTCATCGATGTCCTCGACATAGGCCGCCCGGATGCGCTCCATGACTTCCGCAAAAACACGCAGTTCGTTGACCGGAATGTCCTGCAGGGTGGCCATTTCGTCCAGCGGGGTGGCGCCGCTGTGGGCGCCGGCTGAGAAAGCGCAGAAGGCCAGGGCCACCGCGCCGCGAAGCATGCGTTTCATCCGGAAGTCTCTCGATTGGCGATGGGAGGCAGTGTAACACGGCGGTTGCACCAGCGAGTCGGATCGACCGGCTGGCCGCGATGACGGATCTCGAAATAAACGCCTTGTGTGTTCATGCCCCCGGAGTCCCCGGCCCGGGCCAGTACATCACCCTGGGCCACCCAGTCGCCCACATCGCGCAGCAGGCTCTGGTTGTGGCCATACAGGCTCAGATAGCCGCGACCGTGGTCGATAATAGTGATCAGACCATACCCTCTGAGCCAGTCGGCGTACACCACCCGGCCCGGGTGAATGGCGCGTACCGGCGTGCCCGGATCGGCGTCCAGCAGCATGCCGTTCCAGCGCATGCCGCCATCGCGGCGTGCCCCGAAGGCGACCCGCACCCGCCCTTCCACTGGCCAGGGCAGTTGCCCCGCCAGTTCACCGAAGGGCTTGCCGCCGATGTCGGCGGGGATATCCGACAGTGCCCGGTTCATGTCCTGCAGCAGCTTGTCCAGCCGCGCTTCGTCTTCGCGCAGTCGGGCCAGCTGCTGTTCCTGCTCGCCCAGTCGCTCCCTCAGCCGTGCCAGTGCCGTTTCCCGTTCTGCCCGGGCTTTCTCGGCCTCCTGCCGCCGGGTGCTGACGACATCGCGGCGCGCCTGAAGCGCCTCACGGGCATCCGCCACCTCCATGGTCAGCGCCAGCAACGCGCGCAGCTCGTCGCGCAGGGTTTCCAGGCGCTCGTGACGCGCCCTCTGGAAGTACTCGTGATAACGCAGCAGCCGCGCCACCTGGTCCGGCTCCTGCTGGCTCAGCAGCAGCTTGAGCATCGGTTCCCGCCCGCTCATGTAGGCCGTGCGCACCGTGCGCGCCAGCCAGTCCAGCTGGGTGGCCTGCTCGGCCGCCATACGCTGCTGGCGCTCCCGCAGCCGCGCCAGTTCCCGCTCGGCCTCGGCGGCGTCCCGCTCCAGGCGCTCGATCTCCCGGTTCAGGCGGCTGACGGCCAGCTCCCGCTCCCGCAGTTCGCTGGACAACTGATCCTGCCGCCGCAGATCGCGCTGCTGGGTGCGTTGCAGGCTCTGGATCCGGTCGCGCAGCTCCCGCAACTGCTGGGGTGAGGCCTGCTCGGCCGCCGCCACGCCCGCCAGACCGCTGCCCAGCAGGGCCGCACACAGCGTCATCAACAGCGCCTTCAACAGCCCTGGCACACCCGGTGCACGGCGGATGCCGGCCGCAGAGGCGTGTGGGAGAGTGCTGGTGCGTGATGGAAGCTGCATGCAAGAAACCGCTGTACCTGAACCGATCAAGTGCCGAATCATGGATGATCGGGCCCGGGTTGCCTATACTTGGGCGCCGTTTTCCTCCATCCGGACGCTGATATGGACCGCATTTTCGAATTTGCCGCCAACCACTACATCCTGGTGTCGGCGTTTTTCCTGCTCTGGACCGCGTTTTTCTTCACCGAGTCCCGGCGCGGCAGTCGTCCGCTGAGCCCCCAGGCGGCCACCAATATGGTCAACCGCCAGGATGCCGTGATTGTCGACCTGCGTGACGAGGACGACTTCCGCAAAGGGCACATTGCCGGCAGCGTCAACGTGCCCTACGGCAAGATCAACGACCGGATCAGCGAGCTCAAGGGCTACCAGGACAAGCCAGTGATTCTGGTCTGCAACCTGGGCAGCCACGCGTCGATTGCCGGTCGCTCGCTGAAGCAGCATGGCTTCACCGATCTGTACCGGATGCGCGGCGGCATGCAGGGCTGGCGCAACGACAACCTGCCTGTTGTACGCTGATGGCCGACGTCCTGCTCTACACCACGCGCTGGTGCCCGTTCTGTGTGCGGGCGCTGCGGCTGCTGGACGGCAAGGGCGTGACCTACACCAACATTGATGTGGGCGCCGAACCGGCACGCCGCGCTGAAATGATGGCCCGCGCGGGGCGGCACACGGTGCCGCAAATCTGGATTGGCGACACCCATGTCGGGGGTTGCGATGAACTCTACGCACTGGAGCGGGCGGGCAAGCTCGATCCATTGCTGAAATCTGACTGACGACCACACTGACGACAAGAACATTGGGGATTGATGATGAGCGAAGCACCGCAACGTACTTTTCAGCTGCAACGCATCTACACGAAGGATGTGTCCTTCGAGGTGCCGGGCGCGCCGGACATTTTCCGCAAGCAGTGGCAGCCGAAGGTGAACGTGCAGCTGAACACGGATGCGCGTCGTCTGGAAGGCAGTGAATCGGACTATGAGGTGGTGCTGAGTCTGACGGTGACGGCCTCCAGTGAAGAGAAGACGGTTTACCTGGTGGAAATCAAGCAGGCGGGTGTGTTCACGCTGGTGGGTATCGAAGGTGACGAGCGCGAGCAGCTGCTGGGCGCCTACTGCCCGAACCTGCTGTTCCCGTATGCTCGCGAACTGGTTTCCGATCTGGTGAGCCGTGGCACCTTCCCGCAGTTGCTGCTGCAACCGATCAATTTCGATGCCCTGTACCTCGACGCCAAACAGCGCCGCCAGGAACAGCAAGCCGCGCCTGAAGGGACTCACTGACCGGGAATTTTTCGGGTGGTGTGTTCCATTGTTTGTAGGTGTGGTGGTTATGGCCCTCGGGGGGC
>PNLU01000043.1 GCA_013823245.1 Alcanivorax sp.
TCCGCACCTTGCCGCCGTACCGGTAGGCAAGGTTCAGCAGATGGCTCTCCGGCACGGCGGCTCCAAAACTCAGGAGATTGCCCGATGCCCTTAGAAACCTCCGTCATCGACACCGCGCGCTCCGCGTCTTCGTGGGGCGCGGTTGCGCATGCCGACAGCCGGTGGCTGGCCTGGCAGTCTTGCCTCTCGCGCGAGGGTGAGTCGCGGGGAGGCACGGCGGAGCTGCTCCCCCCTACTTCCCCTCACCAGGACCGCTTTCCGGCGTTCGTTCTGCTGGAATCCACTGCCAATGTGTATAACAGAGTGTATAACAGCCGTGGTGCTGAGATAGAAAGTCTTGAAAAAACAAGAGGTTACCATGGCTAAATTGTTGATGATCGACAACTATGACAGCTTTACCTGGAATCTGGTGCAGTACCTGCAGGAACTCGGGGCCGAGGTCCTGGTGCATCGCAATGACCAGATCAGCCTGGAGCAGATGGAAGCGCTGGCGCCGGACCGGCTGATGATTTCGCCCGGACCCTGCACGCCGAACGAGGCGGGTATCTCCATGGACGCCATCCGTCATTTCGCGGGCAAGCTGCCGATTCTGGGGGTGTGCCTGGGGCATCAAAGTATCGGTCAGGTGTTCGGCGGTGAAGTGGTGCGCGCCCGTGAGGTGATGCACGGCAAGACCTCGCCGATCTATCACACCGGACAAGGTGTATTCCGCAACCTGCCCTCGCCCTATACCGCTACGCGTTATCACTCGCTGGTGGTGCGCCGTGAAAGTCTGCCGGAGTGCCTGGAGATTACCGCCTGGACCCAGCATGAGGACGGCCGCATGGACGAGATCATGGGGATGCGTCATCGTGAACTGGACATTGAAGGGGTGCAGTACCACCCCGAGTCGATTCTCACCGAGCACGGGCATGCCCTGCTGAAGAATTTTCTGGAGCGCTGACATGGATATTCGTGAGGCCCTGGCCCGAGTGGTCGAACACATTGATCTGGATTTCGAGGCCATGCGCGCCGTGATGAATCAGATCATGACCGGCGGGGCCACCGACGCGCAGATTGGTGCCTTTCTGGTGGCGCTGCGCATGAAGAGCGAATCGCTGGATGAGATCACCGCTGCCGCGCAGGTCATGCGGGAGCTGGCCACACCGGTGGCGATCGGTGATTTGCCCTATGTCGTGGATATCGTTGGCACGGGTGGCGATGGCGCCAACCTGTTCAATGTGTCGTCGGCCTCGTCGTTCGTGGCCGCTGCCGCAGGATGTCATGTGGCCAAGCACGGTAATCGTTCGGTCAGCTCGAAGAGCGGCGCGGCGGATCTGCTGGAAGCAGCCGGAGTGCGTCTGGATCTGAACCCGGAAGAGGTGGCGCGCTGTATCCGTGAGGTGCGTGTCGGCTTCATGTTTGCACCGGCGCATCATGGTGCGATGAAGCATGCCATCGGTCCGCGTCGTGAACTTGGCTTGCGCACTCTGTTCAATATCCTCGGCCCCATGACCAATCCCGCTGGCGTGCGGCGCCAGGTGGTGGGGGTGTTTTCCGACAAGCTTTGCCGACCGATGGCGGAAGTGCTCGGGCGTCTGGGTGCAGAGCACATCATGGTGGTGCATGGGCTCGACGGGCTGGATGAAATCAGTCTGGCCAGCAAGACGCATGTGGCGGAATTCCGCGATGGTGCAGTGCGTGAGTATGTGATCACCCCGGAAGCGGTGGGGATCAGCTCCGCATCACTCGTCGGCCTGGATGTCACCGACCCGGCGGCCTCCCTGGCGCTGATCCGTGATGCCTTCGGCAAACGCCAGGGCGAGCACGCTGGCAAGGCGGCCGACATGATCGCGCTGAACGCCGGGGCGGCGATCTATGTGGCCGGTGTCACCGCTTCATTGAAAGACGGTGTGCGCATGGCGGAAGATCTGATTCACAACGGTGAAGCGGCGGAGCGCATGCGCGAACTGGCCCGTTTCACTGAAATGCTCAAGGGTGCAGAAGCATGAGTATCCAGAAAACCGGCACGGTGCTGGATCGCATTCTGGACCGCAAGCAGGAAGAAGTGGCCGCGCTGCGGGCGCAGGTACCGCTGGCCGAGGTGCGTGATCGGGCTCGCGCGGCCTCGCCGGTGCGTGGTTTTCGTGCGGCGTTGCAGCGCCGCATTGATGCGGGGCAGGACGCCGTAATCGCAGAGATCAAGAAGGCGTCGCCCTCCAAAGGCGTGATCCGTGAGGATTTCGACCCGCAAGCCATCGCGCGCAGCTATGAAGCGGGCGGCGCGGCCTGCCTGTCGGTGTTGACCGATCGCGATTTCTTTCAGGGGGCTGATGAATATCTGCAGCAGGCGCGTGCCGCCTGTAGCCTGCCGGTGTTGCGCAAGGATTTCACCATTGATCCTTACCAGATATGGGAAGCCCGGGCCCTGGGTGCTGATTGCATTCTGCTGATTGCGGCGGCGCTGGACGATGCGCTGATGGCGTCACTGAACGACGCAGCGGTTGAGGCCGGGCTGGATGTGTTGCTGGAGGTGCATACCCGCGAGGAACTGGAGCGTGCCCTGGCGCTGGATGTGGCGCTGGTTGGCATCAATAATCGCGACCTGCACAGCTTCGACGTGTCACTGGATACCACCATAGCGTTGCGCGACGCGGTGCCGGACGACCGGTTGCTGGTCACCGAGAGCGGCATCGTGGTGGCGGACGACGTGGAACGCATGCGCACCCATGGCGTACATGCGTTCCTGGTGGGCGAGACCTTCATGCGCGCTCCATCACCGGGAGACGCCCTGGCGGATCTGTTCAGCGTGCGTTGAGTCAGTCACGATCAACGCGGGTAACTTCGCCCGTGTCGGCTTCGATATAAAGCTCCAGATCGTTCCCCTGGCGGTCCTCACCTTCCACTTCAATGCGTCCGCGGCGGTCAATCTTGATCTCTTCGAAGGTGGCCATGCCCTGGGTTTCTGCGGTGTCGATGGCTGCAAGCACCTGATCCAGTGTCATACCCCAGCTGCCACCCTCGTGGCGGCTGCGCTCTTCGCGGCGGCGGTCGCCGCTGGTGGACAACTTGATTTCCGCGCGCCAGGTTTCATCCAGCCAGCCCTTGATCTCGATCTGTTGATCATCCTGGTCGGCCTCGATCTCGATATAGCGAATGAAGCCATAGTCATCGGCGTGCTCCAGTGCGGTACGAAGGTCACTGGCGGGCAGGCCGTCGGCCATCGCCGGGCTGGCGACAAGGCACAGCAGGGCGAGCAAGACGGGGTGCAGGGCAGGCAGGCGCATGATCTTATCCTCGCTGGATGATTGTTCGATCTTCCGCCTGAGCTCCCGGTGGCGCAATCGGGGCTGCGCAAAAAAATGTAAAGTGGCGCTCTGGTGTAAAGTGCGCCCGTGTTCAGTCCGCCTCCTCCAGCTCGGTGTCAGTGGCGTGCTCCAGCACCCATGCACCTGCACCCTCGCTGGCCAGTTCATCCCAGGGATTGCGTAGCGGGCAACTGTCGATCGACAGGCAGCCGCAGCCGATGCAGTCGTTCAGGTGATCGCGCAGCCGCTGCAGCTTGCTAATGCGGTCGTCGAGGGACTGATGCCACTGGCGTGACAAGCGTGCCCAGTCGCGCATATTGGGCGTGCGCCCTTCTGGCAGGGTGCTGAGGGCCTTGCCGATTTCGGCCAGAGGAATGCCGGTACGTTGTGCCACCTTGATGATCGCGACGCGCCGAAGGACGTCCCGGCGGTAGCGGCGCTGATTGCCGTGGCTGCGAGCACTGTGGATCAGGCCCTTCTTTTCATAGAAGTGAATGGCCGATACTGCAACGCCGCTGCGCTTTGCCACCTCGCCCACGGACAGGGCACGTTCGAAGTCGTTCTTCTTGTCTATGGAAGCCATAGCCGATTCCTCTGCGTCAAGGTCTTTACCTTAAGTAAAGTTAAGGTTCTACACTCTCTGCAATCTGAAGGCAACTTCAACGTCAACATGCAGCAGGAGGCGATACCATGAAACAAGCACATCGCATTGCAGTGATATACGGCAGCACACGCCCTGGACGGCTGGCTGACAGCGTGGGGGCCTGGGTGCAGGCGCAGTTGCGCGAGCAGGCGTCGGTCCAGGTAGACATCATCGATCCGCTGGTCGAAGGCCCGGCGTTCAAATCCGTGGAAGCGCGGCTGGCGGCGGCCGACGCTTTTCTGGTGCTGACGCCGGAGTACAATCACAGCTTTCCCGCCCCACTGAAGTCCCTGGTTGATGCCGTTTATGGCGCCTGGCAGGCCAAGCCTGTGGGGTTCGTCTCCTACGGCGGCCAGTCTGGCGGGTTACGTGCGGTGGAGCAGTTGCGTCAGGTGTTTGCCGAATTGCATGCCATGACGGTGCGTGATGCCGTGGCTTTTGTGGATGTCTGGGAGCAGTTTGCGGACGGCGCGTCGCTGTTTGCTCCGCAGCGCAGCGAGCGAGCCTTCGGGCGCATGCTGGCGCAATTGTTGTGGTGGAGTGAAACGCTGCGCCGGGGACGCCAGGCGCAGGATTACGCTCAGGTGGCCTGAGGGGGTCGTCGAAATATGTGCGTCTGGCACGATCAGGATTGTTATCGCCGCGGCATGCTGACATCCGGTGTCAGCGCACAGCTGCACACTATGTCGCCCTCAGGGCTTTTGGAGGAATTGTGACACCCATCATCGAGATCAACGGCCTGACCAAAACCTACGCGTCCGGCTTTCAGGCCCTCAAGGGCGTGGACCTGACCATTCGCGAAGGCGAAATCTTTGCGTTACTGGGCCCCAATGGCGCCGGCAAGACGACCCTCATCAGCATTGTCTGCGCGCTGGTACGCGCATCAGGTGGGCATGTCAGCGTGGCGGGGCACGATATCGTGCGCGATTACCGTGCGGCGCGTGCGCTGATCGGTCTGGTGCCGCAGGAACTGACCAATGACATGTTCGAAACGGTCTGGGCCACGGTATCCCTCAGTCGCGGGCTGTTCGGCAAGCCGCCCAACGACGTGTTGCTCGAGCGCATACTGCGTGACCTGTCGTTGTGGGACAAGCGGCATGACAAGATCATGGCGTTGTCCGGCGGCATGAAGCGTCGGGTGCTGATTGCCAAGGCGCTGGCCCACGAGCCGCGCGTGCTGTTTCTCGACGAGCCCACCGCGGGGGTGGATGTGTCCCTGCGGCGCGACATGTGGGCCATGGTGCGCCGACTGCGGGACGACGGCGTGACCATCATCCTGACGACCCATTACATCGAAGAAGCCGAAGAGATGGCAGACCGGGTCGGAGTGATCAATCACGGGGAGATCGTGCTGGTGGAGGACACCGCTTCGCTGATGCGCAAGCTGGGCTCGCGGCAGCTGTCGGTGCATCTGGCCCAGCCGCTGGCCGCGCTACCTCCGGCGCTGGCAGGTCTGCCGCTGACCCTGGTCGACGAGGGCCATACGCTGTCCTATACCTTTGATGCCCAGGACGAGCAGAGCGGCGTGGTGCCGTTGCTGCGCGCCCTGGAGAACGCCGGTATCGAATACCGGGATCTGCATTCCAGCCAGAGTTCGCTGGAAGATATCTTCGTCGGGCTGGTGGAGGCCAAGGCATGAATACCTACGCAATCCGGGCCATCTACCGTTTCGAAATGGCGCGCATGTGGCGCACCCTGATGCAGAGCATTGCCTCGCCGGTCATCTCCACGTCGCTGTACTTCGTCGTCTTCGGCGCGGCCATCGGCTCGCGGATGATGGAAATCGACGGGGTCAGCTATGGCGCCTTCATCATTCCAGGCCTGATCATGCTGATGTTGCTTAACGAGAGTATTTCCAACGCCTCGTTCGGCATCTACATGCCACGCTTTACTGGCACCATCTATGAAGTCCTGTCGGCGCCGGTGTCGCCGCTGGAGATTGTGGTGGGCTATGTCGGCGCGGCGGCTACCAAGTCGGTGATCCTCGGTGTGCTGATTCTGGCCACGGCACGGTTGTTCGTGGATTATCAGGTCATGTATCCCGTCTGGATGCTCGGCTTTCTGTTGCTGACGGCGGTGACCTTCAGTCTGTTTGGCTTCATCATCGGTATCTGGGCTGACGGCTTCGAGAAGTTGCAGATCATACCGATGATGATTGTCACGCCGCTGACGTTCCTGGGGGGCAGCTTCTACTCCATCAGTATGTTGCCGCCGGTGTGGCAGACCATCACGCTGTTCAATCCGGTGGTCTACCTGATCAGTGGGTTCCGCTGGAGTTTCTACGGCACCGCTGATGTTCACATTGCCGTGAGCGTGGGTATGACATTGCTGTTCCTGCTGGCCTGCCTGGGCATCATTGCCTGGATGTTCCGCACCGGCTATCGCCTCAAACCCTGAGACAGCTTATGTTGCGCTGGTTCGAAAAACGCCTGGATCCGTTCCCGCCCGAGCCGCCGGAGCAGCCGCCGGACTCACTGGTGGCTTTCTGTTTGCATTACACCCGCGGCGCCTGGCCGTGGTTGTTGTTGACCACCTCGCTGATGGCGGCGATTGCGCTGGTGGAGGTCTGGCTGTTCGGCTTTCTGGGCAGCATTGTCGACTGGCTGGCCGAGCAGGATCGCAGCACGTTTCTGGCCGATCAGGGCGGCCTGCTTACCGGCATGGCGCTGGTGGCTGTGGTGCTGTTGCCGCTGATGGTGATTCTGCATTCCACCATCAATCATCAGGTGTTGATGGGCAATTTTCCGATGCGAATCCGCTGGCTGGCGCATCGCTACCTGCTGCGCCAGTCACTGGCCTACTATCAGGACGAGTTCGCCGGGCGTATTGCCACCAAGGTGATGCAGACGGCGCTGGCCGTGCGCGAGTGCGTGATCAAGCTGCTCGACGTGCTCAACTATGTGATCGTGTATTTCATCGGTACGGTGCTGATCGTGGGCCTGGCGGATGCGCGTCTGGCGGCGCCGCTGCTGGTCTGGCTGGTGTGTTACCTGTTGATGCTGCGCTTCTTTGTGCCGCGTATGGCGCGGGTGTCCCGTGAGCAGGCAGATGCTCGCTCCATGATGACCGGGCGCATCGTCGACAGCTACACCAACATCCAGACCGTCAAGCTGTTCTCCCATGCCCGGCGCGAATCCGATTATGCCCGTGATGCCATGCAGGGCTTCATGACCTCGGTTCATCGGCAGATGCGCCTGGTGACCGGGCTGAATGCCACTCTGTATCTGCTCAACGCGGCGCTGTTGTTCGCCACCGCCGCCCTGGCATTGTCGCTGTGGGTGAACGCGCTGGTGTCGGTGGGCGCGGTGGCCATGGCCCTGGCACTGGTGCTGCGTCTGTCCGGCATGTCCCAGTGGATCATGTGGGAGGTGGCATCACTGTTCGAGAATATCGGCACGGTTCAGGATGGCATGGGGGCCATCTCCCGGCCACAGGCGGTGACCGATGCGCCGGATGCGCGGCCGCTGGCGGTTCGGCGGGGCCGTATCGAGTTCGAGCATGTGCGCTTCCATTACGGCAAGGGCTCCGGGGTGATCGAGGATCTGTCGCTGGCCATACAGCCTGGCGAGAAGGTCGGTCTGGTGGGGCGCTCCGGTGCGGGCAAGTCTACGTTGACCCATCTGCTGCTGCGATTCCACGACCTGGAAGGGGGCCGCATTCTGATTGATGGTCAGGGTATTGCCCGTGTGACCCAGGAATCCCTGCGTGAGCATATCGGCATGGTGACCCAGGACACTTCGCTGCTGCACCGCAGCGTGCGCGACAACATCCTCTATGGTCGCCCGGCGGCCGATGACGCCGATGTGCGCCGTGCGGCGGCGCGGGCTGAGGCCCTGGACTTCATTGGCGGTCTGCAGGATGCCCGAGGACGCAGGGGCTTCGATGCCCATGTGGGCGAGCGCGGGGTCAAGCTGTCCGGCGGCCAGCGCCAGCGGATTGCCATTGCCCGGGTCATGCTCAAGGATGCGCCGATCCTGATTCTGGACGAGGCGACCTCGGCGCTGGATTCCGAAGTGGAAGCGGCGATCCAGGAGAACCTGTATCGGCTGATGGCGGGCAAGACGGTGATCGCCATCGCCCATCGTTTGTCCACGATCGCCGCCATGGATCGACTGGTGGTGATGGATCAGGGGCAGATCGTCGAGCAGGGCTCCCATAACGAACTGCTGGCACAGAACGGAATCTATGCCCGGCTGTGGGCGCGTCAGTCGGGTGGTTTTCTCGATCCAGGTGATACACTGGAGGCGGTTCGTTACAACGCCTGAAGGAGCCCCGGGATGTCGTCTGTTCACTCGCTTGTGTCGCTGGGCCGCAGTGCAGGCCAGTGGTTACGTCACCATCTGCTGCGCCCGTTTCGCCGCGATCGCGTTGAAGGGATCTACAACTATCTGCCGCTGGCGCCGGACCTGCTGACCAGCGGCCAGCCTACGGAAGCCCAGTTGGCGCGCTTGCGTGACCTGGGTGTGCGCCGTGTGATCAACCTGGCGCCGGTGACGGCAGACAATGCACTGGCGGACGAAGCGGGTGCGGTGGCGGCGCTGGGCATGGCTTATACGCACATCCCGGTGGATTTCAAGGCGCCGACTGATGAGGATTTCCGGCGTTTCTGCGACGCCATGGCGACGCGGCAGGGAGAGAAGACGCTGATCCACTGTGCCGCCAACATGCGCGTTTCGGCGTTCGTCTACCGGTATCGGTGCGAGGTGCTGGGGGAGCCTGCAGCGCGCGCCCGACGCGATCTGCATCGCATCTGGCATCCGCAGGGGGTATGGCAGGACTTCGTGCGGGGGCGGTAGCGGCCGCCCCTGGTTTGCCGTGCTCAGCGAGTGCCGTAGACCACCATGGTCTTGCCCTTCACCGACACCAGTCCCTGATCTTCCAGGTTCTTCAGTACCCGGCCCACCATTTCGCGGGAGCAGCCGACGATACGGCCGATTTCCTGGCGGGTGACCTTGATCTGCATGCCGTCAGGGTGGGTCATGGCATCCGGTTGCTTGCACAGGTCCAGCAGGGTGCCTGCTACGCGGCCGGTGACATCCAGGAAAGCCAGATCACCCACCTTGCGCGTGGTGGCGCGCAGGCGCCCGGCAATCTGGGCAGACACAGTAAACAGGATATCTGCATCCTCGCGCGCCAACTGGCGGAATTTGGCGTAGCTGATTTCAGCGACTTCGCACTCGGTTTTGGCCTTGACCCAGGCGGATCGGCAGGGCTCCTGTTCGAACAGGCCCATTTCGCCGAAAAAGTCCCCCTCGTTGAGGTAGGCCATGATCATTTCGCGGCCGTCATCATCCTCAATCATCACCGTCACGGAGCCCTTCAGGATGTAATAGAGGGCATCGGACTCGTCGCCAGCGTAGATGATGGTGCTCTTGGCCGGGTACTTGCGGCGGTGACAATGGGCCAGGAAATTGTCCAGGTTGGGAATAATCTTGTTGCTGGAATCCGTCATGGCCTGCTGTTCATCGTTGTGTATAGGTAAAAAGGGTGACAAAACGGTCTGATATTGCCCTTTTTTGGCGGCGCTGCCAAGGCGACATTACGGTGTATGCGCACTGTTTGGCAGTGAGGGCTGACTTTCCTGCCTGATGGCATTCTGCCATGCCGTTCGCCGTCGGGCCGGGCCGTTGCGGCATCCTTCACGTTGCCCCGGGAGCATGGGCGCTTGCGGGCGGTGTGTCAATTTCCGGCAGCCCCGCTGGTATCGAGGTGTCCCGGCCCCCGTAAAAAAACATGCCGGAGCGCCCCCCGGCATACTGTGCCGGGGGCGGTGGTATGATAATCTGCGCGCCCCCGCAGGTGCAGTGTTCACCCGGGGTGAGAGCACGCCAGAGCACTCGTTGGCAACGGAAGATGAACATGAAGGCAGTGATACGCTGGCAGGGCGCAGCCTGCTTCGAGGGAGAATCCGGCACCGGGCATCGGGTGCTGATGGACGGTCCCGCTGATCATGGCGGGGAGAACCGCGGCCCACGCCCGATGGAGACCCTGCTGCTGGGGCTTGGCGGCTGCTCTTCCTTTGATGTGGTGCATATCCTGCGCAAGGCGCGCCAGGACGTGACGGATTGCCGTTGCGAGATTGAGGCCGAGCGTGCCGAGGATGAGGTGCCGGCGGTGTTTACCCGTATCCACCTGCATTTTGTGGTCAGCGGCAATAACCTGAAGGAAAATCAGGTGCGCCGGGCGGTGGAGCTGTCCGCCGAGAAGTACTGCTCGGCTTCCATCATGCTGGCGCGTGGTGGTGTGGATATCAGCCACAGCTATGCGATCGAGGGCGCCCCTGCCTGAGATTGTCCGCCTGCGTCATGCAGGTGTAATGCTCCGTGGGGTATTCCTGACGGGGTTTAACAGACCGGCGCAGCGGGGTATGGTGATGGCCAGACCCGGTGTGCGTCACGCAGAGGAAAGGTAGACTGAGGTGAAAGATCCCAACCCGAAGATCCGGTTGCACGGTTTTAACAACCTGACCAAGTCGCTGAGCTTCAATATCTTTGATATCAGCTACGCGAAGACCGAGCAGCACCGCAAGGAATACATCGAGTATATCGATGAATTGTACAATGCCGAGCGTCTGACCGAGATCCTCACCAACGTGACCAAGATCATTGGCGCCAACGTGCTCAATGTGGCCCGTGAGGACTATGAGCCGCAGGGCGCCAGTGTGACCATGCTGATTGCCGAGCATGACAGCCCGCCGACCGATCCGGATTTTGATGAGGAAGCGCCGGGCCCGCTGCCTGACACCATCGTCGCGCACCTCGACAAGAGTCATGTGACGGTACATACCTACCCTGAGTCGCACCCGGATAACGGTATCTCCACGTTCCGCGTCGATGTGGATGTGTCCACCTGTGGCGTGATTTCGCCGCTGCGGGCGCTGAACTACCTGATCCACAGCTTTGACTCGGATATCGTGACCATCGACTACCGGGTGCGTGGCATGACCCGTGACGTTGATGGCACCAAGCATTACATCGACCACGATATCAATTCGATCCAGAACTTCCTGACGGAAGATACGCAGAACGCGTACCAGATGATCGACGTGAATGTGTATCAGGAGAATATTTTCCACTCCAAGATGCTGCTGAAGGATTTCGATATCGACAACTATCTGTTTGGTGCGGGCTCTGACGAGTTCAATGCCGAGGAGCTGGAAGATATCGAGGCGCGGTTGCGCAAGGAAATGCTGGAAATTTTCTACAGCCGTAATATGGAATAGTGGTCTTTTGCAGGACTGACTGTTCTTGAAGAAACCACCTGAAAGGGTGGTTTTTTCGTTATGGGGTCGGTGGTTGTGGCCTTGGTGGTTGTGGCCCTCGGGAGGCGGGCAGGGGGTTTCTGGACACGCTGCAAGTACGTCCATGTAAGCTCTCGTTCGGCATCCATGCCTCTCGAAGGTCCAGAAACCCCCTGCCCGCCTCCCGAGGGCCGTCACGTGCAGTCCGGTTACAGATCTTTCGCCAGCTTTCTTAGCAGCACGATATTGGTTGCGGGGAGCATGACCTCATAACCATGTGTCTGGGCCCACCACTGGAAAGTGGCCGGTTTATAGAAGCAGACGTGGGTCGGGTCGCGGCGGTAATGCCAGTGTTCGAAGGTGGCGTCGTTCATCAGCCAGCTGGTCATGATGCCCAGTACGCCTCCGGGGCGCAGCAGGCGGTCCAGCAGGGCGAAGCTGTCCCCCGGGGTATGGAAATGCTCCACCACCTCGGTGCAGGCAATGAAGTCGTACTGGCGGGTGAGCAGTGCTTGGTCCGGGGCATAGAGCGGGTCATAGCTGGCGCAGGGAAAGCCGCGCTCGGTCAGCATCAGGGCCAGGGTCGGCCCGGGGCCGCTGCCGAAATCCAGGCCCTCGGCACCGGCGGTCAATTCGGCCTGCAACGGCCCTGCGAGGCGATCCAGGAAGGCCCGGTAGCTGCGGTCGGCCGGATCATTGCGGTGCAGGTCGTACTGCTCGCGTTCGGTGGCGAGATCGGGCAGGGCATCAGGGCTGAGGAAGGTGAGGCGGCAGCCGGGGCAGCGCTGATAGGTGACCTGCCGCCCGAGCAGCTCGGCCTCGGCAAAATGTGCCGGGGCCGGGTGCTGGCAGAGCGGGCAGGCCGTGGCCATGGCGACTCAGCGACGCAGGGCGTCGGTCAGGTGGGGCTGGATCTTTTGCAGCAGGGCCTTGAAGACCTTGGGGTTGCCGCCGACGATATGGCCGCTTTGCAGGTGCTTGTGGCCGCCGGTCAGGTCGCCCACCAGGCCACCGGCTTCGGTGATCAGCAGACTGCCTGCGGCCATGTCCCACTCTTGCAGGCCGATTTCCCAGAAGCCGTCCATGCGTCCGGCCGCGACCCAGGCGAGGTCCAGCGCGGCTGAGCCCGCGCGGCGCAGGCCTGCGGTGTGGCTCATGATGTCCTGGAGCATCTTCATGTAGGCCTCGACGTGCTGGGCCTGATCCTTGCGGAACGGGAAGCCGGTGCCGATCAGGGCCCCTTCCAGCCCGGCGCGCGATGCCACGCGCAGGCGGCGGCCGTTGAGGGCGGCGCCGCGGCCGCGGCTGGCGGTAAATTCTTCTTCCCGCAGCGGGTCGTAGATCACGCCGTGCTCGATCTTGCCGTCGCAGGCCAGTGCGATGGACACCGCGAATTGCGGAAAGCCGTGCAGGAAATTGGTGGTGCCGTCCAGCGGGTCGATGATCCACTGCCAGCGGGCGTCGTCTCCCTGGCCGCTGATCTCGCCGCTTTCCTCGGCCAGGATGCCGTAGCGGGGGTAGGCCTTCTGCAACACCTCGATGATGCGCGCTTCCGCAGCGCGGTCCACCTCGCTGACATAGTCATTGAGGCCTTTCTTCTCTACCGTCAGGTGCTGGACATCTTCAGCGGCGCGGCGGATCAACTGGCCGGCCTGGCGGGCGGCGCGCAGGG
Source organism: Alcanivorax sp. (assembly GCA_013823245.1). Taxonomy (GTDB): domain Bacteria; phylum Pseudomonadota; class Gammaproteobacteria; order Pseudomonadales; family Alcanivoracaceae; genus Isoalcanivorax. The sequence goes on from PNLU01000043.1 coordinate 12,843, forward strand.
CAATATTCACGTGCGGGGCGAGCATAGGCGTTGGGCATCTTTTAAAGAACGTGGGAAGCGCGCAGTGTAACAGAAGGCGGCAGGCCATGGGCAGTAGGGCGCGCAGCGACTAGACTATGCGGCCTCATTCACTGGCGGACACTCCCGATCATGCCCGACTCGCTGCTCGACAAGATTCGCATCGTCATGGTGGAAACCACCCACCCCGGCAATATCGGCGCGGCGGCGCGGGCCATGCACACCATGGGCCTCAGTGACCTGCGCCTGATCCGGCCGCAGCAGTTCCCCCATGTGGAGGCTACCGCCCGGGCCAGCGGGGCGGGGCATATCCTGGCGCAGGCGCAGGTCTGCCAGGACCTGGACGAGGCGCTGGCGGGGGCTACGCTGGTGGTGGGTACCAGTGCCCGGCAGCGGCGTATTCCCTGGCCTTGCCTGTCGCCACGTCCGTTCGCGGAGATGGTGGCGGCCCGGGCCGACGTGGAGCAGGTCGCCATCCTGTTTGGCCGCGAGGACCGCGGACTCACCAATGATGAGTTGCAGCGATGCCACTACCATGTGGCGATCCCGGCCAACCCTGACTATGGTGTGTTGAATGTGGCCTCGGCGGTGCAGCTGCTGTGCTACGAGCTGCGTCTGGCGCTGGAGGGGGACCCGGACACCGATCAGCCGGTACGGCGTGCACGGCGGCATCAGTTGGAACTGCCGCCACTGGACTGGGATGCACCGCCGGCGGACAGCGCCGAGCTGGAGCATTTTTTCGGGCATCTTGAGCGCATGATCATTGAAAGCGGCTTTCTGGACCCCGATAACCCGGCTCAGGTGATGACGCGCCTGCGACGGCTGTTCCTGCGCGCCCGGCCAGACAAGATGGAAATCAGCACGCTGCGTGGCGTGCTGGTGAGCCTGGAAAAGAAGCGAGACTGATATGTTCAACGGAATACGGGAAGACATCCGCTCGGTATTCGATCGTGACCCGGCGGCCCGTAACAGCCTGGAGGTGTTGCTCACCTACCCGGGCCTGCACGCGCTGCTGATGCATCGGCTGGCGCACTGGTGCTGGCGGCACGGGATGAAACTGCTGGCTCGCCTCATCTCCACCTTCAGCCGCTGGGCCACCGGCATCGAGATTCATCCCGGCGCCCGCATCGGTCGGCGTTTCTTTATCGACCATGGCATGGGCGTGGTGATCGGAGAGACCGCCGAAGTCGGTGATGATGTGACGCTGTATCACAGCGTTACCCTGGGGGGCACCAGCTGGAACAAGGGCAAGCGCCATCCAACGCTGGAAGATGGCGTGGTGGTGGGGGCCGGGGCCAAGGTGCTGGGGCCGATCCGTGTCGGCAAGGGCGCCCGCATTGGCTCCAACTCGGTGGTGACCAAGGAGGTGCCTGCCGGGGCCACCGTTGTGGGTATTCCGGGTCGGGTGATTGCCAAGGCCAACACGGAAGAAGAGAAGAACCGTGAGGAAATGGCGCGCAAGATCGGTTTCGAGGCCTATGGTGTCACCAACGACATGCCCGACCCGGTGGCGCAAGCCATCCGCAGCCTGCTTGATCATATGCACGCTGTGGATACCAAGATCGACCGCATGTGCAGTGCGCTGCGCGAGCAGGGCATCCGGGGTTGCGACGAGAAGCTGCCGGAGCTCAATGACGCTGACTTCGATGCGGTGGACGGTGCGGACGCCGGACCGGACATGGCGCACCCGCCGCGCCGGGACGGCACAGACGGTAATACTTGACCAAAATACTCGGGATTAGTAACCTCCCAAGGCTTGAGGTTATTGAGGTGCGGTGATGCGACTCACTACCAAAGGCCGTTATGCGGTCACGGCGATGCTGGATCTGGCACTGCATGCTCGCAGCGGCCCGGTGTCGCTGGCAGATATTTCCGAGCGCCAGGGCATTTCCATTTCGTATCTGGAGCAGCTGTTTGCCAAGCTGCGGCGGCGCAAGCTGGTGTCCAGCGTGCGCGGGCCGGGTGGTGGCTATCAGCTCAGCGCCGAGAGCAGCTCCATCAGCGTGGCCAGTGTGATCGACGCCGTGGATGAATCCGTGGATGCCACGCGCTGTGCCGGACTGGGGGATTGTCAGGACGGTGAGACCTGCCTGACGCACTACCTCTGGTGTGACCTGTCCGACCAGTTGCATACGTTCCTCAACGGTATTTCACTGGGCGATCTGGTGGACCGTGCAGATGTGCGCCAGGTCGCGGAGCGCCAGAAACGCCGCCAACGGCAACATGACCAGGAACGCGTGCCGCTGAGTGTGATCAACTGAACGTGTTCCCTGCTGAAGCCTGATGAAACCTGTCTATCTGGATTATGCCGCCACCACGCCGGTGGACCCGGCCGTGATCAAGGTCATGGTCGGCTGCCTGGGTGAAGACGGCCTGTTTGCCAACCCGGCCTCCCGCTCCCATGTGTACGGCTGGCAAGCCGAAGACGCCGTGGAAACGGCGCGTCGGCAGGTGGCCGATCTGATCCACGCCGACCCGCGCGAAATTGTCTGGACCAGCGGCGCCACAGAAGCCAATAACCTGGCACTCAAAGGGGCCGCCCAGGCGCGCAGCAAACTGGGGCGGCATATTGTCTCGGTGGCCACCGAGCACAAGGCGGTGCTGGACACCCTCGCCTGGCTGGCGCGCCAGGGGTTCGAGGTGACCTTGCTCACGCCGTCGGCCGATGGGCGGCTGGAACCTGCCGCCTTGCGCGATGCCCTGCGAGAGGACACCACGCTGGTGTCGTTCATGCATGCCAACAATGAAACCGGGGTGATCCATGATATCGCCGCCCTCGGCCAGGTGTGTCGCGACGCGAGTGCGGAGCGGGCGCGGGGCGAGGGCATTCTGGTGCATGTGGATGCCGCCCAGACCCTGGGCAAACTGCCGATAGATCTGTCGCAGTTGCCGGTGGATCTGATGTCCTTTTCCGCGCATAAACTGTACGGCCCCAAAGGCGTGGGCGCGCTCTATGTGCGCCGCGCGCCGGGCGTGGTAGTGGATGCCCAGATACACGGCGGCGGCCATGAGCGCGGCATGCGCTCTGGCACGCTGGCTACGCATCAGTTGGCGGGATTTGGCGCCGCCTGCGCGCTGGCCAGTGAAAAGATGGACAGCGACAACGCCCGCATCCGCAGCTTGCGTGACCGCCTTTGGGCAGGCATGCAAGCGCTCGGTGGCGTGCACCTTAACGGTCATCCCGAAGCGCGTCTGCCGGGCCACCTGAACGTGGCTTTCGAAGGGCTGGACGGCGAGTTGCTGCTCACTGCGCTGTCGGACGTGGCCGTCTCCACCGGCTCGGCCTGCACCTCGGCTTCCCTCGAACCTTCTTACGTACTCAAGGCCATGGGCCTCAGCGATGCCCTGGCCCAGTCCTCATTGCGTTTCTCCGTGGGGCGCTATACCTCTGAAGCAGACATCGACGCCGTCGTGTCGCACGTCCGCGATACGTTGCATCGGCTACGCTAGCCAAGGCTTCACGGCAAGACGTGATGGAACAGCGGCACGGTAATCAGTGACAGCACGATGCCGATCCCGACGATACGGCTGGCCAGTCCCGGTGCCAGCCCATGCTGCTGGGCGAGAATGCCGGCGGTAATCATGGGGGCCATGGCGCCCTGCAATACGGCAATCGATAACGCCTCGCCGGTGATGTTCAGGCTCGACGCCAGACCCCAGATCAGTAATGGGGCCAACAGCAGTTTCCAGCTCAGCCCCCACGCCATCGGCTCAGCCTCGTTGCCTGGCATTTTCAGCTTCAGCTGCATGCCTACCGAAAACAACGCCAGCGGTGTCAGGGTGGAGCCCAGGCGCGCTGCGACCTCAGTCAACGGTGCTGGCAGGCCTCCCAATCCACGTAGAGCAAACGCCGCCATCAGGGCGATAAAGGCCGGAAACAGCAGCACGCGTTTGGCCAGTTGCCGGGGGGCAATATGCTGGCCTGCGTACAGCGCCGCCACGATCACGCCGAGCGAGGACAACACGAGGAAGGACCCGAGTTGGTCGGCAATCACGGCCGTGCCCAGGCTGTCGGTGCCGCGCAGGGCTTCCACCAGCGGGTAGCCGACAAAGGCGGTGTTGCCCAGGCCGCAGGTCAGCACCAGCGCGCCGATCTGGCCGCGTGTCCAGCCGCGCCAGCGACCCACCAGGGCGATCAGTGCCCAGGCGCCGAGAAAAACGCCCCACATGGCCGCTGCCGGAAACAGCATGCTGGGTGACCAGGCCAGCCGTGTGATCTGGTCCAGGACCAGCGCTGGCAAGGCGATGTAGAGCATCCACCAGTTCAGCGACAGCGACAGGCCCTCGGGGTGCTTGAGCCGGGCAACGACGACGCCAGCGCCGAGGCAGATCAGAACCAGCCAGAGTGCGCTCATGCGTCGTCACGCGAAGGTCGTTGCCGGATGGTGCGGTGTGAACCGGGCATTAAGGGGTTCCTTGCGATGCAGATAAACGGGTAATGGCAAAGCGCCATTATAGAGTCTATTGGCGGCGGTTAGAAACGGGATTTTTAATATCATACTGATATCACTTTTTATTTTTTTATTGAAAGAGAAAAAACTCTCTGACAATGTCGCGTTATTCCGGTGTGTATTGCCGGAATTATTACTCTCCAAAAAATGGAAAAAACAGGACATGGGGGTCTCTAATGCAAACTTCTCTTTTACGCGCCAGCGGCGTGGTGTTGGGTGTGGCCGGTATTTTTATGCTGGCTGCCTGTTCGGACGATGCAGGCAGTGGCGGCCCGGCTGCCACGGCAGAGCAGCCCCGGGCACAACAGGCGGGCCAATCCTTGCCACCCGGTTCGTGGCAGCTTTCCTGCGATGACGGCTCGGTCAGCAACGATGTGCTGACAGCATCGTGCCGCACGCTGTCAGGCGGCGTCTCGCAGACATCGTTGCCGGGTGTCAGCGACTGCCTGGGGCAGATTATTCAGGGCGGTGATATCGGCAATATTGATGGCAGTCTGATCTGTATTCCGGACCTGCCGCGCGTGGACGCCTCCATGGTGTTTCCGCAATCCGAGCGCACCATCAACAACTGGGTCTATGGTGGCGATGACGAGGCCATGTATCGCCACGGCTGGGGCATCTGGGCCGGGCTGACACAGCAGGCGGGCACCGTGGATGGCCAGTCGGTGCGTGCCTTCCAGACCTGGGCGACACCGTCCAACATGATTTACCGGATGAAGAACGAAACGGCGCCGCCGCAGCGCCATCTGGACCTGGAGCCGGCACGCCAGTTCCGCAACAAGGCGCATCTGGCCAGCCAGGCGCAGGCAGCGGGTGACGGCGATACGCGCATTGCGGTGTCGGTGGCCTACAACCCGCCTGCGGCGAATCATGCGATTACCAACCGCTTGTTCCTGCAAAGCACGCTGGATCAATTTCTCAAGGAAGGTTATGAGGAAATTCCGAACTTCCCCGCCAACGCGATTACCATCAAGCCGGTCTACAAGGTGATCAATGCGGCCAACACCCGTGATGGCCTTTACACCATGCCGGGCTGGCCCGGGACCCCGTCGCCGGCCAAGACATTTGGTGAAGATGTCTGGGATGCCTGTGTGTACATCAGAACCAGTGGTAGCGGCAGTGGTGGCAATCAGATCGATCAGGGCTGTGCGGGCGCCAACGACAGCAACACGTTTTATCTGAACAACTTTATCCACCATCCTGTAACCGCCGCGGATGCGGAGTACCTGGCCGCGCAGCTGAGCGTTAATGTCAGCCCCGGCGATTACGTGATTCTGGTGGGTATGCATGTTGGCACCCGGGAAACCAAGCGCTGGACCTGGCAGACTTTCTGGTGGTCTGCTGATGCCGATCAGCCCGCGCTGCCCAGCACGGCGCGCATCGCCGGGATGCGTCCGGATGTGCTGGATGAGGCGGCCCGGCACTATGCCATGAGTGTTGGCTATTCCATGGTCTCCCCGGCGCAGCCGATTATCGGTGGCCAGAACGTGGGTGATCCGGTCATTGCCTATAACCCGCATCTCGAAGCTGGCTTCGATCCCGGTGTTTTCCAGATCAAGCGGCCCATCAACGGTGATCAGCTGATGGAATACGGGGTGCAGACCAACTGCATGACCTGTCACGGGCTGGCGTTCTATGATCCGAAGGTGGATTACAGTGCGGACGGCGGCGCCAATCGGGAAAAACCCTACGCCGCCGATTTCTACATGTCGCTGGATGATGCCGTGTTCGACGGCAAGCTGAAGCTGGATTTTGCCTGGTCGATTCTGGGCGTGCTGGAGCTGGACGGCGACTGAACGGCTCGCGTTACCCGAGCCGTGCGCGCGCTTCGTCCTGAATGCGACTGACCATGGCCCGCACGCCGTTACCGCGTGTCGGGCTCAGGTGCTTGAGCAGATCGATCGCACTGAAATAGGCGTTCATGTCGTAGTCGACAATCTGTTGCGGTGTCTTGTGATTCAGGGCGGCCAGCACAATGGCGGCCAACCCGCGCACGATCAGTGCGTCGCTGTCTACGGCCATATGCATGCGGTTTTCCGCGCTGTTGTGCTGGATCTCCAGCCAGACCTGACTCTGGCAACCACGAATGAAGCGATCGTCGGTTTTCAGTGCCTCGGGCAAGGGTGGCAGTTGCTTGCCCAGATCGATGATGTAGCCGTAACGCTCTTCCCAGTCGTCAAAGAACGACAGGTTATCGACGATGTCGTCGGCGGTGATGTCCTGGCCCAGGGCCAGTGCATCCAGTGATGGCAGTGATTCATTCATCAAGGCTTACTCATCAGAAGATGCCCAGTTCAACCTGGGCCTCCTCGCTGATCATGTCGCGGCTCCAGGGCGGGTCGAACACCAGCGCCACTTCCACCGCATCGACGTTCGGCACCCGGGCCAGACGGTATTCCACGTCGCTCACCAGCACCGGGCCCATGCCGCAGGTGGGAGCGGTCAGGGTCATGCGCACCTGCACCACGTTCTTGTCGTCGCGGCGCAGCACATCAACGCCATAGACCAGCCCGAGGGACTGGATGCTGACCGGGATTTCGGGATCGAAAATGGTATCCAGCGTGCGCTCGACATCGCTCATGCGCACGCTGCCGTCTGCCTCGGGCGGATCGAAGGTCAGCTCCAGAGGCTGCTGGCCAATGGCATCGGCGTCGGTGCCATCGATACGCAGCATGTTGCCGTTCCAGGTCACGGTGAAGGTGCCACCCAGGGCCTGACGCAGGTTGACGAAGCTGTTCTTCGGGATGGTGGCAGGCGTGCCTGCGGGCACGCGGCGGGCAGCCACGTCGCGATTGACGACAACCGTGCGTTGTTCCTGCTGGTTCATGATGTCAGACGCTCACCGAGAAACTTTCGCCGCAACCGCATTCGCCGTCAGCGTTCGGATTACGGAACTTGAAGAAGCGGTTGACGCCCTCGGTCACATAGTCGATCTCGGTGCCAATCACCATCGGCAGACTCTTGTCGTCCACATAGACGCGCACGTCATCGGTAATGGTGATTTCGTGGTCGCCCGGCGCCGGATCATGGACGTATTCCAGAACATACTTGTAACCGGAACAGCCGGACGGTTTGACACCCAGACGCAGTCCGCGTGCTTTCTCGCGCAGCAGTTCGCGACGGGCCTGCTGTTCAGCGCTGGCCGTCATGGCGATGCGGGGCGATCCGGGTACATAGGTCTGTACGGAAGTCATAGCCTGCTCTCGTTCACGCCTGCCTGGGTCAAAGCGGGTTCAAAGGAAGCGCCGGACTTTTTCCAGCGCCGCGAAAAGCTGATCCACCTCATCACGGGTGTTGTAGGGCGCAAAGGCGGCACGCACCGTGCCCGGAATGCCCAGGGCATTCATCAGCGGCATGGTGCAGTGGTGGCCGGTGCGCACGGCAACACCCTGCTGGTCGAGCAGTGTACCGACATCGTTCGGATGACCACTCTCCAGCAGAAAGGATACCACTGCTATCTTGTTCGGGGCGTTACCAATGATTTTCAAGCCCGGGAAGGCGCGTGCCTGCTCGGTGGCATAGGCCAGCAGGTCCGCCTCATGGGCGGCCATGGCGGCACGATCCTGACGATTGAGCCAGTCAATCGCCGCGCCAAAAGCGATTACGCCGCCAATGTGGGGCGTGCCAGCCTCGAACTTGTAAGGCAGCTGGTTCCAGGTGCTGGCCTCGAAGGTCACGGTTTCGATCATCTCGCCGCCGGTCTGCCAGGGCGGCATGGCCTCCAGCAGCGCCTTGCGGCCGTAGAGCACGCCCAGGCCGGTGGGGCCGAACAGCTTGTGTGCAGAAAAGACATAAAAGTCGCAATCCAGCGCCTGCACATCCACGGGGAAATGCGACACGGCCTGGGCACCGTCGATCAGCACCCGTGCGCCCACAGCGCGCGCGCGGGCGATCAGCGCCGCTACCGGATTGATCACGCCCAGGGCATTGGAAACCTGCACCAGGGCGAGGATACGGGTGCGCTCGGTGATGATCTCGTCGATCGTCGACAGATCCAGTTCACCGTTGTGCGACGGGTCCAGCGGAATGACTTTCAGCGTGGCACCGGTGCGCGCGCACACCTGCTGCCAGGGCACGATATTGGCGTGGTGCTCCAGGCTGGAAATCACCACTTCATCACCGGGCTTCAGCGTGTCGCCGCCGTAACTCTGGGCCACCAGATTGATGGCTTCCGTGGTGCCCCGGGTCCAGATGACCTCTTCACGGCTGGCATTGATGAAGGCCGCGACCTTTTCGCGCGCGCTCTCGAACGCCGCCGTGGCACGATCCGCCAGGCAATGGGCGCCGCGATGCACGTTGCTGTTATCGTGCTCGTAGTACGCTGCCAGAGCGTCAATCACCGCGCGTGGTTTTTGCGTGGTGGCGGCGTTATCCAGATACACCAGCGGTTTGCCGTACGGCTGCTCCGCCAGAATCGGGAACTCGGCGCGCAATGCGGTGACATCAAGCCGGCTGCCGTGAGAGCGAGTAGCGTTCATGCGCGCGCCGTCTCGTCGGTCATCAGGGCGGATTCCAGCCACGGGCGGGCCCAGTCGGCCACCGCCGTATCAGGCAGGGCGCCCAGCAGTTCGTTGACGAAGCCGAAGGCCAGCATGCGCTTGGCTTCTTCCTGCGGCACACCCCGGGAACGCAGGTAGAACAGCCCCTGGGCGTCGAGCTGGCCACATGTCGTGCCGTGGCTGCACTTGACGTCATCGTTGTAGATTTCGAGCTCGGGCTTGGTGTTCACTTCCGCGCCGTCGGTGAGCAGCAGGTTCTTGTTGCTCAGTTCGGCGTGGGTTCCGCGCGCGCCTTCAAAAATATGAAT
>PNLU01000044.1 GCA_013823245.1 Alcanivorax sp.
ATTAACTTCATATCACCTTGCGGCGATGAACCTGCTGACACAGCAACTGATGGAGCGGGTGGCGGGAATCGAACCCGCGTCATCAGCTTGGAAGGCTGAGGTTCTACCATTGAACTACACCCGCGAACCTTGCCTTCCTGCCTGGGCCGGATCCGCCAGCCTGGTGCTGCGTCTTTCAAAACCTTTACTTTGCCGAGCCGGTGTTTGGGGTCGGCGGGCGCCACAGGCGCCTCTTTTTGCGTGGAGGGGGCTGGATTACTCCGGCTGCGCCTCCGCCCTTCGGGCCAGCACCGCTTCGCGGCGCTGTTCGGTCGCCTGCGGCGACACGTCGAACCGTCTGGTTCAAATCCAGCCCCGGCCCGAGTTCCGGCGGCTGTCCGAACGTCAGTCGCGCCATTCCGGCTCACTGCATTCGGTCGATCTGGTGGAGGGGGCTGGATTCGAACCAGCGAAGCTTGCGCGTCAGATTTACAGTCTGATCCCTTTGGCCACTCGGGAACCCCTCCAAAAACGGGCGTACATTCTCTTTTTGCAGTATCAGGTTGTCAACAGGTTTCCTGCGACCTCCCGCATGGATATGGAGCTGGCGAGAGGAATCGAACCCCCGACCGGCTGATTACAAATCAGCTGCTCTACCTACTGAGCTACGCCAGCCTGCAAAGGTGGCGCATTGTAATGAAAGGAGCCCTCGCAAGCAATTGAATATGGCAGCTTTTTAGCGGCAGGCCGCCCGCTCGACACCGGCCTCGCCGCTGCCACTGGCCACGAGCGCTGCCAGGCGGGCTTCTGCCTCGTCCGGCAGCAGAGGGTAGTAGACCCAGTATTCGACGGTTTCGCGCCAGGTTTCGCGGACTTCCGCCGGATAGCCGGCGTCGCGCATACGCACCTGGAGCCCGCGGGCCGACTCTTCACTGCTGAAATAGCCCAGCGACACCGCATTGGCATCCTCGCCTTCGGCAACGATAAAGCTGTCGACCCCCCGGGATTGCAGCTCCCGCAGGGCCCCCAGGGCGTCTTCCCGGCGCGCCTGAGGCGGCAGATAGACCCAGTTGAGACGATCACGGCGCACTGTCACCGGCTGGATCCGGCCGCTCCCGGAAATACCGGCAGCCTGCGACCTGAGCGCCTCCGCACTGGCGCGCTGGCTCCAGGGCCCCGCCACCACACACAAAGCGTCGCGCCGTGCGCTGTCAGCCCGGGGGCGCGCGCCGGCGCTGTGACCAGCCTCTTCGAGCAACTGCAGACTGGCCGGAGCGGCCGTGCGGGCAGCCACCTGCGGCGCCGGTGCGGCGCTGTAGCCCAGCAACTGCCAACCCAGGTAGATGACATTGAGAATCAGAAGACTGTAGAAGACCCAGCGCATGAACGCCCCTACTCCCCGCGAGCCTGCCGGCCCGATTTTTTTGTACTGTAGCGTCTTTGCTGGCCCGGCAGCGCGTGCAGGGTCACAGATTACCGGTTACCCGCTCCAGCCCGTCCAGCACCAGGTCCGGATCGCAGGGCACCTGGAACGGCAGTAGCGGCTGCACGACCGGCGCATCGCCACCGGTCAGGTAAACGCTGCAAGTATCATGAAGCACCTGACGCAGTTCAACCACCACGTCGGCGATGAAGGCCACGGACATGCGCAGCACGCCGTTCTCCACCCCCTCGCTGGTGCTGCGCCCGGGCGCCAGGCTGACACCGACGGTGTCGGTCACCCGCACCTGCGCTGTCCCCCGGGACAGGCTGTCGCGCAACATGCCCAGCCCCGGAACGATATAGCCTCCCAGGTGCTGGCCACTGGCATCCACCGCATCCACGGTCAGGGCACTGCCACAATCGACAATGATGGAGGCGCCATCGCGGTGCCAGGCCTCCACCACCGCCAGCCAGCGATCCACGCCCAGGCGTGCCGGCTCGGCGTAGGCGTTGGTCACGCCGCTGTCTGCGGCCGGGGAATAATAGAAGCGCGGCGTGCACCCGAGTGCCGCCGACAGCGCGCGCGCCAGCACCGCATCGCTCTCACGACCAGCGACCGACGCCACCTCCAGGCGCGTCACCGGCTGCTCGCACAGGGCCGCCAGCTCACGCGCCAGCCGTTCCCAATCGCGCTGGTGCGCCCGGCCGCCCTCGCGGCGAACCGGCACCCCGCCTTCTTCAACATAAGCCCGCCACTTCATGGCGGTATTGCCAATATCCAGGAACAGCTTCATGCGCTGTCGATGCCTCTTTACCTGATCCCAGTTGCCACACTCTATCGAAGTGGGCGTACGCTCACTTCGCCGCCATGAAACTGCTGCAGCACACCATTCACCTCGACCTGCAGCGCCCCCTGGGCGTTCACTCCCCGGGCCAGACCGGTAATGCGGCGCTCGCCCAGCTGCACCGTGACGTCCGCCCCGGCGCAGCAATCGTAGCGGCGCCAGCGGTCACTGAAGGCCGTAAAGCCCTGCTGCCGGAACATCACCAGCGCCTGCTGCAACCCCGCCAGCAGTCGCCCGGCCAGACGGCTGCGATCCGGCGCCTCGCCCAGCTCCCGGGTCAGATCCGTCCAGGGCTGATCAATGGCCGCGGCGGCCGCGTCCGACAGGGCACCATTGATGCCGATGCCGATCACCGGCACACAGACACCGTCCATGTCACCCGCCAGCTCCACCAGAATGCCGCCCAGTTTGCGCCCGTCCACCCAGATATCGTTGGGCCACTTGAGTTGCACCCGGTCCGCCAGCCCGGCGTCGGACAGCGTCTCGGCCACCACCACACCCACCACCAGACTGAGGCCATCCAGGGCGGCAGCCCCGCCAGCAAAGCTCTCGGCATAGGACAGGTACAGGTTGCGGCCATAGGGCGATTGCCAGGCACGCCCCCGGCGGCCGCGACCGGCACGCTGGTATTCCGCCAGTACCGCCAGCGGCTGGCTCAGCCCCGGGCGGGACAGCGCCAGGGCATCAGCGTTGGTGGAATCGGTGACATCGTACAGGTGAAGGCTCAAGGCTCCCGGAGTGCCACCTGCGGCAGCCATGGCCTGCGCCAGAACGTCTTCGTCGAGCAGGCGCAACCCGCCGGGCAGGCGATATCCCTTGCCGCGCACGGATTCGACGTCCAGACCGAACGCGGCCAGCTTCTGCAGGCGCTTCCAGACCGCCGCCCGGGACACACCCAGCAGCGCGCCCAGCGTTTCGCCAGAGTGGTAGCGGCCGTCGGCCAGGCAGCGCACCAGGGCGCTGTCCGGGCCGTCGGCGGCGCGGCTCAGCGCGCCCAGATCACACCCCGCTGCCGGGCCCAGCCGGGCACTCGATCCTTGTACAGCTTCTCCAGCTCATTACGCTTGAGCTTCAGGGTCGGCGTCAGCAGGTTGTTTTCCACGCCCCAGGTTTCCGGCACCACCACCAGGGCATCCAGCCGCTCATGGGCGTCGATCTCACTGTTGACGCGAGTCAGCAGCGCCTTCAGACCGTCGACATACTGGTCACGCGCGGCATCGGTCTGCAGATTGGCCTCTTCCTCGGGAGAAAGGCACAGCAGCGCCACCGGCTGCGGCAGATCCACACCCATGACACAGGCCTGATCCAGCCCCGGATGCGACACCAGACGCCCTTCGATTGGCGCCGGTGCCACATACTTGCCCTTCTCGGTCTTGAAGATTTCCTTGACCCGGCCCGTGATGCGCAGACGGCCTTCAGAGTCGATCTCGCCCACATCACCGGTGTGCAGCCAACCGTCTTCGGTGAGGTCCTCACGGGTCTTGTCCGGCTGCTTGAAGTAGCCGGTCATGTTGCCAGGACTGCGCACCAGGATTTCGCCGTTCTCGGCAATCCGGCACTCCACGCCATCGTTGGGTTTGCCGACCCAGCCGATCTTCTGATCGCCCTGGCGTGTGGTGTGCGACCAGGCCATGTTTTCGGTCATGCCGTAGACCTCGAGGATTTCCAGCCCGAGCGCCTTGAACCAGACAATCACCTCTTCAGACAGCGCCGAGGCCCCGGACAGCGCCAGACGGCAGTCCTGCAGCCCCATGGCACTGAGCACCTTCTTCTTGATCACCCGGTTCAGCAGCGGAATCTTCAGCAGCTTGGCCAGTTTGGCGGGCGGCACCGCATCACTGGCCTTCTGGTAGAACTTGGTCCAGATGCGCGGCACGGCGAAAAACAGGGTCGGACGTGCACGCTTGATGTCCTCGGCGAAGGTATCCAGCGACTCGGCAAAGAAAATCTTCATGCCAACGTACAGCATGGCCAGCTCCACCGCTGCACGCTCGGCAACGTGGGACAACGGCAGGTAGGAGATCATCCGGTCACTGGAAGACAGCGAATAGATGGTGGGCATCTTGGTACCCATCATGGCCAGGTTGCTGAAATCGTGCATAACCCCTTTGGGCATGCCAGTGGTGCCGGAAGTATAGATAATGGTGGCCAGGTCCTTGCCGCTCGGCTGGTTGATCTCTGCCAGCGGCGCCTGGTCGCGAATTACATCAGGCCAGCAGGGAAACGCCTGCTTCGCATCGTCCGGCGACAGGGAGAAAGACAGCATCGGCATGCCGTCCGGCACACCCGCCTTCGCCTCATCCCAGACATCCAGCTTGCCCACAAACAGCAGTTTCGACTCACTGTGCTCCAGAATCTGACGCACGCTCTCTGCCGTCAGCGTCGGATACAGGGGCACACTGACATGCCCGGCCATCCAGATCGCCCAGTCCGCCATCATCCACTCGGCGCAGTTCTTCGACATCAGGGCGATATTGGAACCGGCCGGCAAATTCAGGCTCTTGAGATAGCTCGCCATGCGCCGGGTTTCGTCATCCAGCTCTCCCCAGGTGTACTCGCGCAGCGTACCGCCGCCCAGGGGCTGCACCATGGCAACCGTGTCTTTCTGCTGGCGCACCCGATCTTGCAGGGCTTCCAGTGGCGACTTGAGATCAGTCTTGGCTGTAGCATTCATGCTGCGTTCTCCCGTTTGTTCTCTGATGTATGTGTTCAGCGCATCGCAAAGCGGCCGCTCACCCCGGGCGCACGTGCGCCCATACGGTCATCCGGTACGCAGCCTGTAACGATACCATTTTAGAATGGCGAGGTGAGCAAAAACTGAGGCAGGCCCGGATGCACATGTCCGGCCACCGGGCCATAATGGTGCGGCACGGCCCAACCCCGGGCCCCGGGAGGTATCAATGCTCTGGATCAAGGCGTTTGTTGCGGGTTTCCTCGCCACCCTGCTGTTCCATCAACCGGTGATCGGTCTGTTCCATGCGCTGGGCGCGGTCCCTGCCCCGCCGTACAACATGACGCCGGTGCCCCCGCTGGGCGTGCCCCAGGTCCTGTCACTGGCGTTCTGGGGTGGCCTGTGGGGCCTGCCACTCTGGGCCCTGATCCGCATCTGCCATGGCAAACGCTACTGGCTCCGGGCACTGCTGTTCGGTGCCGCAGCGCCGACGGCGGTGGCCATGCTGGTGGTGTTCCCCCTCAAGTCACTGCCGGTTTCCACACAGACGGTCATCGGCGGCCTGATCGTCAACGGCGCCTGGGGTATCGGCGTGGCCATCATCATGTGGCTGATCCATCGGCGGCCCTGACCGCTAGACCGTGAGATGGCGTCGGATCAGACCGTCATCCAGGGAAGCCATGGGGCCGTCGGCCACCAGGCGGCCTTTGTCGATAATGCGGAAATCTGTGGCCACGCGACGGGCAAAGGGCAATTTCTGTTCTACCAATAGCACCGTCAGGCCCTGCTCCCGGTTGAGCCGCAGGATGATGTCGCCGATTTCCTGAACGATATTCGGCTGGATGCCCTCCGTGGGTTCATCCAGGATCAGCAGTTGCGGCTCGATGACCAATGCACGACCGATCGCCAGTTGCTGTTGCTGACCGCCGGACAGATCGCCACCCCGGCGGCGCGCCATCGACTTCAAAACCGGGAACAATGTGTGGATCTGATCCAGAATCGCCGCTGACTTGTCCGGGCGCGCATAGACAGCCAGCCGCAGATTTTCTTCCACCGTCAGCTGCGGAAAGATTTCCCGACCCTGGGGCACATAGCCGATCTTCAGGGCCGCCCGGGCTTCAGCACGCAGCGGTGTCAGATCCCGGCCTGCAAACAGCATCTTGCCCGAGGCCACGGGCAGCAGGCCCATGATGCATTTCAGCAAGGTGGTCTTGCCCATGCCGTTGCGCCCCATCAGGCAGGTACAGGCGCCTTCCGGCACCGTCATGTCCACATCCCAGAGCGTATGGCTGCCCCCGTACAGTTGATTGACGCCCTGCACGCTCAGCAGCGGTGCGCTGTCTCCTGCACTCATGCCGGCTCTCCCAGATAGACTTCCACCACGCGCGGGTCGGCCTGAACATCCGCCATGTTGCCCTCCGCCAGCACGCTGCCTTCATGCAGCACCGTGACAGTGCGGGCAATGGAACGAACAAAATCCATATCGTGCTCTACCACTACCACAGTATGCTGCCCGGCCAGCGAGACCAGCAGCTCGGCGGTACGCTCGGTTTCCTGTGGGGTCATCCCGGCCACGGGCTCGTCCACCAGCAGCAGGGCCGGGCGCTGCATCAGCAGCATGCCGATTTCCAGCCACTGCTTCTGTCCGTGCGACAGGCTGCCCGCCGGGGCCTGACGTTGCGCCGCCAGACCGATCAGCGCCAGCACTTCGTCGATACGGTCATGCTGCTCGGACGTCAATCGCGCACACAGCATCTTCCAGGCACGACGATCACCTGCCATGGCCAGCTCCAGATTCTCGAACACCGTGTGTTCGGGAAATACCGTGGGCTTCTGGAACTTGCGGCCGATGCCTGCCTGGGCAATTTCCGGCTCACTCAGACGCAGCAGGTCAATGCTTTGCCCGAAAAACGCCGTGCCGCTGTCCGGTCGCGTCTTGCCGGTGATCACATCCATCATGGTGGTCTTGCCCGCACCATTGGCGCCAATGATGCAGCGCAGCTCGCCGGGCGCCACATACAGCGTCAGATCATTCAGGGCGCGAAAGCCATCAAAACTCACGGTGATGTCTTCCAGGTAAAGAATGGTCCCGTGACTCACATCCAGCTTCGGCGAACGCACCGCGGGGTTGACCAGATCGAACACCTGGCTGCGGTCAGCGAAGGCTTCCAGGGATCTCGGCAACTTCATGCTTTCTGCCTCCTGAGTTTTTCCAGCAATCCCACCACACCACGGGGCAGGAACAGCGTCACCACCACGAACAGGGTACCGAGTGCATACAGCCATGCCTCCGGCCAGGCCACCGTGAAATAAGTCTTCATGTAGTTGACCAGCACCGCGCCCAGCACCGCGCCATACAGCGTGCCGCGCCCGCCGACGACAACCCAGACGACAGCCTCGATGGCGTTCAACGGCGCGAACTCCCCCGGATTGATGATGCCGACCTGTGGTACGTAAAGTGCACCGGCGATACCGGCCAGCACGCCGGAGAACACGAACAGCCAGAGCTT
The DNA here is from genome assembly GCA_013823245.1 of Alcanivorax sp. Classification (GTDB taxonomy): domain Bacteria; phylum Pseudomonadota; class Gammaproteobacteria; order Pseudomonadales; family Alcanivoracaceae; genus Isoalcanivorax. Next base: position 7,428 of record PNLU01000044.1, read on the forward strand.
GTAGTGTTCCACACGATAGCCGATGAAGCGGGCCCGCCCCTCCCCGTCACGAATCGCGGTGACCACCCGCCCGAAGCGTGACCCGACGATCCAGCGGCAGGCGAGATAACCCAGGCCCAGCGCCAGGGCCGTGACCATGAACAAACCGATGCGCGTGCCGGTGGCCTGCAGGTCATACCCCAGGATGTCCTTGAAATCCGTCAGGCCGTTGTTGCCACCAAACCCCATCTCGTTTCGGAAGAAGGCCAGCATCAGCGCAAACGTCAGTGCCTGGGTGATGATCGAGAAATAGACGCCTGCCACACGGGATCGAAACGCCAGCCAACCGAACACCAGCGCCAGCAGCCCCGGCACCAGCAACACCATCAGCATGGCGAACCAGAACATGTCCATGCCCTGCCAGTACCAGGGCAGCGATTCCCAGCTCAGGAACACCATGAAATCCGGCAGCACCGGATCACCATAGACACCACGGGTGCCGATCTGGCGCATCAGGTACATGCCCATGGCGTAGCCACCCAGCGCAAAGAAGGCGGTATGCCCCAGACTCAGGATGCCGCAGTATCCCCAGATCAGATCAATGGAAATCGCCAGCAACGCGTAGGTCATGTACTTGCCGACCAACGACAGCGTATAGGTCGATGGATGCAGGAACGAGGATTCCGGCAGCAACAAGTGAGCCAGCGGCATGCCGAGCCCTACCAGAAGCAGAACGCCTATAAAGATACGGCTGCCGAGATCATGCTGCATCAAACGGGACACCAGACTGCGATCGCTCATCAGTGCCCCTCCGCCGACCGGCCTTTCTGCGGGAACAGGCCTTGCTTGCGTTTCTGGATGAACAGGATGATGAACACCAGCATCAGTATCTTGGCCATCACCGCGCCCACATGCGGTTCTACCAGCTTGGTGCCCAGCCCCAGGCTCATGCCGCCGATCAGCGTGCCCCAGAGATTACCGACCCCCCCGAAGACCACCACCATGAACGAGTCGATGATATAAGCCTGCCCCATGTTCGGACCGACATTGGTCAGCAGGCTCAACGCCACCCCGGCGACGCCGGCAATGCCCGAGCCCAACCCGAAGGTCAGCGCATCAATGCGGTCGGAGCGCACACCCATGGCACGCGCCATGGCACGATTCTGCGACACCGCCCGAACCTTCAGCCCCAGCGACGTCCGGTGCATCACCAGCCACAGCAGAGCGAATACGATAAACATGAAGATCAGGATATAAAGCCGGTTATACGTGATCGCGAAAACATCATTGAATCGCAGCAAGCCGCTCATCCAGTCGGGCGTTTGCACCTGACGATTCAAGGGCGAGAACACGGTACGCACCAGCTGCTGGAGAATCAGGCTGATCCCGAACGTGGCCAGCAGCGTTTCCAGCGGGCGGCCATACAGGAAGCGCACCACGCCGCGCTCGATCAGCACCCCCACCAGTCCGGAGACCATAAACGCCGCCGGCACGGCGACCAGTATCGCCACACCAATATGGTTGGGCATCAGCAACTGCACCACATAGGACGTGTAGGCGCCGATCATGATCAATTCGCCATGGGCCATGTTGATCACGCCCATGACACCAAAAGTGATGGCCAGGCCGATCGCGGCCAGCACCAGCACAGAGCCGAAACTCAAACCAAAAAACAGGGTTTCCAGAAAACCGAAGAAACTGCGCCGCTGTTCGATACGGTCTATGGCCAGCGACGCCATATGGCGCACAGCCGCGTCCGGTTCCAGCGGCTCACCGCTGGCATCCGTGGCCAGCAGACGTTGAACGCGGTTGTACACATCATTGCCCAGTTCACCGCTCAGCACTTCCAGTGCAGTCAACCGTACCTCAGCGTCGCTGCTCTCCAGGTCATACAGTGCCAGCGCCACCTCGATATCCCGGGTCACGCCGCGATGCGTTTCCGTCACCAGCCGCTCGCGAAGCAGCAGGATGGCGTCGCTGTCCAGCCCACGACGCAGTTCCGCCACCGCCTGTCGACGCACCGCCGGCGACTCATCCAGCAAATCGAATCTTGCGACGGCACCACGCAGATTCCGGCGCAATGGATTGTTGGTGGTGATCCGGCGCAACCCGGACAGCGCTTCGCGCTGCTCCGTCTGTTGCGTCACCGGATCAAGCAGCGTGAAGTCACCTTCCCGCCCACTGACCACATAAACCCTGATTCCTTCAGGCTGCTCTTCCTGAGAAAAGTACAGCTCGCCCTCCAGCAGTCCGGCCAGGGCATCCCGCACGCCTGGCCAGCCGCGCAGCTGCAGCGTATTCACCAGCTCGACCTTGCGCGGAAAGCTGGCCGTGGCCAGCTCCGCGAGCATGTCGGCAAACTCGTCGGTGACCACCTCCTGCACCCACTCATCCGGCATACCTGCTTCAGGCATACCTTCTTCATCCGCCTGCGCCTGCATGGGCCACCACATCAGGTAACAGAGCAAAGCGATGATACTGCCCGTCAGCGGCAGCCTTGCCATGATGATGTTCACGCGGCTACTCCTGTGCTGCTGCGAAACGCCGGGCGAGCGGCTGCCCGCCCGGCAGGTCTGGCTTCAAATGTTCAGGTATTAATAGTTCTGGCCCGAACACTTGCCGGTCTTCGTGTTGTAGTTACCGCAGTTGAGCTCCACCCAGTCAGCCTTGATATCCCGGCTGCCCGGCAGATAACGCGACCAGGCTTCCCCCGGTACTTCACCGTCGGTTTGCCAGACCACGTCATACTGGCCGTCCGCACGAATCTCGCCGATAAACACGGGCTTGGTGATGTGGTGGTTCGGCAACAGGGTGGCGGTCCCACCGGTCAGATTCGGCACTTCCAGGCCATACAGCTCGCTGCGCACCTTGTCGACATCCGTAGTACCCGCTTTCTCTACCGCCTGGGCCCAGAGATTGAAACCGATGTAGTGCGCTTCCATCGGGTCGTTGGTCACCCGACTGGTATCACCGATGAAGGCATGCCAGTTCTTGATGAACTCGGCATTTTGATCCGTCTCGATGCTCATGAAGTAGTTCCAGGCTGACAGATGCCCCACCAGGTTTCGGGTGTCGATACCAGACAGCTCTTCCTCACCCACCGAGAAGGCGACCACGGGGATGTCCTCCGCCGAAACCTGCTGATTGGACAGCTCGTTGTAGAACGGCACGTTGGCATCGCCATTGATGGTGGAGACCACCGCCGTCGCCTTGCCCGCCGAACCAAAACGCTTGATGTCCGCCACGATGCTCTGCCAGTCGGAATGCCCGAACGGGGTGTAGTTGATCATGATGTCCTCATCCTTGACGCCCTGGCTTTTCAGGTAGGCCTCCAGGATGCGGTTGGTGGTGCGCGGATACACATAATCCGTGCCCGCCAGGACCCAGCGCTCGATGCCCATCTCATTCATCAGGTAATCCACCGCCGGAATCGCCTGCTGGTTTGGCGCGGCGCCGGTGTAGATCACATTGCGGGAGGACTCCTCACCCTCATATTGCACCGGGTAGAACAGCAGCCCGTTGAGTTCCTCGAACACTGGCAGCACCGCCTTGCGCGATACCGATGTCCAGCACCCGAAGACCACATCTACATTGTGGCGCTGCAACAGTTCGCGTGAGCGCTCGGCGAACAGCGGCCAGTTGGAGGCCGGGTCAACGACCACAGCCTCCAGCTTCTTGCCAAGCAGCCCGCCCTTGCGGTTCTGCTCTTCAATCAGCATCAGGATGGTGTCCTTCAGCGTGGTTTCGCTGATCGCCATAGTGCCGGACAGTGAGTGCAATACGCCGACCTTGATGGTGTCCGCATGGGTCGCCGTCATGCCGAAGGCAGCGCTGAGCGTCATGCAAACGCCCGCAATCTTGCTTATCAGGGATTTCGCTTTCATGTTCTGACTCCTTGAATTCCGGTTTGTCTGCCAGTGCGGGTTACATCTGCAATTGCAGGCCGAGCACAAAGACGTTGTCGTCACCAAACAGCGTGTCTTTCTTGTCCTGGTAAGCCAGGCTGATGCGAGCACCATGGCCGCTGATGATGTAGTTGATGTTGTAATCAGTTACCTTGCCGTCAGGGCCATTATCGATCTCGCCGTAGCTGTAACGTACGACCGGTTGAATACGACCAATACCGACCTCTTGCGGGAACAGGTAGCCCGCCAGCAGGAAATAGCCGTTGCTGGCTTCGGCGCCCAGCGCGTCCAGCCCGCCGAGAATGTCGTAGTCGTAATAGGCGGCTTCCAGTGTCACGGTGCCGACGTCACCCAGGTTCTTTTCCATCAGCACATCGACGCTGTAGCTGTTCTCGCCATCCTGGCTCTGGGCCACCAGGCCCACGGCCAGAATGTCCTTGTCGCCGTAATAGGTGCTGCTGTTGTAGTAGCCCGGTTCCGGATCCCAGAAGTTGGCGGTCAGGCGCGCGGCATAAAGCAGATCATCCCCCGGGGTTTCCGGCCCCTCGAAAACACCCAGCTGCCACTTGAACTGGCCACCACCCACCTGACCCCAGTACGCCAGGCCGTTATCGCGCCCGGCAAAGATCGCCGGATACGCCTGCACAGGCGGGAAATTCCAGGTGGTCAGGAAGTAAGGGCCACTCAGGTTCGAGCGATCACTCGGCGGCAAGAAGCGGCCCGCCCAGATATTCATCACATCGGAGTACTCGAAGCGCGCAATGGCATCCAGCACACTGATGGTTTCTTCATCATTGGCATCGGTGTAGTACTCGGTATTGAAGGTAAAGCCGATATTGCCGGTCACCTGCCCGTCTACATACAGCCGGATGCTGTCGAGCACAAAGTCATTGGAAGAGCCGCCATCCGGCGCGGCTGATTCTTCGCTGACAAAGCTGGTGCGCATCCCGGCACCCACCGTGACGCCGGGCAACTCCAGGGCCTGGGCGGTGCTGTAGGTCGCGGTCGCCAGGGCCAGCGCCGAAGCGATACCCCACCGCAGGCGTGATAATGTTGAGTGTGATGTGTTCATGGTTAAACCCCCGATTCCGTGGTTTGAATGGACTGTCGTTTTCCCTGGTCCCTGTACCTGTTCTTATTCCCTGCCTTGCGCGTCCTGCCGGGCGCTGTGCAACATGTGCAAGGTAATCTTGCGTACTTCCCGACGGCTCTCCTCGATATGCGCCTTGAGCATCATCTGGGCTGGCTCCGGCCGCCGTTCGAGAATCGCCTTGAGCACCATGCCGTGTTCCACATAGGTGGCATCCACCCGCGGCGGCTTGGTGAAATCCAGCCGGCGAATGATGCGAATCTTCTCGGTGATATCGTGATGAATAAGGGCCATCTCGCTGTTGCCCGCGGCCTCCACCAGCATTTCGTGGAAGCGTTCATCCAGCGCCGATAGCGTGTTCATGTCTTCCAGGCGGGCGCTTTCCGGCACCAGCCAGATACGCTTCAGGTCTTCCAGCTGGGCCGGCATCTTCTCCCGGTCACACAGCCGCCGCACGGCGGCGCATTCCAGGATGGTGCGCACGTCATACAGGTCTTCGAAATATTCGAAATTGAAGGGACGCACACGCCAGCCGTTGCGATACAGCACTTCCACATAGCTTTCGCGTTGCAGGCGGAACAGCGCCTCACGAACCGGTGTGCGGCTGACACCCATACGTTCAGCCACTTCCGTCTCGGTAAAACGGTCGCCGGGCAGCAGACGAAAATCAAAGATGTCCTGCTTGAGCTGGCCGTAGATGCGTTCGGCCAGATTGGCGGCCCGCGTGGCGCTGCGTGATGCATTGCCAGAGTCAGTGCGCGATAGTTCGATCATGAGGCCTGCTCCATGATAACCACCAGCGGATCGCCCGCCTGGATCACACGCCCTTCGGCGCAATGCACCGCATGCACGACGCCATCCGCCGGCGCATGCACGGCAAATTCCATCTTCATGGCCTCAATCACCAGCAACGGATCACCGGCCTTGACCGGTTTGCCCTGCTCGACCATCAACTTCCAGATGTTGCCGCTGATGTCAGCGGACACCAGCTCGCCCCCCACAGGCGTTTCGATATCGACCTGACGTGCATCCTGTTCGCGCTGCATGGCCTCCAGCGCTTCGTCTTCCTTCCACAAGGCCACTTCGGCATCAAACGCCTGCTTCTGGCGCGCCTGAAACTCGGCCAGCTCCGGCGCAATCTGCTCCAGAAAACGGTGGTAGGCGCCCAGATCGAATTCTTCTTCCTGGATATCCAGCGTCAGCCGCCCTTCGCGGAACGCATCGCGCTGGCGCGTCAGTTCGTCTTCGGGGACCGGATAGAAGCGCACCTGGTCGAAAAAGCGCAGCAGCCAGGGCTTGTCTTCCGTGAAGGTGCTGTTCTTCAGAAACTTGTTCCAGATCGGCAAGGTACGCCCGACCAGCTGATAACCCCCGGGGGAGTCCATGCCATAGATGCACATGTAGACCCCGCCAATGCCCACAGTGCCCTCGGCGGTGTAGGTTCGCGCCGGGTTGTACTTCGAGGTCAGCAAGCGATGGCGCGGATCCACCGGCACGGCACAGGGCGCGCCCAGATACACATCCCCCAGGCCCAGCACCATATAGCTGGCCTCATGAATGATGTCGCGCACCTGCTCGACGCTGTCGAGGCCGTTAATGCGACGAATGAACTCCACATTGCTCGGCAGCCACGGCGCCTTGTCACGCACTGACTGCCGGTAACGCGCCACCGCGTCGAGGGTTGCCGAATCCTCGAACGCCAGTGGCAGGCGAATGATCCGTGTGCTGACTTTCATGTCACCCACCGGCGGCAGCGCCTGCTCGGTGTCCAGCAATGCGCTCATCAGATCACGCTGGCTGATGACGCGGCTGTCGTAATTCACCTGCAGCGAACGTACCCCCGGAGACAGTTCCAGCACGCCCCTGATCGGCTGTGCTTCCAGCGCCTGCATCAGGGCGTGCACGCGGAAGCGCAACGTCAAGTCCAGCACATTGGGGCCGTACTCGATCAGGATGTAGCGGTCGCCTGCCTGACGATACGCCACCTTCGGGCGGCCTTCGGTTTCCGGCAGTTCTGCCAGCACCGTCTCGGACACGGTGCCTTGCGGCACCACAGCCAGGCCGCTCTCCACAGCGGGCGCAACGTCCTGCAGGGAGGCCATGGCGGCGTCCTGCGCCAGTTCCAGGGCGCGCGCTTCATCGAAGCTGATACGACGGAAGCGAATGCGATCGCCAGGTTTCACTTGCCCGACCTTCCACAGTTCAGCCTTGCAGATGGTCACCGGGCAGACAAAACCGCCCAGGCTCGGGCCGTCACGGGTCAGAATCACCGGCATATCGCCGGTGAAATTGATGCTGCCGATAGCGTATTCGCAATCATGGATATTGGACGGGTGCAGCCCGGCTTCACCGCCGTCACTCCGTGTCCAGGTGGGCTTCGGCCCGCTCAGGCGAATACCCAGACGGTTGGAGTTGTAATGCACGGTCCATTCCGAAGCCAGAAAAGTATCGATGGATTCCGGCTGGAAGAAATCGGGCGCGCCATGGGGGCCGTACAGTACCGCGATATCCCACGTATCACCGTAGACAGGTACCAGTTCCTGCGCTGCAGGCGCCGGGGCATCCGTCGGCGCAGGCGTAGGACAGCCCGGGCGTTCCGGTACGCAGATTTCCAGCAAATCGCCGCCGCGCAGGGGACGGCCGCCGTGGCCACCGAACTGCCCCAACGCGAAGGTGGCCTTGCTGCCCAGATAGTCGGGCACATCGATGCCGTTACGCACCGCAAGGTAAGTGCGGCACCCTGCACTGGCACGTCCGACTCGCAGTACCTGACCCGCACGCACCGTGACCGGCGTCCAGAACGGTACCGGCTGATCATCCAGTGTGGCATCGGTGGGTGCACCGGTCAGCGCGATAACGGTATCGCGATGGCAACGCAACGTCGGGCCTATCAGGGTGCTTTCCAGACCCGCCGCGCTGGCGTCGTTGCCGACAATGCGATTGGCCAGCCGGAAGGCGTAGTCATCCATAGGCCCGGAGGGCGGCACGCCGATATGCCAGTAGCCGGTACGACCCGGATAGTCCTGCACCGTGGTGTAGGTGCCCGGCGCGATCACTTCCAGCGCCTGCGGCGCGTAGGCAAAGCTGTCGAGGTAACGGGTGGAAAACTCGCCCCGCACGAAGGCATCGCTGGCACTGATGGCTCGCAGATAATCCAGATTGGTGGTAATGCCGGACAAGCGGGTAGCGTCCAGCGCAGTGCGCAGCGCGCTGATCGCCGCATCGCGGGTGTCACCCTGGACAATCAACTTCGCGATCATCGGATCGTAATACGGTGAGACTTCGGTGCCCGTAGCCACCCAACCGTCCAGGCGCACGTCGTCGGGGAATACGACTTCGGTCAATACCCCCGGCGAGGGCTGGAACTGGCGCACCGGATCTTCCGCGTAAAGGCGTACTTCAATGGCCGCGCCGCGCGGCGTCACGGTGACGCTGTCCAGCGCGGGCAGCTCACCCGCGCCCACTCGCAGCATCCATTCCACCAGATCGATCCCGGTCACCGCTTCGGTGATGCCATGCTCCACCTGCAGGCGCGTGTTCACTTCCAGGAAATAGAACTCATCCCGGCCTGCGTCATAAATGAATTCCACGGTGCCCGCCGACAGGTAGCTGACGGATTCCCCCAGGCGCACGGCCGCAGCCATGAGTTGTTCCCGCGTCGCGGGCGGCAAGCCGGGTGCCGGTGTTTCTTCAATCACTTTCTGGTTGCGTCGCTGGATCGAGCAATCGCGTTCACCCAGCGCCAGAACGCGGCCCTTGCCATCGCCGAAAATCTGCACTTCGATATGTCGGGCCTGATCCACAAAGCGTTCCAGGAAAACGCCGCCGTCGCTGAAAAAGTTTTGCCCCATGCGCTGAACGGATTCGAATGCGTCGCGCAACGCCGCCGCATCGTCGCAACGGGACAGTCCGATACCGCCCCCACCCGCCGTGCTCTTGAGCATGACCGGATAACCAATCTGTTCGGCCGCCTGCAACGCTTCGTCGAGGTCGCGCAGCAGCCCGGTGCCCGGCGCCAGCGGTACCCCTGCAGCATCGGCCAGCGCCCGGGCTTCATGTTTGAGACCGAACTGGCGCATCTGCGCTGGTGTCGGCCCCAGGAACACCAGACCAGCCTCGGCACACGCCTCGGCAAAGCCCGCATTTTCGGACAGGAAACCGTACCCGGGGATAACGGCCTGTGCGCCCGTGTCCAGCGCGGCACGAATGATCCGGTCACCACAGAGATAGCTCTCCGCCGCCGGGGCGGCACCGATCAACACCGCTTCGTCGGCCTGCTCCACATGCATGGCATTGCGGTCTGCATCCGAGTACACCGCCACGCTGGCGATCCCCAGGCGACGCAAGGTGCGTATGCTGCGAACGGCAATTTCACCCCGGTTGGCAATCAAGACTTTGCTGAACATGTTCCTTACCCCGCTGTCTGTCGGGCGACGCTGGCCATGTAGGCGCGCCAGCCTCCGTATGACGTGATGTCCAGGGCGTTCTCGCGCGCCCAGGCTTCGCAGATAAATCCCTTCACTTCGCGGCCGTCAGCGAGCCGCAGGGTACCGATACCCAGCGGCGCCGGAATCAGCGCCACAAAGGAACCGAAGGCTCCGACGGGCAGATCCCATAACTCGACCTCGATGGCTGCGCCGTCCGCGTCCCGGATCAGCCCCGGTTTCGGCGGCACGGTGCCGGCCAGCGCATAAAGGCGGTACTCGGAGGCGGTCGTGGTGCGTTCCACCAGCGCCGCGCCGCGCTCGGTCAACTGGCCGTTAAGCGGCATCCCGGACAGATGCGCGCCGACCACCGCAAGGCGGACACATCCCGCCGGAACCGGTGATGGCGCGTCAGTGGCCAGATCGGGCAGCGCTTGCCCGGTCGCGCCACGAGGCCAGGGCCGCGCCGCCTGCCAGCGACGCCCCAGCGCCAGCAACGCCGCATCCGACCAGGCGGGTCCGATCAAGGTGATACCTGTGGGCAGACCGTTGCCACGGAACGCGGCGGGCAACGCAAGCGCGGCCATATCGAGCAGATTGACGAAGTTGGTGTAAGTGCCGAGGCGTGTATTCAGAGCCACCGGGTCCGATTCGATATCGCGCAGGCGGTAGTGCCCCGGTGTGGTGGGCACCAGCAGAGCGTCCACCTCGGTCATCAGCAGATCGGCCTTGCGCTTGAGGGCCGCCAACGCGTATTCGGCGCGGAAGTAATCGGCGGCGCTGGCCTCGGCGCCCCGGGCGATGATGCCCGCGACCACCGGATCGGCCCCGTCCAGCGTGCCATCCGATAGCGACTGCCCTACCGCCACGTAGCGCTCGGCCAGCCAGGGACCGTCATACAGCAGGGCCGCCGCATCGTGCAGCGGCGCAAAGTCCACCGGCACCAGCGTGGCCCCCAGGGCGCGCCAGGCATCGCACGCTTGCTGGAAGCAGTCCGCAGCCTCCTGGTCACCGAACCACTCGGTGACAGCGGGCACGCCCAGACGCACATTGCTGGCAAAGGCGCGCCGGGCGGTGTCCGGCTGCGGGCGCGAATAGGCATCCTCAGGATCAAAGCCGTACAGTTGTTGCGCCACGCGCTCCGCGTCGCTGACATCCAGCGCGAAGACCGACAGGCAATCAAGGGAGCGGCAGGCAGGCACCACGCCGCGCACGCTGGCGGCACCGCGCGTGGGTTTCAGACCGACCAGATTATTGAAGCCCGCCGGCACCCGGCCGGAACCCGCCGTGTCCGTGCCCAGGGCAAAAGGCACCTGACCGAGGGCCACCGCCACCGCCGAACCGGAACTGGAGCCCCCCGCGATAAAGTCAGGATTGAAGGCGTTGCGCACCACACCATAGGGGGAACGGGTCCCCACCAGCCCGGTCGCAAACTGATCCAGGTTGGTCTTGCCGACCAGGATGGCGCCCGCCTCCATCAGGCGCAGCACGCCCGGGGCTGTCGCATCGGCCTGGCGAGCGAACCCGGGGCAAGCGGCCGATGTCAGCCAGCCCGCAACATCGATATTGTCCTTGGCGGCAAACGGCACCCCGTAAAGCGGCAGCGCGGTGTAGTCACCGCCCGCCGCCGCCAGGCGCTCGGACAGCGCAGCCAGTTGCCGTGCCAGCTGGCTGTCTGTGGCCACCGACAACCACACCGCCGGATCAGCGCCACGCAGTTGTTCGACCAGTTCCCCCAGCAGCACCTGCGGTGTGACGGACCCTTCCCCGTAGGCGGCCAGCCAATCGTTGATCATCCACCCGTACACGTTTATGAGCACCTTCTTGTACACAAGTTTGTGTGCTCAAGAAGCAAGGGGTATGCCAGCCTTGCGCCAGGGCATCACCCATGCAGCGCTAACAGGCTGATTTGGCGTGTGAATTTTTCTTCACGTGGCGGCCGGGCGGTGCCGGTGGCGAGTACTTGCCTCGCCACCGGCCCGGCCGATCCTGCATCAGGCTGGTGCAGGTGCACCAGAAGGGATGCCCCATCAGGTTGCAGGCAAGCCCGGCAGGGATTCAGAGTGCGCTCACCGGAACCACCGGCAGCACGATGCTGGAGGGTCGCTGGGCGTCGTTGTACACCGTGGTCACGTTGCCCTCGGCCAGCGCCTGCAACGGGAACGGCCAGACCCCCTGGATCTGGTTGCTGGCACTGATGGAAACCCGCAACCGGTAGCCCGGCCGAATCAGCGCGGCGGCGGGGAATATCTCCACCGGCACCAGCACCGGCTCGCCCGGTTGCAACGGCTGCAGGTCCTCGTCGCGGAACGAATGCCAGGGCTGCATCATCACACCGTCGATGTAACGCGCGCGCTGTGTATCCACCTTGCGATGCGCCGCCGACATCAGCCCGGTGGACACCGGCGTCGCACGGCCCAGCGGGTCCACCACCGACACCCGTACGGCCAGCGCCGCATGGGGACCTGTGGCCGACATCCAGATGTCCGCCTGAATGGGGCCGTTGATGTACATGCTTCGCAGCATCGGCGCGGTCTCATAGACCAGTGCATCCTGGCGCGCCTCGACATACCGGTTGTCCGAGTGGCACGGCAGCGGCAGCAGACCGTTGAGGCCCAGCGACCACTGCACACCACTGCTGGAACAGGTGCTCCGGTCACCGACGACCACAGAGCCCTCCAGATTACGGCCATCCTCACTGCGGACCACCGAGACCTCCGGCGCATCCGGTTCATACAGCCGGTGCGGCCATTCGAAGGAATAGGGTGTGCCCTGCGTCAGGCGCTTGTTGGCACGCAGGTAATAGCGCTGCGGAGAGATCTGTGGATGCGGCCAGTCTGTCGCCGTCGTGAATCGCTGCGCGCCCAGCAGCCCGTAACCTTCCACGTACTGGGTTACACGAGGCAGAGTGTCGACGCCGGTATCGAGGCCCTTGAGATAATGATCAAACCAGCGCAGCAGCAATTGCTGGGAACCGGGGGCCCCGCCGTTAAGCTGGTTACCGACCGCCGAATCCAGAATGGAAGACACGTGGGAGCCTTTCAGCAACATCAGGCGGGTGTTGGCCTGATGCTTGATCTGTTCGTAAAGCAGCGGCACACCGCGCTGGAAAATATCGTTGCTGGCGCCAATGAGAAACGTCGGCACGTCGATGTTGCGCGCGGTTTCCAGCGGCGAACGCACCGCCCAGAAATCACCGTCGTCCGTCGCAAAGCCGGTTTCGTTGTTCAGCGCATTGTTGATGGTAGGCAGATACCAGGCATCGACGGCCGCCAGATGATCCTCGGTCGCGGCACGGATCTGGTCGGCATGCTGCGGATAAGCAAGCTCAGCCAGATCGTTGCTGACACTCAGCCCGTAGGTCAGCGATAACCACAGATTGATAAATTCCGCGTTCAGCAACCCGCCGGTTGCCACGGTACCCCGGTAAGGATCTCCCATCGGTACCTGGGCAAACACCGCCTTCACAGAGGGATGACCCTGGGCCGCCGTTTGCAGCGCGGTAATACCCAGATAGGAGGTGCCGGCCAACCCCAGGTTGCCATCAAACCAGGGTTGCTCATTGATCCATTCCACCGCCGCACGGTAACCCTGTTGCTCAGCCTCACCGAGCAACTCGGTGACGCCTGACGACATGCCCGTGCCTCGAACATCCACCGCCACGGACACATAGCCACGACGGATCATGTACTGATCCTCGCCACCGATCAGCAACGTGGTCTGCGACGGCAGAATCGTGCCCAGCAGGGCACCGAGGTCAATCCGGTAGGCGGTTTGTGTGAGGATCGCAGGGAACTGACCGGGCACCGGATTACCGTGCAGGTCAGCGGGCACCGTGACCAGTACGGCCAGCTTGTCACCGTCTGGTGTGTCAATGAACTGCAGCGGCAAGGTGGTTGTGCGCGGGTATTCCCAACCGCGAGAGTAGGACGACCATTGCCGATTTTCACCGTCCACAATGATCTGGTTCTCCGTGCTCTCTGCCGAACGCGTGCCTAAAGTGGTGATCTGCGCGTGAGCCATGCCCAACAGGGCGGCAGCCAGTAATGCAATTGAACCCAGGGCGCTTGCTGTTCTTCCTTTCATGTTGCTGTCTCCTTTTTGTTGTTCGAGACAGCAGCCTGAAGGTGTGGCAACGCTATGCCTATTGCAGAACAGGACAGAAAATAAACAATTCGGGAAAGTGCTACGGTATTCAGGGTGGGTTTGTGAGCTGATTGACAGGCGTGGCTGTCGGGCGGTGGGTGGGTGGGCTGGGGGTTGGGTTGTCCTACTTAGGTCGAGAGCGGTGCTCTCGATCCCTTCGGGACGCCTGCGGCGCCTCACCCTGGCACCTTCGGTGCATCGGGTGTCACATGGCGGCGCTTGCGCCGCGAGGTAGTGGGAGGAGGACTTCGATCCTAAAAATGAAAAACCCCCGACGCGGAGCGGCGGGGGTCTTTCATTTTTAGGAGCCTGACGATGTCCTACTCTCGCATGGGGAGACCCCACACTACCATCGGCGATGCGTCGTTTCACTTCTGAGTTCGGGATGGGATCAGGTGGTTCCAACGCTCTATGGTCGTCAGGCAAACCGGGATGGTGACTTGCACGGGGCAAGCAACCAAATAGGGTTGCGGACAGAGGAGTCGAGCTTCAACGCAAGGGGCCGGAATACAGCCTTGTGTCTTTCGTGTCTCTGGCATGTGCCAGAGTGATGATCGATATGCGTTGGCCAGTGCCCTGGATGCCATGTCTGACACCGCTTTGGGTTATATGGTCAAGCCGCACGGGCAATTAGTACTGGTTAGCTTCATGCATTACTGCACTTCCACACCCAGCCTATCAACGTGGTGGTCTTCCACGGCCCTTCAGGGGCATCAAGTGCCCAGGGAGATCTCATCTTGAGGGAGGCTTCCCGCTTAGATGCTTTCAGCGGTTATCCCGT
>PNLU01000045.1 GCA_013823245.1 Alcanivorax sp.
GAACGGATCGATATCGAATGCCAGGCGCGACCCGTCCGGGCAGATCACCGCCTGCTCAGCCAGATCGATGGTCAGCCGATAGCCTTCCTGCGCCTGCACAGCCTGGAACAACTGCTCGATCTGCTCTTCCGTCAGGACGATCGGCAACACACCGTTCTTGAAACAGTTGTTGAAGAAAATATCCGCAAAGCTCGGCGCCAGAATGGCTCGAAAGCCATAGTCCAGCAGCGCCCACGGTGCATGTTCACGGCTCGAACCGCAGCCGAAGTTGCGCCGCGTCAGCAGCACGCTGGCACCCTGATAGCGCGGCTGATTGAGAACAAAATCCTGGTTCAACGGGCGCTGGCTGTTGTCCTGCCCCGGCTGCCCCTCATCCAGATAACGCCATTCATCAAACAGGTTCGGGCCAAAGCCGGTGCGCTTGATCGACTTCAGAAACTGCTTCGGAATGATCTGATCGGTATCCACGTTGGCGCGATCAAGCGGCGCCACCAGGCCGTCATGCGTGGTGAACTTGTCCATGCTCAGACCTCCCCGCCAAATGTGCGAATATCGACAAAATGTCCGGCCACTGCGGCCGCAGCCGCCATCGCCGGACTGACCAGATGCGTGCGCCCGCCATTTCCCTGCCGACCTTCGAAGTTACGGTTCGAGGTCGATGCACAATGCTCGCCCGGCAGCAGACGGTCCGGGTTCATGGCCAGGCACATGGAGCAGCCCGGCTCACGCCATTCGAATCCGGCGTCCATGAAAATACGATCCAGCCCTTCCGCCTCGGCTTGCTGCTTCACCAGGCCAGAGCCCGGCACCACCAGCACCTGCTTCACCGAATCGGCCTTGCGACGCCCTCTGGCGACCTCGGCAGCGGCGCGCAGGTCTTCAATCCGCGAGTTGGTGCAGGAACCGATGAAGACACGATCCACCGGAATATCACTGATCTTCATACCCGGCGTGAGTCCCATGTACTCGTAGGCCCGCAGCATGCCGGAACGCTTCACCGCATCCCCTTCTGCATCGGGGTCCGGCAGCGTCGCGTCCACAGGCAACACCATTTCTGGCGAGGTTCCCCAGGACACCTGCGGGCGGATATCCGCCGCGTCGATATTGACCACTGTGTCGAACACAGCATCATCATCGGAGTGCAAGGTGCGCCAGTACGCGGTCGCCTGCTCCCATTGTTCACCGGTCGGCGCAAAGGGACGTCCCTTGCAGTAGTCGATGGTCTTGTCGTCCACCGCCACCATGCCGGCACGGGCGCCCGCTTCGATCGCCATATTGCAGATCGTCATGCGACCTTCCATCGACAATGACCGGATCGCGCTGCCCGCGAACTCCAGCGCATAGCCGGTTCCGCCCGCAGTACCGATCACACCGATGATATGCAGCACCACATCCTTGGCGGTGACACCCGGGCCCAGTTCGCCCTCGACACGCACCTGCATGTTCTTCATCTTCTTTGCCACCAGGCACTGGGTCGCCAGCACATGCTCGACCTCACTGGTGCCGATACCGTGCGCCAGACAGCCCAGGGCACCATTGGTGGAGGTGTGGGAGTCGCCACATACCACCGTCATGCCCGGCAATACCGCACCCTGCTCCGGTGCCATGACATGCACGATGCCCTGGCGCGGATCACCGATGCCGAATTCGCGGATGCCAAAACTGCGGGTGTTGTCCTGCAGGGTCTGCACCTGGATGCGCGAGGTCTCGTCAGTGATCTCGGCAGCACTGCGGAACGGTGTGGTCGGCACGTTGTGGTCCAGCGTGGCGAAGTTGGAACCGACCCGCCACGGCTGGCGCCCGGCCAGACGCAACCCCTCGAACGCCTGGGGCGAGGTCACCTCGTGAATAATCTGCCGGTCAATGTAGATGAGCGCCGAACCATCGTCCCGCTGGGTGACGAGGTGGGCGTCCCAGAGCTTGTCGTAAAGTGTCTTGCCTGCCATCAGGGCCACTCCTGGGGATCCATTACCGCACTGAGGATAGGGGCTTGTTATCCATAAATCCAATTCATATTATTTATCTGAATCATTCCCCAAGGGAATGAATGGCGGAGACTCGATATGGACACCCACAGCCTGCAGGCATTTCTGGCCGTCACCGACAGCGGCAGCTTTTCCGCCGCTGCCGAGACGCTTTACGTCACCCAGCCCGCCATCAGCAAGCGAATTGCGCAGCTGGAACAGCAGCTGGGCGTGCGACTGTTCGACCGCATCGGCCGCCAGGTCCATCTGACCGAGGCAGGCCGTGCCCTGCTGCCCAGGGCGCGGGGCATCCTGCGCGATATGGAAGAGACCAGCCGTGCCATCAGTAATCTGTCCGGGGATGTCAGCGGCACACTCCGGATCGGCACCAGTCACCACATCGGGCTGCATCGATTGCCGCCTGTATTACGGCAGTTCTCCCGCGATTATCCGCAGGTGCAACTGGACATTCACTTTATCGACTCGGAGGAAGCCTGGGAGGGCGTGCTGCATGGTGATCTGGAGTTGGGGGTGGTGACGCTGCCACCGGTTCCGGACCCGCGTGTCACCAGTCAGGTGGTGTGGGAAGATCCGCTGGTATTCATGGCGGCCCCCGAGCATCCGCTGGCACAGGAGCGGGAAGTGACGCCAGCGATGCTCACGCATTACAGCGCGATATTGCCCTCACCGGTCACCTTCACCCGCCGTATTGTTGAAAACCTGTTCAACGAGCACGGGCTGACGCTGAATATCTCGATGTCGACCAACTATCTGGAGACCATCTACATGATGGTGTCTATCGGACTGGGCTGGAGCGTACTGCCTGCAACCATGCTGGACGCGCAGGTGCGCGCCCTGCCGGTGACCACCTCCCTGCCCGTGCGGCAACTCGGCTATGTGATGCATCCGGCGCGCAGCCTGTCCAACGCCGGACGGCACTTTCTGGAGACGCTGGGCTCAAGCTGCTCAGGCGTGGCCGATGGCATCGGGTGACAACGCCATCTTGTGGCCCCAGGTGCGCTCATAGAACGGTCGCCCCTGATCTACAAACCAGGCATCCGGCCCATCCCGCTCCCGGCGCACACGATAGACATCGAACATCTGCCTGGCAGTGGCATATTCAGCCACCACCCGGCCCGCCTCACGCAGGATATGATCTGCCTCGTCATCCACTTCCAGTCCGATAATCAGGTGCGCCTTGCCATCCTCTCCGGGGTGGGACATGGCCTGCGCGATCCAGGCCGTACGCACCGAGGCATGCCGCCCCAGCACCCGCGTCAGGGACTCGAGCATTCGCTGCGGATAATGCTGCGGCTGTTCCAGCGCACACACCCCGATATCAATACTGTCATCGTGCAACAGCTGCTCGATTTCAGCCGGCTGGAACACCTTGCTCACCGGTTGACGCGGATTCAGGATCAATGTCGAGCCGCGTGTCATGGTAAACAATTCCCGGGCCGGCACCGACCGGTAGCCGGTATCTTCATTGATGGCGGCGCGCAGCGCCCACAGCGAGGTGAATACCGGCAAGATTCGGCTGCCATCACCCAGATGCCAGTAACGCACCTGCATCGTGTCGCCGGCCTCGATCATCCGCGGACGCATCATGACTTCCCCACATCCGGGGGCCTCGGGACCCAGGACATACACCGACGTATCAAGCAGGGCTCTGTAAAAACGGCTTCTGTAGCGAATGTCCCGGGCAGCCAGCGCAAACAGCCGCTCCAGATCATCTGAGTATTCGTACATGACAGCTTCCCCTTCTTATTACGCTCCCGGACCAGTCTGTAACAGGGATGCCACAGGCGGATGGCAAGATGCAATTGTCCGGAAAAAATTTTCTGGCGCACTGCTGTTCACTGTAAGTGGTCATCCAGGGCCTTTTGGCCCAACGTGACGGCCGCCCTGCTGATAACGAATCTCTTTCTCCTGACCACGTGAACGTGCCGTTCATTTTTTCCCCCTGTTCAACTGAAACGACGACAGGACCTGATAGCCTTTGTTTGCAGGGGGTTCAGGCCGCTGACCACCTTCCACCATGGCCTCAGGCCAGAAAAAAAGCGCGCCGGGCGGCGGCGTGAACCTGACCCGGAGCGCTTCAATATGGTGCGGCATAAAACTCGCTGGTCTTCAAAAAACGGAAAGCTGCTTTTCCATTTTTTTCGGCTTTTTTTTCATCCGGTTAACAACTGTACCGGTTCCGGCCACGTGAAGATCAGAACAGGAAATCAGAACATATAGTTCAGCTGCACACCAACGCTATGCAATGCACCATCGTACTCACCTTCAATCCGGTGCTGGGAGCCTGCCGGGTTTTCCCGGTTGTTGATATCGGAGGGCTGCAACCGGGTAAACGTGTAGGCGGCATCGATGCTCAGGTTGTCACGCCACTGCCAGCCTGCACCCAGCCCCAGAATGAGACGGTCGCTGTCAGGGCCACGGGGCGTCCGGCGCTCGGCGTTCGGTACCGGTGACTCGTCATAACTCACCCCGGCACGCAGCGCCCAGCGCTCGATTCCGGTGTAGATCGCACCGACGCCGTAGCGAAGGGTATCTTCCCAATCGAAGGGCACCACCAGATCACGACGACGAACGTCATCACCGGAACCGGTGATATCGCTGCCCCCCCGTGCGGACGTATCCGGATAGGTGAACCGCAACTCATCCACCCGGCTCCAGTTGGTCCAGGTAATGCCGCCGGTGATGGCCAGGGTGTCAAACAACTGATGATAACCACTCAGTGTGGCCACTTCCGGGAAGGTCGTGATCAGCTGGATCTTGCCGCCCTGGGCACCCAGTGGTCCGACGGCACGCTCCGCGCCTTCTACAGCAGAATCTCCTTGCAAGAGACGAATGGTGGTTAAGCCTCCCGCCAAGCAGAGGGGGTCAAAAACCAGACAAAGTTCGGTATCTCCGATACTATCCTCAAGAGCTTGCTGGAAAGCAGGATCTTCGGTTTGGGGGCGCTGAGCATTTCCATCTGCAACCTGGCGCACTGCGCTAGCGTAATTAAAGCCTACCCGAGTGCGCTCTGACGGCTCCCAGAGCAAGCCAAAATTGAAACCGTAACCCCAACTGTCGACAGTCATGGTATTGTCGACATCAAACTGCTGATGCGCCATTCTGTCGACCAGCTGCTCTCTGCTTTCACGCAGATTAGCGGCTCCGTTTGACTCGATTTGCTGGATCACCTGCTCGGCCACGAGGTAACCCAGATCAATAGTATTGCGGAAATCACCTTCGAAGCGCTGAATCACGACACCCAAACCGACCGATAGCGTATCCGTGGCCTGCCATGCAAATACCGGATTAAAATTCACCGCCGTTATATCAGTGTCTGTGGCGTGATAGCGCCCTGCCCATTCTTCCGGGTAACTGGTCGTCGTCCCGAAGGGTGCGTAGATGCCGAAGCCGATGGCGGAATTATCGGACAGACGCTGGCTGTAGTAGACGTGCGGCGCTACGGAGACGGCCGAGATGCTGCCGCTGTCGCGGCCCGGTACCGTTCCTCCGGTACCGGGAATCAACTCGCGGTTTACGGTGACGTCATAATCAAACCCGGAGCGGATCACCTTGAGGCCACCCACCACCTGACGCCCCTGCAACCGCATCAGGCCGGCCGGGTTATTGGCGACAGCCGAGGCATCTTCAAGCAGGGCGGCGGAACCGCCGAAGGCGATGCCCATTTCCTTGATACCGCGCTGGGGCAGCTCATAGCCTGCCCCCATCGCCACCACCGGCAGCATCAGGGAAACAAGTGCCATGGAGCGGACAAGGGGAGTAACAGAGAAATATGCTGAGGGCATCCCGCCCACACCGGCAGCGCCGGAAGTAAACAATTTATACATGACTGGCTCCTGAATTTTCTTATATGGGCCTTGTTCTGTTGATCTCGGACATGGCGTAGCGCAATCCGAAGGTGTCGCCATCTCGGCGAACCCGGCCCGGGCAGTATAGTGACACTTTGTTCACTGAAACGGCGTCAGGCAAAATAACCAGACTTCCGTGCCAGGTTCTCATTTTTACACCTTTTTTACGTCCGGCCCGGCTGGTCGTACACCACGAATGCGGCGTATACTGCCAACCGTGAACGACTCGTCTTCCCTGCCCTTGCCCCCTTCACCATGCCGCTGACCGCCTCGCCGCACGCTGACATTCGCCTGAGCTGGCCCTGGCGCAGCCGCTGCACCCTGTCGATCCAGGCTGGCGGGCAGCGCTACCTGCCGCACATCCGAACGGCGATGCAGGGTGCCAGAAAAAGCATCTGCGTTGAGTTATATATGTGTAACTCCGGGGCGCTGTTCGACGAATGGCTGGCGGTGTGGAAAGCGGCCGTGGCGCGCGGCGTGGAGGTGCGGCTGCTGCTGGACGCCATCGGCAGTCTGGACCTTGACGATGATGACGCCGAGCGGCTGCGTGCCGCAGGCGTGACCCTGCAATGGTTCAATCGGGTACGCCCCGGCCACCTGATCGCGACCCTGATACGCGATCATCGCAAGCTGATTATCGTGGACGACGAGCGCGCCTGGGTCGGCGGCATGGGCATTGACGACCGCTACGACCCGCGCATCAGCGGTGAAGAAGCCTGGATGGATGCCATGGTGGCCTGCGAAGGCCCGGTGGTGGCGGATTTCAGGAGCCTGTTTGACCAGGCCTGGCAGTTGGCCGCTGCGGGCCCGCTGACCGGCGCAGTACGCTGGCGGCTCGGCGGCCATCCGCGCCGCTCTCCCGCCCGGCGCGCCCATGCCGACACCACCTGGGCACGCGTCAATGCCTCCCGGGGCGGCCCCAATAATCCGCTGATGCGCACCCTGGTCCGGCGCATTCTGAGGGCACAGGAGAGCGTCTGGTTGTGCACGCCCTACTTTCTGCCACCGCGCTCGTTATTGAAGGCACTGCTGTACACCGCCCGGCGCGGCGTTCCCGTGCACCTGACCCTGTGCGGGCCACACACTGATCACCCCTGGCTGCGCTACGCGGGCCAGCACTACTACCAGCGATTGCTGCAGGCTGGCGTCACCATCAGTGAGTACGACGCCCGCTTCCTGCATCTGAAGGCGGCCCGGGCGGATCAGTGGAGCACGCTCGGCTCGTTCAATTTTGATCGCTGGAACAGCAGCTGGAACCTGGAGGCCAATGTGGAGGCCGTGGATGGCCATTTTGCTGACCATGTGCGCGCACTGCGCGCGCGGCTGGATACTGAATCGGTGCCGATCTGCGCAGACCAGTGGGGCAAACGGAGTGCCTGGCAGCGCTGGCGCCAGGCCCTCTGGAATCAGGCCGGATTACGCCTGATCAAGATCCTCGGCAGTCTGTGGCGGACCGCTCGTCAGCGTCCCGGGGGTGGCGAGTAGG
This sequence comes from Alcanivorax sp., assembly GCA_013823245.1. Lineage (GTDB taxonomy): Bacteria > Pseudomonadota > Gammaproteobacteria > Pseudomonadales > Alcanivoracaceae > Isoalcanivorax. The sequence goes on from PNLU01000045.1 coordinate 7,320, forward strand.
CTCGCGCAACCCGCACCACGCCAGCACAGCGGCCAGCAGCGCCACCGCCGCCGCCAGAAGAAAACTGGTGCCACCCAGTTGATCCCAGAACAATCCCGAGAGCGTCGCCCCGGCCGCCCAGCCCGCCCCGAACCCGAGACTGGAGTAGAGCGCCTGCCCCTGCCCTGCATGCCCGCCCCGAAAAGTGCGGTGCAACCAGGCAATTGCCGCAGCATGAAAGCTGCCGAAGCTGGCAGCATGCAGCAGCTGCGCCAGTAGCAGCATCACCAGGCTGTCGGCCAGCGTGCCGATCATCAGCCAGCGCAGGGCAGCCAGCAGCAAGCTGACACGTATCAGCGCCACCAGGGAGACCCGCACCAGCAGCTTGTGCATCAGCAGGAATACGCCCACCTCGGCGACCACGCCCAACGCCCAGAGTTGTCCGGCGAGGGTACGGCTGATGCCCAGATCGACCAGATAAATGGTGTAGAAGGTGTAATAAGGCCCGTGGGAGAGCTGCATCAGGAAGGCGCACAGAAAGAACACCACAACCCCGGGGCGTCGCAACACGGCCAGCAGATCGCCGCCCGTGTTCCTCGGCGGCGCGGCCTGTTGAGCAGGCAATGTCAGGGTGCACAACCAGATCGCCCAGAGCAGTGCCAGCAAGGCCCAGGGCACCAGCGACACCGGCGCGTCGTCCAGCACCCGGCCCAGCACCAGCACGGCCACGATAAAGCCCACCGAACCCCATAACCGAACCTGGCTGTAGCGGTCACTGTGGCGGCCGAGGGTATTGAGCGTCACCACTTCGAATTGAGCGAGCACCGCGTTCCAGAAAAAACTGAAGGCCGCCAGCACCAGCAGCATGCTCCAGAAACCGTCGGCAAAGAACACCCCGGTAAACAGCACGGCGGCCAGCAAATTCCCGGTGCGGATGATGCGCAGGCGCTGGCCGGTGACATCCGCCAGCCAGCCCCACAGGTTCGGGGCGCCGATTTTTGTCAGCTGCGGGACCGCCATCAGCAGGCCGATTTCAGCGGCGCTGAAACCGTCCTCGCGCAGGTACAAGCCCCAATACGGCACCAGCACGCCCAGCAGGGCGAAATAGCACAGGTAAAAGGCAGACAGTCGCCAGTAGTACGGCAGGTCAGTCATGCGGTCAGGCGCCGGCCGGCATCACTCGCTGTCCTGACCCGCCGGCACCGCGACCCCGCTGGGTGACACGTCGCCGCACTGGGCGCGATGACGCAGGTAATGATCCATCAGCACCAGCGCCAGCATGGCCTCGGCAATCGGCGTGGCACGCACCCCGACACAGGGATCATGGCGGCCCTTGGTAATTACCTCCACTGGCTCGCCGTCCACGTTGATCGACTGCCCCGGGATGAGGATGCTGGACGTCGGTTTCAGCGCCATGGAGACCCGCAGGCGCTGCCCGGAGGTGATGCCACCGAGCACACCGCCCGCGTGATTGCTGAGAAAGCCATCAGGAGTCATCTCATCGCGATGCTGTTCGCCGCGCTGTTCCACCACGGCAAACCCGTCACCGATCTCCACCGCCTTGACCGCATTGATGCTCATCATGGCCTTGGCCAGATCGGCATCCAGGCGATCGAACACCGGCTCGCCCCACCCTGCGGGCACCCCGTCGGCATAGACATTGACCCGCGCGCCGATGGAAGAGCCTTCCTTGCGCAGGTTATTGATCAGTTGCTCCAGGGCCGGGACCTGCGCGGCATCAGGGAAAAAGAAGGGGTTGTCGTTGACCGTATCCCAGTCGAACCGTGACGCCCGGATCGGACCGATCTGTACCACTCCGCCAAAGATACGGACGCCCAGATGCGTCTCCAGATATTTGCGGGCAATCGCCCCCGCCGCCACACGCATGGCGGTTTCCCGCGCCGACGAACGTCCGCCGCCGCGGTAATCCCGTTCGCCGTACTTGCGGTGGTAGGTGTAATCCGCATGCCCGGGGCGGAAGCGCTGGGCGATCTCGGAATAGTCCTTGGATTTCTGATCGGTGTTCTCAATCAGCAGACCAATAGGGGTGCCGGTGGTACGCCCCTCGAACACACCCGACAGGATCCTGACCTGATCCGGTTCGCGACGCTGGGTGGCGTAGCGGCTGGTGCCCGGCTTGCGCCGGTCCAGTTCACCCTGCAGATCCGCCTCGGTGAGCGGCAAACCCGGCGGGCAGCCGTCCACAATGGCACCCAGTGCCGGGCCGTGGCTCTCGCCGAAGGTGGTGACACGAAAGATTTCGCCGAAACTGTTACCTGCCATGCTGTTCCCCGGATACGGTCGTCGGTCCTGCTGCCTGAATCAGCCCGCAAAGGCGGCGCGATGGGCCAGCAGCTGTTCGCGGTTGAGCATGAAGACACCCTGCCCGCCGCGCTCGAATTCAAACCAGAAGAAGGGCACCTCGGGCCAGATGTGCAGCATCGTCTCCCAGGTATTCCCCACTTCAACGATCAGTACGCCCTGATCGGTGAGATAGTCCGGCGCTTCGCGCAGCAGGCGCCGGGTAAAATCCAGCCCGTCTTCACCGGAGGCCAGCGCCAGCATCGGTTCATGCCGGTACTCGTCAGGCAAACTGGCCATGTCCTCGGCATCAACATAAGGCGGGTTGGAGATGATCAGATCATAACGCCCTTCGGCGGCGGACAGGCCATCCCCCAGCAACGGGCGAACCTGGTCCTCCAGACCGTGCAGGGCAATGTTGTCACGGCAGACTGCCAACGCCTCCTCGGAAATATCGCTGGCGTCCACCTCGGCCTGCGGCAGCGCACAGGCGGCGGCGATCGCGATACAGCCACTGCCGGTGCACAGGTCCAGCACCCGGCCCACCTGCTCGGGCACCAGCCACGGCTCGAAGCGCTGCTCGATCAGTTCCGCCAGTGGCGAGCGCGGCACCAGCACCCGCTCGTCGACACGAAACGCCAGGCCGCAGAACCAGGCGCGCCCGGTCAGGTAGGCGGCGGGCAGCCGCTCGTTGACCCGGCGCGTCATCAGACCGACAAAGGCATCCCGTTCCATCGGCAACAGGCTGGCATCGAGCAATCGGGGGTCGCTGTCCCAGGGCAGGGCCAGCACATGCAGCAACAGGTTCAGGGTTTCATCCCCGTAGTCGTCGGTGCCATGCCCCAGAAACACCTCGCCACGGCGCAGGGCCGATTCGCCCCAGCGCAGGCAATCGCGCACGGTGTGCAGGGTGGCGCAAGCCTGTTGCTGTTCCTGTTCGCTGATCATGCCGGAGTGGATCCTGTGCTGTAGCGCGTGGCCGCAGGGCCGGGGTCGGCAAGATTAGCACAGAGATGCGCTACAATCTCGCCATCGCCGACGCTGCAGAGAGTGTGAACCCATGGCCTGGTGGCTGTTCAAGACCGAACCCGATACCTACGGCATTGATGATCTTCAGCGCGAGGGTGTCAGCCCGTGGGAAGGCATTCGCAACTACCAGGCACGTAACCGTCTGCGCGACGAAATCCAGTGCGGTGACCAGGTTTTCATCTACCACTCCAGTTGCAAGGTACCGGCCATCGTCGGACTGGCCGAGGTCGTCCAGGCCGCCTACCCGGACCCGACCCAGTTCGACCCGGCCTCGCCCTACCACGATGGCAAATCCGACCCGCAGGCGCCGCGCTGGTTACGGGTGGATGTCGCCTACCGGGGGCACGCCGGGACACCGCTGACACTGCAAGCGGTGAAGACCGACCCCGCCCTGGCCCATCTGGAGCTGGTCAATCGCAGCCGACTGTCCATCCAGTCTGTGGATGAAGCCGCCGCGCGCCATATTCTGGACCTGTTGGCACCGTTAACGCGCCACACCTGAGTCACCTGCGCACCATCCCGGTGCACCACCCTCGCCTGCCCTGCCCCGGCGCCAATGAACAGGCGCTCGCGCAGGGCGCCGCGACGATCCACAAGCTGGCACGCGCGTTGCAGCGCCCTTCACACAGTGGGGCCGCTTCCGCCGCCCCGCCCTGTGGAGTAGTAGCCTCATGCCAAACCCGAAAACAATGCGACGCCTGCCAGTCCGCACCGTCACCACCCTGCTGACCGGCCTGCCCACCCTCGCCCTGGCGGACGACGGCGCGGCGGCCAACATGGTCTGGCTGGCCACCGCCGCCGCCCTGGTGTTCCTGATGCAGGCCGGCTTCGCGCTGCTGGAATCCGGGATGTCGCGGGCCAAGAACGCGCTCAATGTAGTCATGAAAAACTACATGGATGTGTGTATCGGCACCGTCATCTTCTGGGCCCTGGGCTACGGGCTGATGTTCGGCACCAGTCACGGCTGGTACGGCACCGACCAGTTCATGATCGGTGCCGCCGACAGTGACACCTACGGCATGCTGCTGTTCCAGACCATGTTCGCCGCCACCGCCGTGACCATCGCCAGCGGCGCCATGGCCGAGCGTACCCGTTTCGGCGCCTATCTTGTGGGCGCCGTGATCATTACCGGCGTCATCTATCCGGTGTTCGGCAGTTGGGTCTGGAACGACGACGGCTGGCTCGCCGCCATGGGGTTCATCGATTTTGCCGGCTCCTCCGTGGTGCATTCTGTGGGCGCCTGGTGTGCCCTGGCTGGCATCATGGTGCTGGGACCACGCCTGGGCCGCTTCGACGATCAGGGTCGCGCCCGGGAAATTCGCGGCCACAACCTTACGCTGGTCGCCCTGGGGGGCTTTATCCTCTGGTTTGGCTGGTTCGGCTTCAACGGCGGCTCTACGCTGGAGGCCTCCACCGACATCGGGCTGATACTGCTGAACACACAACTGGCCGCTGCGGCGGGCGCCTGCGGCAGCATGCTGCTGGCGGTCATGTCGCGACGCCCGATCCTGCTGACGGAAACCGTAAACGGCAGCATCGCCGGGCTGGTGGCCATCACGGCGGGGGCTGACGGCATGCTGCCCCCGTTTGCCCTGCTCAGCGGCCTGATCGGCGGCATCCTCTGCAGCCTGAGCATGCACCTGCTGCTGCGGATGCGCCTGGATGATGTGGTGGGCGCGGTGTCAGCCCATGGCATCGCCGGGGTCTGGGGCACCCTGGCCGCCGGGCTGTTTCTGGCTGGCGACATGTTCAACCTGCAGATCGTGATGGTGCAGGTGATCGGTATCCTCGCCTGCTTCGTCTGGACCTTCTTCAGTGCGCTGGTGATGTACGGCCTGATTGCCTTGTTCATGGGGCTGCGCGCGCCGACACTGCACGAGCAACGCGGTCTGGATCTGAGCGAACATGCCGAGATCGGTTATCCCGAATTTCCCTCGGAAAATACCGCCTACACCGCCGAACGGGCCGCCGCCATGGAGGGCCGCGCCTGATGAGCAACGTCAACAGCGACAAACGCCGCGCGGTCTACACTGGCCTGAAGCCCTTTCTGCCGCGTGAAGATCTGATGGAAGCCCTGCACCACTGGGAAACGCATTATGCCGACCGGCCAAGATTCACACTGCAGCGCTTTGTCGCCGAAATCTGCCGCGATGACAGCCTGCGCGCGCGCCGCTCCGACATCCTGCTGAGCCTGGTGCAGGCGATGAACATGCCCGCCAGCGCCCTGCTGCCTGACCCGCTGAACGGGGATACCGTTCGCCGCGCCAGCAACACCGAGAACAGTTCCAGTGACACCGCCACTGCGTTCTGCGCATTGATGGAAGCCCTGCTGACGCGCATCCCGCTGCCACAGCGGCATGCCTTCCGGCTGGATCTGCTGGCCTCGATCAATCGCCAGCAATGGCCCACCCCGCTGGTGGCGGCCTTGCAGGGCTGGCTGGGCAGTGACCATGCGCCGCTGAAGATTCCGTCGGTGCCGGATGCGCTGTTGCAGTCACTGGTCAACCGCACCTATGTGGTGCTGGCGGAGCGGCTGGGCCCGGTACAGGCCGACAGCCTGCTGGCGGACGCCTTGCGTTACGTCAAGTCCAGCCAGCCGACACTGGACCGGCAACTGGCATTGTTGCTCTGACACCATGGTTGCCGCCGCCAGTGTCGGCTGCGTATGCTACCCCGTCATAAAAAGGAGACGGGCGTGAAGCTGCACAACCAGATATTCATTGCCATGGCGCTGGCTGCCGTGGCTGGCTGGCTGACCACGGAAGACGCACGTCTGCTGAATGTGCCCCTGCTGTCGTTCTACGACACGGTAGGCGGCCTGTTCATCAGTGCACTGCAAATGGTGGTGGTACCCCTGATTACCAGCGCCATCATCGTCAGCCTGGTGAACCTGGGTGACGGGCGCGACCTGGGGCGTCTGGGCGGCAAAACGGTCCTGTTTTATCTGAGCAGCAGTTTTGTCGCCATCATCGTGGGCTTGCTGGTCGTCAACACGGTTGCGCCCGGCATAGTGGGTGGTGAGCCCGCCGGAGACCGCCTCGGCCTGGCCGAGGATACTGCCGAGGTGCTGGCCCGCATCGAGGGGCGCGGCGCCGGCGACTTTGCCGGCATCATCATGCAGATGGTGCCGTCCAACCTGATCCAGGCGGCGGCCACCGGTCAGTTGCTCGGGCTGATCGTCTTCTCACTGCTGTTCGGTTACTTCCTGCGTCAGGTCGAAGGTGAACCCGGCCGTGCGCTGGCGCATGCCCTGGATGGCCTCTACCAGACCATGGTGCGGATTACCCTGTTCATCATCCGCTTCGCGCCGCTCGGGGTGTTCGGCCTGATCGCCGCCACGGTGACACGCACCGGTTTTGATGCCGTGGCACCGCTGGCCTGGTTCTTTCTTACCGTGGTGCTGGCGCTGGCCGTCCATGCCTTTGTCGTCATGCCTCTGGCCATTCGCCTTCTGGCCCGACGCTCACCCACACGGCACCTCAAGGCCATGACCCCCGCATTGCTCACCGCGTTTTCCACCGCCAGTTCGGCCGCCACGCTGCCGCTGAGTATGGAATGCGTGGAAAAACGCGCCAGGGTATCGCGCCGCACCACCAGCTTCGTGCTGCCGCTGGGCGCCACCGTCAACATGGATGGCACGGCCCTGTATGAATGCGTAGCCGTCATTTTTATCGCCCAGGCCTACGGCATGGATCTGACCCTGGCCCAGCAGTTCATGATTGTCGTGGCCTCCCTGCTGACCTCCATCGGCGTCGCCAGCGTACCCGCCGCCAGCCTGGTCGCCATCACGCTGATTCTGGGCATGGTGGGCCTGCCTCCGGAGGCCATCGGCCTGATCCTGGTCACGGATCGCCTGCTCGACATGTGCCGCACCGCCGTGAACATCTGGGGCGACAGCGTCGGCGCGGTGCTGATAGCACGCAGCGAAGGCGAGGAAGATGTGTTGTCGGTGCCCGCGCACCAGCTCTGAACAAGAAGAAGGACACCCGTCATGAGTCATCCTGCTGCGCCGACCGTTCTGATTACCGGTGGCGCCTCCGGCCTGGGCCGCGAACTGGCACTGCTCGCAGGCGAACGCGGCTATCGCGTGGCGATTGCCGACATCAACAGCCTGCGTGGCGAAGAGGTCTGCCGGGCTCTGGCCGATCTCAATGCCGAGCACCTGTTCATCGACTGCAATGTGCGCCGTGATGCCGACCTGCGTCAGGCGGTGGAGCGGGTCATCAGCCGTTGGGGACAACTGGACCTGATGATCAACAATGCCGGTGTGGCGGCAGCGGGACTGTTCGAGACGCTGCCTGCGGACGACTGGGACTGGGTGCTGGATATCAATCTGATGGGGGTGGTGCGCGGCGCGCGTGCTGCCCTGACAGCCATGAAACGCCAGGGCAACGGACGCATCCTGAATATTGCCTCCATGGCCGGTCTGACACCGCCACCGGGCATGAGCAGCTACAACGTCAGCAAGGCGGCCGTGATCAGCCTCTCGGAGAGTCTCTACAGCGAACTGCAGCCACTGGGCATTGCGGTCAGCGTTGCCTGCCCGTCCTTTTTCCGTACCAACCTGGGTGAGTCACTGCGCGCGCCGGACCCGGTCACGCGGGCTCGCTTCGAAAAGCTGCTGGAAAAACAGGACTATTCGGCCAGAGAAATCGCAGAGCGCATTTTCCGGGGTCTGGACAATGATGACTTCCTGATCCTGCCCCACCCCACCGCACGCCGGGCCTGGCGCACGAAGCGCTGGCGGCCAGCGCGTTTTCTGGCCGAGATGGCAACCCTCGGGGAGCGTATGCGGCGGCGCTGATCAGGGCCGCCCGGCGTTGACCAGCAAACCGGAATCGGCCAGATAACGATGCGTGGCCTGCGAATCCTTTTCCAGACCACGATCCACCTGGTCCGCGATCAATTGGCACAGCTTGCCGCCCACCAGAGGCACATTACTGCGAATTTCGGCATGCAGGATCTGGCGGCAACCACCCGCCGCATCCAGCACTTGCATGGTGCCGGTCACCGACACCGGCACACCGCTCACATTGACACTGAAACGTGCCTCGAACGGCGCCGCCTGCGCAGGCAGCCAGACAAACTCGGTGAGCAACGCCGCCGACGCCGGGATGAATCGCCGTGCAAACCCCGGCACCTTGCCTCGCCCCGAATCCAGACGCAGTTGACGACTGAAGCGCAGGGTCAGGGTGCCGTCGTCCTGAAGGGACTCTTCATAACCGTAATCGCTGACCCCGGACATGGCGAAACGCGCCGCATAGAAATCACGGCTGCTCAACACGCTATACAGCGTCTGCGCAGAAACGGGAAAGGATCGACTGCGGTCCAGATTGACGCTCACATGGGGCTCCGTTTTCTGTGTCGTCTATTGCAACAATGCCAGCAGCGGGGCCAGTTGCTGGCGCAGCACCGGCAATTGTGCCCTGACCTCCTCGGTACGTCCGGCCTTGAGCATCGCCAACGCCTGCTCCACGCTCATGGGCGGCGGCGAATAGGCGGCCTTCGGCGGATCACTGAGGGCCGACGGTAACCGGTCACGGGCCAGGCGGCGCAGGTCGTCGTCGGTCGCCACGCGATCGCCCCCGGCATGGGCGGCATGTTGCAGCACGGTCGCCGCTTCTTCAAGCACGGTACGGGCCGTCTGCCCCGGGTGGAACGTCGGCGTCAGCACACCCACTGACAAGGTCACCGGCAGGCGCCGCCCGCCATGGCTGATCACCTGTTCGCGCACCTGACGGCAAAGCCGTTCAGCAAAGACCCGGGCCCCCGGGCTGTCTGCGGTGGGCAAGGTGACGGCGAACTGTGCCAGGCCGATACGGGCGGCCGTATCCTCCTTGCGAATCAGACGGCGCATCAGGTCAGCCACCGACACCAGCAACTGATCAGCGGCTTCCTTGCCCGCACGGATAAACAGCTTGTTGAAATGATCGACCTCGACCCGCACCACCGACAGCGCATGGCGATGACGCGCTGCAAAGGCAAGGTCCTGCTTCAGACGTGTGTTGAAGAAGGCCGCATTGCCCAGGCCCGTCAGGGCATCAATGGTCGTATTTTCTTCCAGCGCGCGGCGGGCACGCTGATAGTTCGCATGCGCGGTCGCACGGGCGGTGAGATCGGTCGTATTGAAAGGCTTGGTGATAAAGTCCGTAGCGCCGATATTCAGCGCCTTCTCACGCGCCGCCTCATCGTTCTCGGCACCGGTGACCACAATCACCGGCAGGCCGGCGATGCCGGCGTCATCACAGGTACGGATACGCTCGATCAGCCCGTAACCGTCCAGCTCCGGCATGGACAGGTCGGTGAAGACCACCTGGATGGTCTGGTCGGAACGAATCGCATCCCACCCTTTCTGCCCGTCTTCGGCCACCACCACATCGAAGCGATCACCGAGCATTTTCTTTGCCGCTGTGCGCATGACCCGTGAATCATCCACCATGATGAGGCGCGGCTTGCCTCCCGAGCGGCCGGGTAATTGTGTCATCGAATTGTCCTGCCTCTTGTCTGGGTCACCGGTGTAACGCGGTCACCTGCGGGCGTCTGCGGTATGCGCTGTGCCTGTGCCCCCCAATGGGCCCTCCACAACGTTGACAGCATACCGCACTCGCGCCGCCTCCGGGTGAGACAATACCCTACTTTCTACGAAAAAAAGATCAGACGAAGTACATCACCAGCCACTCGGCCACCAGGGCAGGCTTGTCCTCCCCTTCGATGTCCACGGTGTACTCGAACTTCAGCAGCCACTGCCCCGGCTTGCGCTCGGTGGCCTCCAGCAGGGTCGCCCGGGCGCGGATACGCTTGTCCACCTTGACCGGCGCCATGAAGCGCAGCTTGTCGAAGCCATAGTTCATGCCCATCTTCAGGCCCTTGGGCACCATCAGGCCGTCAATGGTGGTCTGCAGGTAGGGCAGCAGCGAGACGGTGAGGTAGCCGTGGGCAATCGTGGTGCCAAAGGGCGTCGCCCTGGCCTGTTCCGGATTGACGTGAATGAACTGATGGTCCAGCGTCGCGTCGGCAAACGCATTGATGCGGTCCTGATCAATCTGGAACCATTCGGAAGCACCCAGCTCCTGCCCGACAAAATTCGCCAGTTCTGCTGGTTCGACAACCTTCATGCTGTTCTCCTCGTAGTGGTATGAGAGGTGATGTGAAATGCGCACACAGATCATACCCGCCCGCCACGCACGGCGGATGACGAGAGCACGTCAGGATTGAGCGATACGGTCAATAAAGGGGTGGATCACCTCCGCCACGGCGGCGGCAGCCTCCATGTGCACATGATGCCGGCCCGGAACGCGCACAACGTCCAGGTCGGCCACATGACGAACCCGCTCGGCAAAGGCGCCGCCGCCCTCCAGGCCCTGCTCCGCACCGACCAGCAGGGTCGGGGCCGTGATCGCCGACAGGAAACCCAGCACCTGTTCCTCGGTCAGGCGCAGGGAAGACGGCAGGCGCAGGCGCGGGTCGGCGCGCCAGGTCCAGCCCCCGGCAACGGACTCCAGTCCGCGCTCACACAGCAACCGCGCGGCTTCCTCGGACAAGCCACCAAACCCCAGGGTGCGAGCGGCCACCGCTTCATCCACCCGCGCGTAACGGGGTTTGCGCTTGGCACCCAGCCCCTGCATCGCCTTGATCGCCTTGCGCAAGGTGACCGGCGCTTCGTTGCCCGGCGTGGTGGGTGGCCCCAGCCCTTCCAGCAACACCAGACCGGCAATGCGCTCGGGAAAGGTCCCCGCAAACAGACTGGCCACCCCGGCGCCCATGGAATGCCCCATCAGGATGAAACGTTCCCAACGCAAGGCATCGGCCACCGCGAGCACGTCGCGCAGGTTATCGATGTAATGGGTCGCACTGTGGAAAGGGCGATGAGCGGACTTGCCGTGTCCGGCAAAATCCAGCGCAAAAAGGGGTTGATCAAGATGCTGCGCCAGCGGCACGAAGGAATTGGCATTGTCCAGCCAGCCATGCAGGGCCAGGATCGGCATCCCCTCCCCCGGCCAGAAACGCCCTTGCAGGGACAGGCCCCACGCTTCGATACGACGTTCCTGGGGGCGCTGTTCAGCACTGCGCGACATCGTCACTCTCCGCCTTTCAGGCTCTTCAACCCGTCAAGAATGATGTCTGCCGCCGCTTCAGGGTGTTCCAGTGGAAACATATGCCCGCCCGGCGCCAGACGATGAACCATTCCATGGCGCTTTGCATGGCGTCGCGCCGCAGGCAGGAACATGGGTTCCGACTCTGCGCCCGACACCATCAACCCGGGCACCCGCAGGGGGGCGATGCGTCCTGTATGACCCGGTGTGGTCCGAAATACGGCCACTTCCACCTCCGGAGCATAGCGCAAGCGCAAGGCGCCAGCATCCCCGCTGGCGCTGTCGGGCTCCAGGCCCGCTTCGAGGTAATCCGCCAGGCAACGCGGGTCCAGGCGCTGGAAGAAGGGTCGACGACCGAAGTAGGCCTCGGCCTCGGCACGACTGGGCCAGGTGGACCGCCGTCCCTTGCTGCGTCCCGCCGGGGACACCCGATCAACCTGACCCAGCAGGCGGGCGGTGTTGAACACCACACCCTGCCAGCCGTTCACCAGCGGCGGGTCCAGCATGACCAGCGCCTTGAACCACTCCGGGCGCCGACTGGCCACCAGCCACATCAGGACACCGCCCATGGAATGTCCCATCCCGATCAGCGGGTGCGGCAGCTTCGCCAGTATGGCTTCCAGCTCCCGGGACAGGCTGGCCCATTCGGCATCCACCGGCCAGGCCGGGTCATGACCCAGACGGTCCACGACATGCACGTCGTAATGTTCACGGAAGGGCTCAAGAAAGGTGTGATAGCTGCCGCCCGGGAAACCGTTGGCATGGGAAAACACCAGCGTACTGCGTTGTGTCATGGGGCACCCTCTGTAACGATGCCCGTATGGAAGCATGCCGGGCACGCTTGTGCCAACCGCAAAAAAGTACCCACTGCAAAAACTGGTGGCTTGCGCGAGCTGCCCCTACAATGCCAGCGGACAACGGAGGAAGGCATGAAGCTGGTTTCATTCAATATCAACAGCATCCGCGCCCGGCTGCCGCAACTGGAAGCCGTGATTCAGCAACACCAGCCCGATCTGATCGGCCTGCAGGAAACCAAGGTGCAGGACGACGAATTCCCGGTCGAGGCGGTACAGGCCATGGGCTATCACCCCTACTTCTTCGGCCAGAAAGGCCATTACGGCGTCGCCCTGATCAGCCGTCAGCCACTGCATCATGTGCAGTACGGCTTTCCCGGGGATGATGCCGCTGCCCAGCGACGCATGATCATCGGTCAGCTCGGTGAGGGCGACCAGGCCGTGACCGTGCTCAACGGCTACTTCCCGCAGGGAGAGAGTCGCGACCATCCGGTGAAATTTCCGGCCAAGCAAAAGTTCTATGCCGACCTGCAGCGCTATCTTCAGGACGCCCATTCACCTGACGAAGCGCTGGCGGTCATGGGCGATTTCAATATCTCGTCACAGGATATCGATATCGGGATCGGCGAAAGCAACCGCAAGCGCTGGTTGCGTGAAGGCAAGTGCAGCTTCCTGCCGGAAGAGCGCGCCTGGTTCGACGAGCTTCTCGACTGGGGGCTGGCGGATACCTACCGCGTGCTGCACCCCGATGTGGATGACCGCTTCAGCTGGTTCGACTACCGCTCCAAGGGCTTCGAGCGCGAGCCACGCCGAGGGCTGCGGATCGACACGGTGCTGACCACCGCGCCGCTGACGGCGCGTCTGGAAGCGTGCGGCATTGACTACGAGATCCGTGCCATGGACAAGCCCTCTGACCATTGCCCCGTGTGGGCTCACTTCAGGGACTGACCTGATGGTCTGGCGCCTGCACCCGGAACGCCTGCGCGGCGGCAACCCGCTGGATCTGCTGGGCCTGCTGATCGACGTCTTCATGATCCTGCTGGTGATCGTCAACCTGGCCCTGATCGTGTTCGATGCCCTGTTTGCGCTGTCCTGGGTGCAGGAGCAACTGGAAAGTGCCACCCCGGCGTTCTTCCAGTTCTATAACGACACCATCCATGCGGATTTCTTTTACTACGACCTCTGGTTCGTGGCCATTTACCTGACCGAGTTCATGATCCGCTGGATCGTCGCCATTGCGCGCGGCACCTACCACCGCTGGTTCTTTTTCCCGTTCGTGCACTGGTATGACCTGCTCGGCTGTATCCCGGTCGGCGGTTTCCGCTGGTTGCGGACACTGCGTATCGTCAGCCTGCTGCTGCGCTTGCAGCGTATCGGTGTCATCGACATGCGTGAGACCTATCTGGGCGCCACGCTGGTCAAGTACTACAAGGTGCTGGTGGAAGAAATCTCGGACCGGGTGGTACTCAATGTGCTGGATGGTGTGCAACGGGAAATCCGCCAGGGCAACCCGCTGATGCATCGTATCCAGACTGAAGTGCTGCAACCCCGGCAACATGATCTGGTGGACTATGCCGCCGGCCGCCTGATTGCCGCCGCAGAAGCCACCCATGCGGACTACCGTGAGCCGCTGGGCCATTACCTGTCGCAGCTGACCGACGATGCCCTGGCCAACACCCGCAGCGGCGCACGACTGGCCGCTATCCCGGTGGCCGGGCCCAGGGCGATTGCCCTGATCGGCGATGCGGTACGCGACGTCGGCGTGGCCCTGCTGGATCAGTTGATCAAGGACATCGCGCATCCGGATCATCGCGATACCGTTGACCGGTTGCTCAACGATCTGATCGAACATGCTGCCGGCGATGCAGAGCAGCTCAACGCCCTGGTGCGTGATACGCTGCTGGACAGCATCGAGCAGATCAAGGCACAGGTGGCTGTGCAGAACTGGAAGCTTGAAGAAGAACGCGCCGAAGCCGAGCGCCGCGCCCGCAAGAGGGCACGCGCGGGCATGGCCCCTGATGGCGACATCGCCGGTTGAGGAGACCTGCATGGACTTCCCGGACCTGCCCACGCATCTGACCATCACGGAAGACCGTGTGCCCGGCCTGCTGCGCCGCGGACGTCTGCTGGTCATCACCCTGGAAGCCGAGGACATCGATGCCTTCAAACCTCGCTACGCCGCTTTCAGCCAGGCGCTGGAACAATGGTACGCGAAGCGCGGCAAACGCTGTGCCG
>PNLU01000046.1 GCA_013823245.1 Alcanivorax sp.
TAGACACGGGTGACGAAATCATCCCCGGCGCGACTGCGCTCCGCCGCTTCATTGCCCGGTTTCAGTGGCGTCTCGGCATGCCAGGCCCAGCGCATCCAGGGCGTGGCGCGGGCGTCTGCCCGGACTTCGCGTATCAGCCCCGAGGCGCTGCCCCGGGCATGGGCCTGAATACAGCCCCGCTCCGGGTCCTCCCGGTAGGTCGTGCGGTCACTGAAAATCACCTCGTCCCAGCCTTCGACGGGGCTGGCGATCGTCTGCCGGGCCTGGGCAGGGGCCACCCACACCAGGACCATCAGGCAGGCCAGCACCGTGGCGGGGGACAAGGGGAATGGGGTCATGGCAAAGGCTCCGCTGGCGTGTGATGACCAAATGGTCACAAATAGACTTCGGTGTTGGCTTGAGGTTTCCTACAATTGCAGCACGATTGTGGGCGGCACTGTGACAGTCCACAGCGATAACAACAGGACACCCGCATATGTCTTTTGATTACCTGATCATCGGCGGCGGCTCCGCTGGCTGCGTGATGGCCCATCGCCTCTCCGAAAATCCGAACCATAAGGTCTGCCTGCTCGAAGCCGGCCCCGCCGACAACAGCCTGCTGATCAGCATTCCGGCCGGCATTATCGCACTGATGCGCTCCAACAAGCGCAACTGGCGTTACTACACGGTGCCGCAGAAGGCGTTGAATAACCGTGAAATCTATATTCCCCGGGGCAAGACCCTGGGCGGTTCCAGTGCCGTCAACGCAATGATCTATACCCGTGGCCACAAGTGGGACTACGACCACTGGGCCGAACTGGGCAACGCGGGCTGGGGCTGGGACGATGTCCTGCCCATCTTCAAGCGCAGCCAGCATCAGGAGCGCGGTGCCAGCGAGTTCCACGGCACCGGCGGCCCGCTGAATGTCTCGGATCTGCGCTATCAGCACCCGGTCAGCGAGGCCTTTATCCAGGCCTGCGGGGAAGCCGGACTGCCCCTGTCGAACGACTTCAACAACGAGAAACAGGAAGGCGTCGGCTTTTACCAGGTCACACAAAAAGACGGTGAGCGCTGTGGTGTGGCCAGGGCCTACCTGCATCCCGCGCTGGAGCGCCCCAATCTGACCGTGATTACCGATGCCCGCGTCAGCCGCCTGCTGCTCGACGGCAAGCGGGTGATCGGCGCGGAGTATCAGCGCAAGGGACGCACCGAGCGCGTCGAAGCCGGGGAAACCCTGCTCTGCGGCGGCGCCATCAATTCGCCACAGGTATTGCTGCTGTCCGGCATCGGCCCCGGCGACGAGCTGCGCAAGCATGGCATCGAGGTCCAGCATGAACTGCCGGGCGTGGGCGAAAACCTTCAGGATCACCCGGACATCCTGCTGGTGGCGCGCTCGCTGAAGCGTGACACCCTGAGCCTGTCACCTGCAGCACTGCCCAAGCATATCAAGGCACTGTACCAATACCTGCGTTATCGCAACGGGCCCCTGACCTCCAACGTGGCGGAGTCCGGCGGCTTCATCAAGTCACGGCCAGAAGAACCGATTCCTGACCTGCAGCTGCACCTCACCGCTGCCATGCTCGACAACCACGGCCTGAACCTGCTGTTCGCCATGGGCTGGGGCTATTCGGCACACGTTTGTATCCTGCGGCCCAAGAGCCGCGGTCGGGTGGCCTTGCACAGTGCCAACCCGAATGACAACGCACTGATTGATCCCAACTTCATGTCCCACGAAGACGATGTGGAGCGGATGGTGCGGGGCATGAAAGTCATGGCCGACGTCATGCAGCAGCCGGCACTGACGCCGTGGCGGGGGGCCAGCGCCTTCCCGGAAAAAGCGCTGCAAACGGATGATGACTATCGCGACTTCCTGCGCCGCAAGTGCGACAACATCTATCACCCGGTCGGCACCTGCAAGATGGGCACCGACAACATGGCGGTGGTGGCCCCGGACAGCCTCCGGGTTCACGGGCTGGACGGGCTGCGCGTGGTCGATGCCTCGATCATGCCGACGCTGATCGGCGGCAATACCAATGCGCCCACGGTAATGATCGCGGAGAAAGCAGCAGACATGATGCTCGGCTGACCGCTTTCCGCGCGCCGCTAGCGCGTACGCAGCTGCGCGCGGAAATCACTTTTCCACCAGAGCCACGCCACCGCCAGGGCGTGGCCGTTCACCAGTAATGCCAACACCCACTCGAAGGCATCGTCGATCTGGCTGTAAAGTCCATACGCGAAAGTGGTCAGGATCACCGACAGAATCCCGATGGCCAGGGCAGTCTGGCACACACGCATCAGCCGCCGGGCCCAGTCGCGCCATGCGGGCAGCGTCAGCAACGCCGCCGTCAGCAATAACTGGGCAATGAAGGTCAGGGAAAAATACAGGATCACGCCGGTACGGCGAATAAAGCGGAAGGTGTCACCCGCATGCCCGAGGGCCATAGTGTAGGCTGCCAGAAACAGGCAGGCCACCAGCCCCAGCCACGGCAACCAGGTGATACCCCGCCCGCTGCCCCCCAACCGGCGCAGCCAGCGCGCGTTCAGCCACCAGAACATGATGCCCAGCAGTGCAGCGGGCAGCATCGCACCCTTGAAAATGAAATAGCTGACCCCGTAGCGGCCGGTGCGGCTGATGCTGGTGCAGCTGTCCCAGTACGGCATACACCAGGGCACATGCCCCTCGATGGCCGACACCAGATAGGTCATGTGTATCGTCACCAGCGGAATCAGACTGGCCGCCAGCGCCAGCCCCCAGAGTGGCAGCGCTCCGGCGCCTCGGTCAGCTTGTGTTGTACGCATCGGTCGAGGCCTCCACAGCGTGATCCGGTTAGTCTTGTTGCATTAGCCTTGTTGCATCATTGCCCCAGGATTTCATCATGGTAACGACCCCCGCTGCACCCCCGAAAGTCGGCAACGGCAAGGCGGCCACAGGCCGTGCACTGGTCACCGGCGCCTCAAGCGGCATCGGCGCCGAATTCGCCCGCTGCCTGGCGGCACAGGGCAAGGATCTGGTACTGGTCGCACGTCGGGAGGACACGCTGGATGCCCTGGCGCAAACCCTGCGCACCAGGCACGGTGTCACCGTCAGCGTGATCGCCTGCGACCTGAGCGCCGCCGACGCAGCGGATCAGTTATTCGCGCGCACGCGTGATGCCGGACTGCACGTTGATTTGCTGGTCAACAATGCAGGCTTCGGTATTCACGGCCATTTTGCCGAACAGGACCCCGACGCCCTGACCCGCATGCTGCAGCTGAACGTCAGCACCCTGACACGACTGACCAGACTGTACCTGACGCCGATGATCGAGCAGGGCCAAGGGCAGGTTATTCAGGTCGGATCGGTGGGTTCGTTCCAGCCCGGCCCCCTGTTTGCTGCCTATGCCGCTACCAAGGCCTATGTGCTGAGTTTTGGTGAGGCGATCAATTTCGAGTTGCGCGGCACTGGCGTCACCTGCACGGTGGTCTGCCCCGGCGTCACGCGCACCGAATTCCTCGACGCAGCAGGCCAGAACCAGAAGCTCAGCCTGTATCAGAAACTGTTCATGATGGACGCCCCCGATGTCGCCCGTATCGGACTGCGCGCCGCAGAGCGCGGCCGGCCTGTGGTGGTGACCGGCGCGCTGAACAAGGTGCAGATATTCTGCCTGCGTCTGGTCAGCCGCCGCTTTGCCACCATGGCGGGCTACTGGGGGCTGAAGCTCGATTGAGCCTCACCCCCATGGCCGCCACGCACACCGCCGGACGTCAGCGAATCACCACAAAGAAGACGCCCCCGGCCCGATTGACCCGCAACAGCAACGCAGCGTCCTTGTCGGGCACGGCCTGACGCAATTCATCCAGATTGACGATGTCGCGACGATTGGCATTGATGATGACATCACCACTGCGCAGGCCGGCTCGCCACGCTGCGCTGTTGCGCTCGACCTCTTCCACCAGCACACCGCTGCTGGCGTAGTCGATCTCGCCATCCCGCAAATCGCGCACCCGGGCGCCCTTGAGGTAGCGGGATACCGCCTCACCGTCGGCGCTGCTGCCACCGGTTTCACGAATGATCGCCAGCACGCTCATGGCACGACCATCACGCAGGATATCCAGCCGGATCTGCTCACCCACCGGCGACAGGCCTACGCGGTTACGCAGGTCTGCGGCGCGCGCCACCGGACGACCATCCACCGCCGTCACGATATCACCCGGCTGCAACCCGGCCTCGGCGGCGGCGCTGTCTTCCAGCACCTGGGTAATCACCACACCCCGGGTTTCCTTCACGTCAAAGGCTTCTGCCAGTTCCGGCCCCAGATCCTGAATGCTGACCCCGAGCACCCCACGGCGCACTTCACCGTGTTCAATCAGCTGCCCCATGACGTTGGTCGCCATTTCCGTGGGGATGGCAAAGCCGATGCCGACATTGCCCCCGGCGGGTGCGATGATGGCGGTGTTGATCCCCACCAGTTCGCCGCGCAGGTTGACCAGCGCGCCGCCGGAGTTGCCCGGGTTGATCGAGGCATCGGTCTGGATGAAGTTCTCGTAACCGTCGAGCCGCAGCCCGGTGCGGCCCAGCGCCGAAACGATCCCCGAGGTGACCGTCTGCCCGAGACCGAAGGGGTTGCCGATGGCGATCACGAAGTCGCCCACGCGCAAGGTGGTCGAGTCAGCGATTTCAATCTGCGCCAGCCCGTCCGCCTTGACCCGCAGCACGGCCAGATCCACCTGGCTGTCCATGCCCACCATCTCGGCCTTGACGGTGCGCCCGTCCACCAGGGTCACTTCGATTTCGTCGGCGTTGCGCACCACATGGGCGTTGGTCAGCACATAGCCCTGGGCGGCGTCCACGATCACCCCTGACCCCGCACTGGTGGCACGGCGCTCCGGCATCGGGCCACGCTGTTCCGGCACATTGAAAAAGCGCCGGAAAAAGGGATCGTCCATCAGCGGATTGGGCTGGCTGCGCACCCGTGTGTGGGTGGCAATATTGACCACCGCCGGTGAGACCCGCTCAAGCATGGGCGCCAGCGACGGCAGGGCGTCGCCCTCCCCCGTGGCAGCGGGCAGCACAGCCTGTGCCGAGCCGACCATCAGCGCCCCCCAGAAAAGTCCGATCAGCGGCGCCCACGCACGCCGCAACGCTGCCTTTCGCAAGATGCCAGCCTCCTGTACGCGTTGATATTGATTCGCCGGTTTCGACCGGTGCGATGCTGTCAGGGTTCCGGAAAATCAGCCCTCGGGAAGCGGAACAGCCGCACCCGATTGAACTGGCTCGATTCGCCCAGATCCGGCCAGGTGGTTGCTGTGCCCTCTTCCAGCCGGGCATACCCGGGTGGATTCAGATCCGGGACCCGCGAATCCGCCAGTATGACGGTGGGGACCGCGCGGAAGGTTTCAAGAAGGCCGAGGTTGTCGCGGTCATAGAGGATGTCCGCTGCCAGCAGCAGATCCACCTGCGCCAGCGACGACGGCAGCGCAGGCAACAATTCCAGTTGCACCCCGTTGCCAGCCGCATTCAGCGCGATGGCCGTGCGTGCCACCGGGTCCACATCACACGCCAGCACCCGCGCCGCGCCCGCCAGCGCCGCAGCGATGGCCACCACGCCGGAACCACTGCCCACATCGAGCACCGTGCGCCCCGCCACCTGTTCCGGGTGCGCCAGCAACCAGGCCGCCAGCACCTGCCCGGAAGCCCAGCAGAACGACCAGTACGGCGGCGCGTCCATCAGGGCATTGATCACCTCCGGCTCCAGCCGCTGCCCACCCAGAATGTCATCCAGCAGCCACAGGGACACACGCGGCACCTGCGGCAGGGGCGTCCAGGCCAGGCGCGCCTGCGGCAACAGTTGATGCAGGTGCTCATGCAGCGCCGCCAGCGGTCCTGTTTTTCCGGCGTCAGGTGTCATACTCTTTTTGCCCTTCAAGTGGAAATCCGCTGCGAGCATAGCAGCAAAAAAACACCAGGGAGCGTCGCATGTCCACCACACCACGCCAGCCGCTGGCAGGCATCCGCGTTATCGAACTGGGTCAGCTGCTGGCGGGACCCTTTACCGGCACCTTGCTGGGCTATTTCGGCGCGGAAGTCATCAAGATCGAGCCCCCCGGCGGCGACCCCATTCGTGGCTGGCGACAACTGGATGACACCGGCACCTCATGGTGGTGGCGCAGCCTGGGACGCAACAAGAAATGCGTGACACTGGATCTCAAGCAACCCCAGGGTGTGGCGCTGGCCCGCCAGTTGATGCAAGGCGCCGATGTGGTGATCGAGAACTTCCGCCCCGGCACGCTGGAGAACTGGGGGCTGGGTCCGGACGACTTCCGTGAGACCGCCCCGCAACTGATCTATGCGCGCATTTCCGGTTACGGCCAGACTGGCCCCTGGGCACATAAACCCGGCTATGCCTCCGTGTGCGAGGGCGTCGGCGGCTTTCGTCATGTAAACGGATTTCCCGGCGGCCGTCCGGTGCGCCCGAACCTGTCCATGGGCGACACACTGGCCGGTATCCATGCTGCACTGGGCATCCTGCTGGCCCTGTTCGAGCGCGAGCGTGGCGGCACCGGCCAGGTGGTGGACATCGCGCTGTTCGAGTCGGTCTTCAATCTGCTCGAAGCGGTGATCCCCGAGTTCGATGCCACCGGTCTGGTGCGCGGCCCCTCCGGCTCCACGGTCACCGGCATCGTGCCCACCAACACCTATCAGTGCAGCGACGGTCGTTACGTCATTATCGGTGGCAATGGCGACTCGATCTTCAAGCGCCTGATGCAGGCCGCTGGCCGCCCGGACATGGCCGATGATGCGCGGCTGGCCAGCAACGCGGGCCGTGTCGAGCACGAAGCCGACATTGATGCCGCCCTGACCGACTGGTGCGCAGGCCTGCCCAGCGAGCAGGTCCTGGCCATTCTGGAAGACGCGCGGGTACCTGCGGGGCCGATCTATTCAGCGGCGGACATGGTCGCCGACCCGCACTTCCAGGCACGCGGCCTGTTCGAGCAGGTCGAGATCAACGGCAAGCCCCTGAAGATCCCGGCGATCCTGCCCCGCCTGACCGGCACACCGGGCCGCACACAATGGCCCGGCCCGGAGGTCGGCGCGCACAACGAGGACATTCTGAAACGGGAACTGGGGCTGAGCGACGAGGAATACACCGCCCTGCAACAGCAGGGCGTGCTTGGCTGACCGGCGATTACCAGTCGATACGGCGGGTCAGGATGTCTTTCCACATGACGAAGTCACCCGCCAGGCTGTACCAGGGGTGTTTGAAGGTGGCCGGGCGATTCTTCTCGAAGAAGAAATGGCCGACCCAGGCAAAGCCGTAACCGATCACCGGCAGCGCCAGCAGCCACCAGGCGCTCAGCGGCCCCACGATCACCACCGCCAGCAAGGCAATCACCAGGCTGGTGCCGACAAAATGCAGACGCCGACAGGTGCTGTCGCTGTGTTCCTGAAGGTAGTACGGGTAGAACTCTGCAAAGCTCTGAAAACCCGACTGCTTGATGGTGGTCATGGCGCACTCCTGTTCTTGTCCAGCTAACGATACATTATCCTGACCGGCGGGGTGCAAGGGCTTGTATGCAACCGCTACCGGGCGCTCTCTTGTACAATCACCTTGTGCAATGACGTCAGCGCAGACCAGTTTGACGCCACCTGCCATTGACCCCGGGTGGCGCCTGCGCACAATGGCAGGCAGTTCATGACACCTTATTTGACCGTTTCGGAGCGCTCTCTGCCCATGGCCATGTTACCGCGCCTTGCCGTGCCCGCTTACACCACCTCGCCCCTGACGCGCCACAGCGACGCTGGAGCAGAGGCCGCACCGGGAGAGACCGGGCTGTCGCCCGCCGCCCTGAACGCGATTGAGCGCGATCTGGAGCGTCTGTATGGCACCGGCATGAGTCCAGGGGTGGCCTTGCACCTGCGACATCGCGGGCAGACCGTGCTGGACCGGGCGCTGGGTTACGCTGACCCGGAGCTCGGCACCCCTCTAACCGTCGATACCCCGGTCTGCCTGTTCTCCGCCTCCAAGGCCGTGACCGCCATGCTGGTGCACCATCTGGCCGAGCAGGGCGCCCTGGACATGCATCAACGCGTCAGCCACTACCTGCCGGAGTACGGTCAGGCGGGCAAGCACCGCACCACCCTGATGCATGTGCTCACTCACCGTGCCGGGGTGCCCCGTATCCGCGAACCCGTCACTCCCGAAGACCTGTTCGATTACGATCGCATCATGACCCTGATGAGCCGCGCGCGACCGGAAAAGCCCGGGCGCCAGCAGGCCTATCACGCCATCACCGCGGGCTTCGTGCTGGGCGAAGTGATCCGGCGTGTTACCGGCGCCTCGATTGATGAGCTGCTGGATCGGGTGATCCGTCAGCCCATGGGTATGCGTCACTTCACGTTTGGTCTGGCAGACCCCTCCGTGGCACCCGCCCGCAATGTGGCCACCGGGTTGCAACTGGCGCCGGTGGACAGCTTCCTGCGTCATGCCGTGGGCGGCGGATTGCAGGAGGTGGTGGAAATTTCCAATGATCCGCGTTTTCTGGATGCCACTATCCCGGCGGGCAATCTGTACGCCACGGCGGAAGAGGCCAGCCGCTTCTTCCAGATGCTGCTGGACGACGGCCGCTACGGTGATCAGCAACTGTTCCATCCGGACACCGTGCGCCGCGCCGTGGGTCGCACCGGGCGCGGCGGCCGCATCGACCGTACTCTGATGTTGCCGCTGGAATTCTCACCGGGTTTCATGCTTGGCGCGAAACGCATCAGCCTGTACGGGCCGGGCACGCCGAACGCCTTCGGCCACCTGGGCTTTATCAGCATCTATTGCTGGGCCGACCCGGACCGCGATCTGTCCGGGGCGCTGCTGACCACCGGCAAGGCCGTGCTCGGGGCGCATTTCCCGGCGCTGTTCAAGTTGCAGCACACCATCAACAAGACCACCTTATTGGCCACCTGAACCGTTGCCATCCCGAAAACGAGACAGGCGGCCTTTCTGCCACAGGAACTCGGGCTCGTCACCGGCGGCCCGCAGTTCGCGCCACTCTTCATGCAGGCCACGGCGCAGGCTGTAGCACATCACCAGCAACACCAGTGCAAACGGCAGGCCGGTCAGCACCGAACCGGCCTGCAATGCCTTGAGCCCGCCAGCCAGCAACAGGGCCCCGGCCACCACGCCTTCAGCAATCACCCAGAACACCCGCTGTACCATCGGCGAATCCTCCGCGCCCCCGGAGGTGATGGTGTCCACCACCAGCGAGCCGGAATCCGACGAGGTGACAAAGAAGCTGACGATGACCACCACGGCCACACCTGAGGTCAGCAGCATGGCCGGGTAACGCTCCAGCAGGGCAAACAGCGCCAGCGCATAATCCTCCCGCACCACCTCGGAGATGCCCCCGGCGCCGAACACTTCTTCATGCAGGGCCGAGCCGCCAAACACCGTCATCCAGACCGCTGTAATCAGGGCGGGCACCAGCAGTACCGCCGTAATGAATTCACGTACGGTGCGCCCACGGGAAATGCGCGCAATGAACATGCCCACGAACGGACTCCAGGCAATCCACCAGGCCCAGTAGAAAATGGTCCAGGTGTGCTGCCACTGGGTGTTGCCGTAGGACTCTGTCCAGGTGCTCAGTTCAATCAGCTCACGCAGATAACCGCCGAAATTCTGGATCACGGAGTTCAGGATAAACAGCGTCGGGCCCAGCACAAAGATGAACAGCATCAGCAGGGCCGCCAGCCCCATGTTCACTTCAGACAGACGCCGTACCCCGCCATCCAGGCCGTTGATCACCGACACCAGGGCGATCAGGGTAATGACGCCGATGATGATCATCTGGGGCCCGGTGCCCTGTTCCACCCCCATCAGGACACCCAGGCCCGCGTTGACCTGCTGGGCGCCCAACCCCAGCGAAGTGGCCAGCCCGAACATGGTGGCCACCACCGCCAGCACATCAATCGCGTGACCGATGGGGCCGTGAATGCGCTCGCCCAGCAAGGGATAGAATGCAGAGCGCACAGTCAGCGGCAGGCCGCGATTGTAGGCAAAGAACGCCAGCGACAGCCCGACCACGGCGTAAATGGCCCAGGCATGAAAGCCCCAGTGAAACAGCGTGATGGTCATGGCGCGCTTGGCGGCATCGACCGTGGCCCCTTCAAGACCCTGGGGCGGTGACGTGTAGTGATAAATCGGCTCGGCCACGGCCCAGAACACAAGGCCGATACCCATGCCGGCGGAGAACAACATGGCCAGCCAGCCCCGTGTGGTGAATTCAGGCTCGGACTCCTGCCCGCCCAGGCGAATGCGCCCGTAACGACTGAACATCAGGCTGACCACGAAGATCAGGAAGATGTTCACGCAAATAACGTAGAACCAGCCCGCATAGGTGGCAAAGGCCGCCTGGGCAGCATTGAACGTCTCGCCCATCTCGGCGGTATAGAGGAAACTCAGCACCACAAACAGCAGGATCAGCGCAGAGGAGGCGCCAAACACAAAAGGCTGAATGGTCAGATTCGAGGGCTTCAAAAGACAGCTCCTGATCAGAAATAGAAATCCGCCGTCAGATACACGGCATCGAAATCACCTTCCACAATATCCCCGGCACGGTCGATATCACCGTTCTGCCAGAGATACTCCAGATAGATCCAGCCTGGACCATAGTGATAGCGGGCACCAGGCGACCAGCCATAAACGCGGTCGGTCGTGGCGCCCTGTGTGCGACTTTTTGCGCTACTGCCTTCCACAAAAAAGAACCAGCGGTCGCGGTGATAGCCGGTGGTCAGCACCTGACGTCCGTTTCTGACCGTCTCGTCGACACGCGGCAGATCACGGCGCACTTCGATGTGTTGCGCCGCCAGCTGCCAGTTGCCGCGCCGGTACTGGTAGTTGAGCGCCAGCGCCTGATGGTCGCCATTCACGCGGCTGCGGCCGGACACCGTATTGGACTCGTCGACCAGCGGCGCCAGATCCTGCAATCGGCCCGCCTGGGCGCCGAGCCCGAGGGTGTGATGGGTGTCAATCTCCCAGTCCAGCGTTCCGGCCAGCGTTTGCACCTTGCGATAGGCCAGATCACAATCCCCTGCCACCAGATCATTACAGACCGACTGGCCCCAGTGGCCGTTGTCATCCATGGTGTCGGTACTGGTGCCGCCGAAATCATCGGCGTGAAAATAGCCCACCGCATAACGCCAGGCGCCAACACGATCTTCAAAACGCACACCGATATCCTGAACGTCACCGTAGCCACCGCGCAGCATTTCACCGGGCCAGAAGTTCAGGCGCGGCACGCCGAAGGGTACCGCCACCTTGCCCAGTTGCAGCAGTGCCGTTTCGCTGAACTGGCGCCCGACCCAGGCGTACTTGAAACCGAAGTTGTTCCCGGTGTGATTGTTTTCCGGTTGCGTGAAGGAACCGTCACCCAGGCGAAATTCCACACCCAGACGGTAGTCATCGAAGCGGCCGCCGTCATCAGCGTAAAGGATCAGCGCGACATCGCCCACCTCGCCACCGGTTTCACGGTCCAGCGGATTATTGTCGTCGAAAGCGTGATTGAACCAGACACCACCGCTGAGCGCAGCGGTATCAGCGTGAACCAGCGCAGACAGCGCCAGCAGACTGACCAGCAGGAACCCCTTGGACATCGGTTGCCTCCATTCCATAGAGTCCGTTATCAGGTGTTGTTCTGCAGATCAGTGTCTTGCCTCAGGCCGGGGATGGCAAGTGCAACTCAGTAAGCGTCACGAATCAGGTCAACGCCGGGTGTCAGGACACGGCGCCACTGCGCCCCCAGTTCGTCACTGTATTGCTTGTCATGACGGGCCACGGCTTCCACCAGGGCATCCAGCCATTGGCCATACCAGGCCGGGTTGATGTTGTAACCGTCACGGTTATGGGTGCGCCCCAGATCACGCAGCTTGCCGCCCGATGCGCCCCGGGCGTACATGATCAGCCACATCACGCCGGCCCGCAGCAGGCGGCGCTGCTCGGGCATGTCGGTGTTCTGGAAGACGGCACGGATGGTTTCCGACTTGCTCATGAACAGGTCATAGAAATCGGCAAAGAACGCGTCGGTGCGACAGCATCGTCCGTAACTCTGGAAAACGGCATCAGTATCCGCCGCAGGCAAGGTATGCATATTCATTCACAACCAGTTCATGTATCGAGACTGGCAACCCCGGCCTCTGCCGGGGACATCCTTTGCCGTGTTTTACTTCATGAGGTCTTCAGTATTACATATGCGACAGGATGGCGTCTTTCACTGAGTCCAGTTCGGCATCAATGGTCACCATGCGCGCGTCACGGCACTGGGCAATCGCGGTATCCGGGTCCTTCAGGCCATTACCGGTGAGGGTGCACACCACGGTGGAGCCTTCAGGGATGCGGCCGGAGCGAATGTCCCGCATGGCGCCGCCGATCGATGCCGCCGACGCGGGCTCGCAGAAAATACCCTCTTTTTCGGCCAGCAGCTTCTGCGCCGCCAGAATCTCGTCATCGCTGAGTTCATCGAACCAGCCGCCGGACTCTTCCTTCACTTTCAGCGCCTGCTCCCAGCTTTGCGGGTTACCGATACGAATGGCGGTCGCCACGGTCTCCGGGTTCTTCACCGCTGCACCGCGCATGAAGGGCGCAGAGCCTTCGGCCTGATAGCCCACCATGATCGGGCGATTACCCACCACCGGGCCGCCAGCGTAACGGCAGTTGCCACCACAAAACGAACAGGACTGGGTCACGTCCGAGCCGCGCGCGGCGGAATATTCACAGTACCCGATCCAGTGGGCAGTAATGTTGCCTGCGTTACCCACCGGAAGGCAGTGGTAATCCGGGGCCCGGCCCAGCTCTTCAACGATCTCGAAAGCTGCCGTCTTCTGCCCCTGCAAGCGGTACGGGTTCACCGAGTTGACGATGGTCACCGGCGCCTGCGCCGCCACTTGCTTGACCAGCTCCATGCCCTCATCGAAGTTGCCACGGATCTGCATGATCACCGCGCCGTACATCATCGCCTGGGCGAGTTTGCCCATGGCGATCTTGCCTTCCGGAATAATCACGAACGCGGTGATGCCCGCGCGCGCCGCATAAGCGGCGGCGGCCGCCGAGGTGTTGCCGGTGGAGGCGCAGATGATGGCGTTGCTGCCCTCTTCCACCGCCTTGGTCACCGCCATGGTCATACCACGGTCCTTGAAGGAGCCGGTGGGGTTCAGGCCTTCGTACTTGACGTAGATGTCCACGTCCTTGCCCAGATGGCGGGGAATGTTTTTCAGGCGGATCAGCGGGGTATTGCCCTCGCCCAGGCTGATGACCGGCGTGTCATCATTGACCGGCAGGTGGTCACGGTAGCGGTTGATCAGGCCGGTGTAGCGGTCACGAAATGGCATAACGGTTCTCGATATCTCGGTGTCGTCGGGGCTCAGGCGTCGAGCATTTCCACGCGGATGCGCATTATATCGTCAAGCACGGCATCCAGGGCAGCAATCTGTTCCAGCGCTTCGCGCAGGGCACTTTCACGGATGCGGTGCGTCATCAGCACGATGGGCACGGCCTCGCCGTCGTCCACGTCCTTCTGGTACATGGCCTCGATACTGACACCCTTGTCGCTGAGGATGCGGGTAATGTCAGCCAGCACGCCCGTCCGGTCCTGCACATGCAGGCGGATGTAGTGGGAGCATTCCACATCGTCCATCGGCAGTACCGGCGCCTCGGACATCGACTCGGCATGGAAACCCAGATAGGGCACGCGCTCGTCATGGTCCACGGTCAGGGCACGGCCCAGCTCGATGATGTCCGCCACCACCGCTGACGCCGTGGGCTCAGCGCCAGCGCCCGCACCGTAGAACAGGGTCGGGCCCACGGCATCGCCGTCCACCATCACCGCGTTCATCACACCATTGACCGAAGCCAGCAGCACTTCCTTCGGGACCAGCGTCGGATGCACGCGCAATTCGACCCCGTTGCCGGTGTCCTTGGCGATGCCCAGGTGCTTGATGCAGTAGCCGAAATAATCCGCTGCCTTGATATCCTCGGCGGTGATACGGCTGATGCCCTCGGTGTAGACCTTGCTGAACTGCAGCGGGATGCCGAACGCGATGGAGGCCAGGATGGTCAGTTTGTGGGCGGCGTCGATACCTTCAACGTCGAACGTTGGATCCGCTTCCGCATAACCAAGCGCCTGGGCTTCCTTGAGCACGTCGGCAAAATCACGGCCCTTGTCACGCATCTCGGTCAGGATGAAATTGCCGGTGCCGTTGATGATGCCGGCGACCCAGTGAATATGGTTCGCCGCCAGCCCTTCTCCCAGCGCCTTGAGAATAGGGATACCTCCAGCCACCGAGGCTTCAAAGGCCACGTCGACACCATTCTCGTGGGCCGCCTGGAAAATCTCGTTGCCGTGCTCGGCAATCAGGGCCTTGTTGGCCGTCACAATATGCTTGCCATTGCGAATGGCAGCCAGCACCAGCTCGCGGGCGGTGTCGGTACCGCCAATCAGTTCCACCAGAATATCCAGCTCCGGGTCGGCCGCCAGCGCGAACACATCGCGGGATACGCGAATGCCGTGGATATCACAGGCCGGGTTGTCGCGACGCGCACCGATATGAGCGATCTCGATCGGGCGACCGATGCGGCGCGCAATCTCGCTGGCATTGCGCTTGAGTACATTGACCGTACCGCTGCCCACCGTCCCCAGACCGGCGATCCCCACCTTCACAGGTTTCACTTGCTTGACCTCGCTCATCACCCTACTCACCCGGTTCCGCCACCCGGCAGGCCGTCCTGACGGAACATCTTGCGAATGCCCCGGATCGCCTGCCGTGTGCGATGTTCATTCTCGATCAGCGCAAAGCGCACATGATCGTCCCCATACTCTCCGAAGCCGATCCCCGGTGACACCGCCACCTGGGCGTTCTCCAGCAGCTTCTTGCTGAACTCCAGCGACCCCATGGCACGGTAAGCCTCGGGGATTTTCGCCCAGACAAACATGGTGGCACGGGGCGGTGTCACCGCCCAGCCGATATCGTTCAGGCCCTGGCACAACACGTCGCGGCGCCGCTGATACATGTCGCGAATATCACTGACACACTGCTGGTCACCTTCCAGCGCGGCGATAGCCGCCACCTGGATCGGCGTAAAAGTGCCGTAATCCATATAGGACTTGATCCGCGCCAGGGCGCCGACCAGTTCCGCATTGCCGCAACAGAAGCCCACACGCCAGCCGGGCATGTTGTAGCTCTTCGACAATGAGAAGAACTCCACGGCAACATCACGCGCACCCGGCACCTGGAGAATAGACGGCGCCTGATAGCCATCGAACACGATGTCCGCATAGGCAATGTCCTGCACCACCCAGATGCCGTATTCGCGCGCAATGGCCACGACTTTCTCGAAAAACGCCAGATCCACGCACTGGGCGGTGGGGTTGCCAGGAAAATTCAGCACCAGCATTTTCGGACGCGGCCAGCTTTCCTTCAGGGCCCGTTCCAGTTCGGCGAAGAAGTCCATCCCCTCCACCATGGGCACGTGGCGGATATCGGCATTGGCAATGACAAAGCCGTAAGGGTGAATCGGGTAGCTGGGATTGGGCACCAGCACAGTGTCACCTGGCCCCATGGTGGCGAGCGCCAGATGCGACAGGCCTTCCTTGGAACCGATCGTGACAATCGCCTCGCTGTCCGGGTCCAGCGTGACGTTGTAACGGCGCTGGTACCAGTCGCAGATTGCCTTGCGCAGGCGCGGAATGCCCTTGGACTGCGAGTACCGGTGTGTGTCCCCGCGCTGGACCGTCTCAGTAAGCTTGGTCACGATATGCGGCGGGGTCGGCTGATCCGGGTTGCCCATCCCGAAATCGATGATGTCTTCACCACGCGCACGGGCGGCTTTCTTCAATTCGCCAACGATATTGAAGACGTAGGGGGGCAGACGCCGGATGCGCTGGAATTCAGCTTCCACGAAGGGCCTCGGGGTTCATCAGGGTACACACGGAAAGCGGGACACCTTACTTGGGTGCCCCGCTGGCGTCAATCGGCGCGCGCCAGTAACGGCGCGGCTTTCAGCGCTCTGGCAGCGGCCCGGTTGCGGCGGGTCAGCCGCCCAGCCCCAGGGTCTCGATCAGGCGGTCGGCCGGCATGTAACCGCCCAGTTGGCGGCCATCCAGGGTAAACACCGCCGGGGTACCACGTACGCCCGCCTGGGCGCCAAGACGGTATTGCTCGCCGACCACGCTGCCGCAGGTGCTGCGCACCTGAACCCGCTCGCTCAGGCGGCCACGCAGCTTGGCGTCATTCATGGCCTTCTGCCGGTCACTGGCACACCAGATCTGCTGCATCTGCTGACCCGGCTCCGAGTCGGCCCCGGCGCGCGGGTAGGCCAGGTAGTGAATCGTGATACCGGCGTTGTTAAGGGTCTCCATATCCCCCTGCAGCCGGCGGCAGTAGCCGCACGAGGGGTCGGTAAAGACGATCAGCTCGGCTTTCTCGTCCTTCGCCGTGAAACTCACCAGCTGCGCGTCGTCCAGCTCCTTGAACAGGGCCTCGCGCACGCTCTCCAGGCGCTTGTCGATCACATTGACCGGACCAGTGGCCTGCATTTCGTACATGTCCCCGGCAATCAGGTAGCGGCCATCCTCCGAGGCGAAAAACCGCTCCGCCCCGTTGACCACCACTTCGACAACCCCCGGAATCTGCGAGGGCGACACCTCAGTCACCCGCACCGGCTGGCCACTGCTGCCCAGGCTGGCCTCGATCCGGCGCTTCACCTCGGCATTCTCGTCCGCCGTGACCCCCAGGGGCAGTACGAGGGACAGCACCAGTGATGCCACCAGTGCCGTGGCATGAAACAGTCTCATTATGGTTCTCCGTCAGTGTGCTGCTTGTCAGACCCCGTTTTCGGGCGCGGGTTTCCCGCCCGGGGGTGATGGGCCGCATGCAGCTGCCTCAGGCGCTGCTGGGCCACATGTGTGTAAATCTGCGTGGTCGACAGATCGCTGTGCCCCAGCAGCAACTGGACCACCCGCAAATCCGCCCCATGGTTGAGCAGATGCGTGGCAAACGCATGCCGCAGTGTATGGGGCGACAGCGGTTTGTGCACCCCTGCCTGTATCGCCAGCTGGCGCAGACGGTGCCAGAACGTCTGCCGCGTCATCACGGCCCCGGCGCGGCCCGGAAACACCTGCTCGCTGGGGTTGCTGCCGAGCAACAGGGCACGGCCCTCACGCAGGTATCGCTCCAGCCAGGCCAGTGCCTCTTCACCCAACGGCACCAGCCGCTCCTTGTTGCCCTTGCCGACAATGCGCACCAGCCCCTGACGCAAACTGACCTGGGTGAGCGTCAGCCCGACCAGTTCAGACACCCGCAGCCCGGCGGCATACAGGACCTCCAGCATGGCACGATCCCGCAGCCCCAGCGGGGTCGCGGTGTCCGGCGCCGCCAGCAGCGCCTCGACATCCGCCTCAGTCAGGGTCTTCGGCAAGGGCCGGCCCAGCTTCGGCCGCTCCACCCGCAGGGTCGGGTCCTCACTGATCCGGCCCTCGCGCAACAGCCAGCGATAGAAGCCGCGCAAGGCGGACAACTGCCGGGCCACCGAGCGCGGGCTCATGCCCTGCCGTTGCCGGTCAGCCAGATAGTCATACAGATCACCACGATGGCACCCGATCAGTCCATAGTGGCGCTGTGCCAGCAACCACTGCGCCAGTTGCAGCAGGTCACGGCGGTAATTGCTCAGGCTGTGGTCACTGAGCCCTTTCTCCATCCAGCTGGCGTCCAGCCATTGCTCCACCAGGGCCGTGTCGGCGGCCAGTGCCGTGGAATCCGGGGAAGGGGCGTGATGCGTCATGGTGTCGAATCATCGCAGTTGCAGAGCCAGACCGCCACATGCTCTATTTACGGGAACACCATCACCAGGGAGCAAGGCGCATGGGCATCATTTCGTGGATCATTCTGGGGCTGATCGCAGGCCTACTGGCCAAATGGATCATGCCGGGCAAGGACCCGGGTGGTTTCGTCGTGACCATCCTGATCGGCATTGCCGGTGCTTTCGTGGGGGGCTGGCTGGGCAGCGCGACCGGCCTGGCCGGGCCGGTGAACAGCTTCAGCCTGGGCGGCATTGTCACCGCCACGCTGGGCGCCATCGTGCTGCTGGCGCTGTATCGGGGCCTGAAGAACGCCTGACGCTCTCTGGCAGCATCAGGACCCGGCAACATCAGCACAACGCAAAACGGCCACCCGAGGGTGGCCGTGCGTGATACCGCAGCAGCGCCTTATTTGGCGGTGGTGCGTACCTTTTCCTTGATCCGTGCGGATTTGCCCGAACGGTCGCGCAGGAAGTACAGCTTGGCACGGCGCACGTCACCACGGCGCTCCACCTTGATGCTGTCCACCAGCGGGCTGTGAGTCTGGAACACCCGCTCGACGCCCACGCCGTGGGACACCTTGCGAACGGTGAACGCAGAGTTCAGGCCACGGTTGCGCTTGGCAATCACAACGCCCTGGAACGCCTGCAGACGCTCACGGTTGCCTTCTTTCACCTTCACCTGCACGGTGACGGTGTCACCGGGTGCGAAGTCGGGCACATCGCTCTTCAGCTGGGCCTGTTCGATATCCTGCACCAGGGGTTTCTTGCCGCTCATGACTGCCTGCTCCTGTAATCTCAAGCTTGCTGGTCCGGTCAATCGTGACCGTCACCAGATCCGGTTTCCTGCTCGCGGATAAATTCCGCCAGCAGTGTCTGTTCTTCCTCACTCAGCCCCGGCGACGCCTTGCGGGCCGCGAGCAAATCGGGCCGGCGTTGCCAGGTGCGCCCCAAGGCCTGCTTGAGACGCCAACGGCGCACTGCTTCGTGGTGTCCACTGAGCAGTACATCCGGTACACGTCGGCCGGCAAACTCCACCGGGCGCGTGTAGTGGGGACAATCCAGCAGGTTTTCCAGCTCACCGCTGAAGGAGTCCTGCTCTGCCGAGCCCTCATGCCCGAGCACCCCGGGCAAGCGACGCGCCATGGCGTCTATCAGCACCATGGCCGGCAATTCGCCGCCACTGAGCACATAGTCACCCATCGACCACTGCTCATCGACTTCTGCTTCCACAAACCGCTCGTCGATACCCTCATAGCGGCCCGCGATCAGAATCATCGCCGGCTCTTGCGCCAGGCGGTCCACCGCCTGCTGGTCGAGCCGTTTGCCCTGCGGGGTGAGATACACCACCCGGGCCTGTTCACCGACGCGTTGGCGGGCATCGGTGAGCGCCGCCATCAGCGGCTCCATCTTCATCAACATGCCGGGGCCGCCACCAAAAGGGCGATCATCCACGGTGCGGTGCCGGTCATGGGTGAAATCCCGTGGATTCACCGGCGTTACGGACAGCAGCCCCCGTTCGGCAGCGCGTCCTGTCACACCATACCCGGTGATGGCCTGCAACATCTCCGGAAACAGCGTCAGCACGGCAATGTTCATCGCGGCCTCTCGCTCAGAAGTCCGGGTCCCAGTCCACCTCGACCAGCCCTGCCGACAGATCCACCCGCAACACCACCTGATCCAGAATCCACGGCACCAGGCGCTCCTTGCGGTCGAGACTGCCGACCTCACCCTGCACCACCATGACATCGTTGGCGCCGGTTTCCAGCATGCGGCGTATCACGCCAAGCGCGCGACCGTCGGGCAGTTTGACCTGCAAACCGATCAGATCACGCCAGTAATATTCATCCTCACCGGCCGGCGGCAGCGCCGAACGGGGGACCGCAATGTCACGCCCCACCTGGGTGGCTTCCGCGACGTTGCGGTCATCGCAGGCATCGATCCGGGCTACCAGACCCTTGCCCTGGGGGCGACCGTTGGTCAACTTGACCGCCTGCCAGCCATCCGGGCCTTTCAGGTACCAGGGCCCGTAGCTGAAGATATTCTCTTTGGGATCGGTGAACGAAACGATCTTCACCCATCCCTTGATGCCATGGGCCGCGCTGACGCGACCCACAATCAGGGCATCGTCGTTCGCCAGCATCAGCCGTTCTGCTTGCGGCATTCCTTGATCAGCGACTTGACGCGGTCGGACGGGGTGGCGCCCTGACCCAGCCAGTGATCAATACGCTCCAGTTCCAGCTTCAGGGGGATCTCACCACCACGGGCGATCGGGTTGAAGTAACCCAGACGCTCGATGAAACGGCCGTCGCGGGCATTGCGGCTGTCGGTCACCACAACGTGATAGAAAGGACGCTTTTTGGAGCCACCACGGGCCAGACGAATAACTACCATGATTCAGATACCTTCGTTCAATCCGGTTTCCCGGCCTGCTGCACGCTGCAACCTGCCTTCGTATCCGCTTGAAAATGGCCTCACCGGCAGGGAGCACCCCCGGGAGACCGCCATTTCGCGCCGCCTTCAGACCCATTTCAGGCCGGGCGGACTGCGAAGGGTGCGCATTGTAGCCATGTCAACATGACTTTAAAAGAGGTTTCTGGCGCCCTTCACCGGTTACTGCCCCGGTTACAGCCCGGGGAAGCCGCCGGGGGGCATGCCGCCCGGACCGCCCATACCGCCCATACCGCCGGGGCCACCCGAACCACCCTGGCCGCCGAGCATGCCACCCATGCCCCGCATCATGTTCTGCATGCCGCCCTTGCCCTTCATCTTCTTCATCATCTTGCCCATCATCTTCTGCTGCTTGATGAGCCGGTTCAGATCCTGGATTTCCAGACCTGCGCCCGCCGCGATACGGCGCTTGCGGGAGCCCTTGATCAGCTCCGGGTTACGTCGCTCCCCCGGGGTCATGGAATCGATCAGTGCTTCCATATGCTTGAACTGCTTCATCGCCGCCTGATCTTCGGTCATCTTGGCCAGGCCGCCCATGCCGGGCAGCTTGTCCAGCAGCGAGGCCATGCCGCCCATATTGCGCATCTGCTGGAACTGGTCCTTCAGATCCTCGAAGTCCATGGCCTTGCCTTTCTTGAACTTCTTCGCGATCTTCTCGGCCTTGCCCTTGTCCAGCTTGCGCTCGGCTTCCTCCACCAGCGACAGCACGTCGCCCATGCCGAGGATCCGCGAGGCAATACGCTCCGGGTGGAACAGTTCCAGCGCATCGGTTTTCTCACCGATACCGATGAACTTGATCGGCTTGCCGGTAATGGCACGCACCGACAGGGCCGCCCCACCACGCGAGTCACCGTCGGCCTTGGTCAGCACCACACCGGTCAGCGGCAGGGCATCGTTGAAGGCACGCGCCGTGTTGGCGGCGTCCTGGCCGGTCATGGCATCCACGACGAAGAGGGTTTCAGCGGGCTGGATCGCGGCATGCAAGCGACGGATTTCCGCCATCATCTGCTCGTCGATCGCCAGACGGCCAGCGGTATCCACGATCAGCACATCCGCGAAACGGCGGCGCGCCTCGGCCAGCGCGTCGTTGGCAATGGCCACAGGGTCCTGATCCGCC
>PNLU01000047.1 GCA_013823245.1 Alcanivorax sp.
AACGATCGACAATCCCACGGGCGCTGCGGGCAGAGATGGCGGCAACACGGCCGGCCCTGCCGGTGGTGGCGGTGGTGGTGGCGGGCACGGCTACCTGGGGCAGGATATCCCCTCGGCTGCCCTGATTGCCGGTGGCAACGGCGGGGCCGGTACCGCGACCGGGGGTGGGGGCGCCGGCGGCTATGGTGCGTTTATCGTCGACGGTGGCTCGGCCACGGTGTCTGCAGAGCAGACCCTGCGCGGCGGTCGCGGTGGTAACGCTTCCACGTATGGCGGCGATGGCGGATATGGCCTCTATTTCGCTGGTGACGCGTTGATGCAGCACGGCACCGTAGAAGGCGGTGTGGCGGGTTCGCAGGCGCAGGGCGGCGTCGGTCTGGCGTTCGTTGGGGGGCAATTGGTGAATACCGGGACCGTGTCCGGGGCTGCAGGGAATGATCGCGGCGATGGCGGGGCCGGTCTGTTGTTCGTGGGCGAACAACTCGTCAACGACGGCGACATCAGCGGTGGACGGGGGGCCGCCCATGCATCGTTCAGCGGTGTTCAAGGTGGGCGCGGCGGAGCGGGTCTGGTTTTTACCGGCGAGACGTTGATTAATCAGGGCAGTATTTCGGGGGCCGACGGCCACCGCAATAGCGGCGGGGTCGGCGTGCTGGCGCAGGGAGACGGGGCCACGGTCATCAATGCCGGGCACATGGGGGCGGGCCGTAATAATGCTGGTGGCAGAAATGATGCGCTGCGCCTGACCGGCGATCAGGCCACGCTGGAGCTGCGCCCCGGCTACAGCTTTCACGGCAACGTGGTGGGCAGCGGCAACGACACCACGCTGGCCCTGGCGGGCCTGGACATCTTTGATCTGGGCGACCTTGGTTCGTTGTACCGTGGCTTCCGGTACCTGGTTCACCGCAGTGGCGACACTTCGCTGATCGGCAGTGACAGCACCGCTTCTGACTGGCATATCGAACAGGGCATCCTGCGCGTGGGAGCTGGCTCCCTGCGCGGCAACGCGCAGATCGACGCCGATGCCCTGCTGGTGTTCGAGAACCCGCAGGGGACCTACAACGGCGTGCTGAGCGGGGCGGGCGGCATCTCCCTGCAGGGCGATGGGCGCCTGACGCTTACAGGGCAGCATACCTACTCCGGCAGCACGACGGTGGAATCGGGCACGCTGATCGTTGATGGGGGGCTGACGCATTCCGCTGTGACGCTTCAGCACGGCACCCTGGGGGGCAGCGGCCTGGTCGCCGGGCTGACCGTGCATGATGGCGTTGTGAGGCCGGGGGGCGAGGGTCCGGGTACGCTCACCGTGGACGGTGACCTGTGGCTCGGTGCCGGGGCGCAGCTCGACTACCGGCTGGGCCAGCCCGGTCCGGCGGACGATCCGGCCTCGGGCATCAGCGGCCGCATTGATGTCCACGGTGACCTGACCCTGGATGGCACCCTCAACCTGTTTGCGCAGGACGATCTGGCGGGGGATGACCTGCTCGGCTATTACCGCCTGATGGCCTGGACCGGCGACTTGACCGATCACGGTCTGAACATCGGCCAGGCGCCGACGGTGGACGGCGGTTTTTTGCTGCTGACGGGCGATAACCGGCTGGATTTGTTCGTGGCCGCGCTGGGCGACGACACCCTGCAACACTGGCAGGGCGGTGACGGCGTGTGGAGTGACACCGGCGAACAGTGGCTGAACCAGGACGGCGAGTTGCCGGTGTCCTGGGCAGGCAACCATGGCGTTTTCATGGATGCCGGTGAGGTGAGCGGGGGCACGATCACCGTGCAGGGCGCCCAGCAGATCAAGGGGCTGCAATTTGTCGATGACGGCTATCGTCTTGAAGGAGACGGCGAACTGGTGATCGACGGCGCTGCAGAAAATACCCCCACTGAAATCCGCGTACTGGCCGAGCGTGCCGAGGTCGCCACAGCGATCACCGGCAGTGGCGGGCTTGACGTGACCGGCGGCGGCACGCTGTCGCTGTCGGGCCTCAACACCTACACCGGTGGCACACGGCTGGCGGCGGGTACATTGGAAGTATCACAGGACGCCAACCTCGGCGACGCCTCCGGAGCGCTGACGTTCGACGGTGGCAGCCTGCGCGTGCTCGACAGTTTCAGCAGCGCCCGCGACATGACGCTGGCACAGACCGGCGTGCTGGACGTGGCAGAGGACAGCACGCTGACGCTTTCCGGGCAGATCAGTGGCGCCGGCGGCCTGTTGCTGCGCGGCGGCACCGTGACGTTCGACGGCGCGCAGGAGAATACCTGGAGTGGCCTGACCACCGTGGCCGAGGGTGCCACACTCAATCTCGACCGGGCCGATGCGGTGCAGGCGCTTGGTGGCGATTTGCGCATTGATGGCGGCCGCGTCAATGCCAACGGCGCCGGGCAGTTTTCGCAGCACGCCGAGGTGTTGTTGCAGAACAGTGGTGTGCTGCATGTGGCGGGCGACCAGCAGATCGGCGGTCTGCACGGGACCAATGCCGACAGTGTGATCATCCTCGATGCGGATCTGACCTTGTCGGGCAGTGGCAATTATTACTACGCCGGTCGTTTCGAAGGTGACGGGGATTTTTTCGATCCGCGCACTGTGTCCATCACCTCAGGCTTCCACACGTTTGCGGGCGAGAGTGATGCCATGAACGGCCGTCTGGACCACTTTCGTCTGGATGGCGGCATACTGGGTCTGGCCAGCAACCGGGCGATCGGCGGTGGCACCATCGAGGCCGTCAGTGATGCGACGGTCCGGTTCATGGCGAACGATCTCGTGCTCGACAACTATCTGATCTTCAGCAGTAGTGCCGGGCTCAGCATTGATACCAACGGTTTTGACGGCACCCTGGCCTGGGGAGGCTGTGTCTGCGGCGGCACCCTGCGCAAAACCGGCGAGGGCACCCTGATCCTCAGTCAGACCGCCGCGATGACGCACGGGAACACCCTGGTGGATCAGGGCATGCTGGTGGTGGACATGGACCTGCGCTCTCCCGTCGAAGTCCTCGACGGGGGGCGGTTGGGGGGCAACGGGGCCATGCGCGATACGCGGATCGCCAGCGGCGGCATCCTCGCGCCCGGCCAGTCCGTGGGCACCCTGACGGTCAACGGCGATATCACCTTCGAGGCTGGCTCCCGCTATGAAGTGGACGCCACGCCACAGGGCGACAGCGATCTGCTGCGGGTCACCGGGCAGGCGCTGATAGAGGGCGGCTCGGTGCTGCATGTCGGCCCCGATGGCGATTTTGATCCCCTGAGCACCTACACCATTCTGCGCGCCGACGGCGGTATTCAGGGCACCTTCGATGCCGTGTCGTCCGGTTTTGCTTTTCTGGATGCGGCCCTGGCGTACGGCGATGAGGACATCAGCCTGACGCTGGCGCGTAACGACGTCGATTTTGCAGCACATGCCCACACCCGGAATCAGCGCGCGGCGGCCCGCGCCGCCAGCAGTCTGGGCCTCGGCGACAGTCTTTACGATGCCGTGCTGGTGTTGGGCGAGGGGGATGCCCCGGACGCGTTCGAGTCGCTCTCCGGCGACAGCCTGCTGGCTGGGCTGGCCAGCCACCGTTACCTGCTCGGCGCCTTCGCCGGGGAACTGCGGCAGCGCAGCAGCGGCCTGGGCGGTCGTGCCGCCGGCGGGCTCGAAGGTACCCCTGTGGCCGCGACGGAAGCCGCAGGTCGTCACCATGGCGCCTGGGTGCAGCTGCATCACCACCATCATGAAGAAGAGCGCGACGGCGACACCGGCAATCCGGCTTTCCGCTACACCGGCGAGGCACTGACGCTGGGCCTGGAGAGCGACCTGGACCTGGCGGGCGAGGTGCTACAGACCGGTGCCGCACTGGGTGTGCACCGCGGTGACCTGCGTCTGAACGATCGCGCGGCCAGCGGCGAACTGTCCGCTGTCTTTATCGGGGCCTACGCGCGTTACCAGGGAAGCGGGGCCGCCTACCTGCGCAGTGACCTGAGTCTGGGCGCCACCGATGTGGACATGCAGCGACACCTGCCTGATACCCTGCCTGGCGAGCGCGCCAGTGCATCGCATCGCACCCTGGGAACCCGGTTGGCACTGGAAGCCGGGCTGGACACCGTGGTGACCGGCCTGGACCTGCGCCCCTGGGGCCAGTTGGCGGCAGCCCATCAGCGCCGCAGCGGTTTCAATGAGTCCGGCGCCGACGCCTCGGGGCTTCGGGTCGCCCGCAGTACGCAGGCCTGGAGCGAGGTCAGCGCCGGTCTGGATATCGGACGTGCCTTTCTGACTGCCGGACGCTGGAGCCGGTTGCAGGGCGGTGTGGCCCTGACGCAGGCCTTTGGCGACACCCGCGCCGAGCAAACCGCACGTTTCCAGGAAGGCGGCGACGCCTTTA
This sequence comes from Alcanivorax sp., assembly GCA_013823245.1. GTDB lineage: Bacteria > Pseudomonadota > Gammaproteobacteria > Pseudomonadales > Alcanivoracaceae > Isoalcanivorax. Next base: position 4,359 of record PNLU01000047.1, read on the forward strand.
CGGTCTACGGCGCAGACCACGACGGCCTGCAGTGGCGCACGACGCTGGAAGCCAGCCTTCATGTCAGCGACAGCGTTGCTCTGCACGGCGGCTGGCGCGGCCACTTCAGCGATCACGACAGCGCCCATCAGGCCGTTCTTGGCCTGACGGCGCGCTGGTAAAAGGAGCCTCCGATGAAACGCCTTGCCTCGATATGTTTTGTGATGGCGTTGCTGGCGGGTTGTGCCACGACAGAGAGCGACAGCGCATGGCCCGGTTACCGCACCGACGCAAGGGGAGAACTGCTGCGTGACCATCGCGGCCATTGCTGGCGCACCGCTGACTGGCGCCCGCATGACGCGGTGCCGGAATGCGATGGTGCGCTGGCTGGCCCGCAGGAGCTTGTCATGCAGCCCGTCGCCACGCCGTCTTCCGACGCCGAGACAGACGCTTACGCCGACGCAGCACCGCCGGCACCCGTCACCGCCACAGTATACTTCGGCTTCAATCAGGCCTCGCTGGATGCGGCGGCGCAGCGCGCCTTGCTGGAGGCGCTTCTGGCCCTGCCACAGATTGACGACACCCTGAACGTCGCGCTGGTTGGCCACGCCGACGCCCAGGGTGATCCCGACTACAACCTCGCGTTGTCGCGTCGCCGTGCAGAAGCCGTGCGCGACGCCTTGATCGCACACGGCGTCCCGGCGTCTGTCATCACACTTAAAGCGCGCGGAGATCAGGAGGCGCGCCGTGCCGAAGCGGTCTGCCCGGGCCCGGATCAACTGGCGTGTTGGCGTGATGCCCGGCGTGTGCAGATCACGGTGCAGGTCAGCCCGTCAGGGGGGTGACCTGCCAGGCGGGGTCCGGCGCTGACAGACTCGGTCTGAACCGCTAACATGCCGATATGGACACGTCAGCGGAAAAACGCCGTCATCCCCGCATCGCCCGTGAACTGGATCTTTCGCTGGTGTTGCGGCCCCGAGCCCCGGGTAGCCACCGGGGGCTGCATCTGCACACCCATGATATTTCCCTCACCGGTATCAGCGTTATCCTGCCGGAACCCATTCGTCCCGATACCGACGTCGAGCTGTGGCTGACCCTGGATGAAGGTGAGCCCCTCTGTCATCTACTGGGTACCGTGGCCTGGTGCGGGCAGGTCGCGGGCCAATGGCACGCCGGCATTGCCCTGGAACTGGACGGCGCCGACGGCCCGGCCTGGCAAACCCGATTTACCCTCTCCTTATAGTGTCAGGGGTCAGGTCTCACATTTCCCACAAAACACCTTCTTTGCCGTCTTTCGATGAGAAATGTGAGACCTGACCCCTTAGGTACTTGGGCAGGTCAGCGGATCATCTTCCTGAGCAGTTGCACCTTGTTCTTGTACGGCGCGTATCGGAAGCTGATATCGAACAGCGTGGTGGCCTTGAGAATGCTGCGCTGGTGCGAGAAGACATCGAATGAGTTTTTGCCGTGGTAGGCGCCCATGCCGCTTTCGCCCACGCCACCGAATGGCAGGTTCGGGTTGGCCACATGCATCACGGTGTTGTTGATGCAGCCGCCGCCAAACTGCGTGCTGTCGAGGATCTGCCGTTCCACCTGTGCGCTGGCCGTGAACAGGTACAGTGCCAGCGGGTGTTCCGGCAGCTTCTTCAGGTTGGCGACCAGTTCCTCGATGGAGCGGTAGGTCATTATCGGTAACACCGGACCGAAAATTTCTTCCTGCATCACCGGATCATCCATGGATACGTCGCGTAACAGCGTGGGGGCGATGTATTTCTGTGCGCGATCTGTCTCGCCACCGGTGAGCAGCTTGTCGTGATCGATCAAGGCGGCTACGCGGTCAAAATGCCGTTCATTGATCATGCGCCCCAGATCCGGGCTTTCTGCCGGATTGTCGCCGTAGAACTCCCTGAGTGTAGCCACCATCGTTTGCTCGAAGGCGTCTTTGATGTCTTCATGCACATGCACATGATCGGGGGCCACACAGGTTTGTCCCGCATTGAGCATTTTGCCTGCCAGGATACGCCGTGCGGCAACGCTCAGGTTGGCGTCCTTGTGGACAATGGTCGGGCTTTTGCCCCCCAGCTCCAGCGTGACTTTGGTCAGGTGTTTCGCGGCGGCGGCCATCACGATACGGCCCACGCGGGGGCTGCCAGTAAAGAAGATATGATCAAAACGCTGTTCCAGCAGGGCATTGGTGACGTCGGTGCTACCCTTGAAGACGGCCACATAGTCTGCGCTGAAACATTGGCGGACGATTTTTTCCACCACATCGGCCACAGTCGGGTTCAGTGAGGACGGCTTCAGCACTGCGGTATTGCCCGCCGCGATGCTGCCGATCAATGGCTGGATCAACAGCAGGAAGGGATAGTTGTAAGGCCCGAGCAGAAAGGTTACCCCCTGCGGTGTGGATTCGATGCGGCTACGGCCAGGTTGTGCCCACATCGACGTGCCTACACGGCGTGGTTTCATCCAGCCCTTGAGATGTTTGAGCGTGTGTTTCAGGTCTTCAATAGCAGTGCTGATTTCGATATAGGCTTCGAACGGCGGCCGGCCGATATCGGCCTTGAGCGCGGCCTCCAGCTCGCCCTGATGCTGCACGATCGCCTCTTTGAGGAGCCGTAGTTGCTTCATTCGGAATGCATGACTGCGCGTGGCGCCGGATTCGAAGTAACGCCGCTGGCGGACGACCGTCTCCGCTGCCTGCGCTTCCAGTGAGTTAAGAGAGTGACTTTCCGGTAAAGCGCCCATGACATGCTCCTTGTGGCCAGTTGCGTCGGCAGGACTCAATAGTGAGTGTTCCACGCCAGCGCCTGTCCCTCTAGCCAGCGGGAGGCTCCGGCTTGACAAAAAACACCACTGATATAGCGATAAAGTGACGATTTTCGGGATAAATAAATAACAGTCGAAAGAATGTATAGCGCCCATGGCCCAGGCCTGTCCCCATGGGGGTTGTGTAGCGCTGAGTCGAAGCGCTTGGGCGCGGAATTCTCTTAACTGGTGCCTTTTCTGTGACGCCTTGCGAGGGGATTATGCGACTCGGGTATTCGAGAACACTTCTGCCGTGCCTGCTGTTGGCCGGTTCGGTTCATGCGGCCACCGTGACGGTGACCAGTCTTGATGATGCGGCGGACATCGCCGATCTGCGCGACAACGGTGGCTGCACCCTGCGCGAGGCGCTGGCGGCGGCCGAGGCCCGTCAGTCGGTGGATGGCTGCGTGCTGCGGGAAGGGGAGGATGCCAGCGGCCCGGTACGGATTACCTTTGCTGCCTCTCTCGCCGGTGGTGTGCTGGAGATGGCGCCGGACAGTGCCAGTTTCGAGGTGGTGGTCGACACGGTGCTGGCGGGTTCGGACATGCCCAACGCCACGGCCATCACCCTGCACCGCCCGGATGGGGCCAGCGACGATGCGGTCCTGCGTGTGCGCGAGGGGGCCACGCTGACCTTGTCGTCGATGCTGATCAGCGGTGGGCGCGACAGCGGTATTCAGGTTGCTGCCAACGCACGCTTGCTGGGGCACGACCTGCTGCTGATCGGCAACCGACGCAGCCAGGGCGGTGCGCTGGTCAATCAGGGCGAAACCCGGTTGCGCCATGTCGACCTGCGCGATAACCACGCGACCGGCTACGGCGGTGCGGTGAGTAACAGCCATGGTGAGCTGTTTATGAGCGAGGTCATGATCGAGCACAACAGCGCCGGTACCGGTGCGGGCGGGCTGATCAATGTGACCGGTCGGGTAGACGTGCGTGACAGCACTTTTGCGCATAATGACGGCGGCTTCATAGGCGGTGGTTTCCACAACTATGCCATGTCCGGCGGGGCGTACCCCCGGGCGCCCATGTCCATGCACCAGGTGACGCTGTCCGGCAATCAGGTCACCGGCAATGGCGGTGGCTTTTATAACGATGGCGGCGAACTGGATATGACCAATGCGACGATCGTGTTCAACGAGTCGGGCGCTATCGGCGCCGGTTTTTTCAATATCGTCGTTAACGGTATCGGTTATACCAACGTTCGGAACACGCTGGCGGCGCGCAATGTGCAGGACGGCACGGTGCAGCGCAGCTGCAATTACGGATTTCCGGTTTCCGGCAGTCATACCTTCTGCGGTGAGCGGGACTGGGATTACACCGATGAAGTGACACCGCAACTGGCAGATGTGGGCGGTGCCACGCTGACTCATCTGCCGTTGGCCGGTGCAGAGATCCTGAATGCCGGCTCCGACGATCTGCTGCCGGAGGACGAGGAGGGTCAGGCGTTGCCGTTTGACCAGCGCGGCGAGGGCTTCCCCCGACAGATTGGCAACGTCGATATCGGCGCGGTCGAAGGCACTGAGGACGGCAACACCGCGCCGTATGCCGTGGCGCTGATACCGGATAACGCCCCCCGGGACGGCGAGTTTGCCTTTGCGGTGATGTACGCCGACAACGCGCGGGTCAATCACTGCAGCCTGGCGGCATGCGAGCAGGACAACACGCTGTCCCCGGTGAATGTCGATGAGCCGACGCCGCACCTTCATGTGCTCGGGCCGGACGACACCCGGTTTGAGCTGGGCGACGGCGCGCTGACGCTGGAGCGGGTGCCGGTCAGTGCGCGCCAGGTGACGGCCAGCTACCGTTTTACGTTACCGGCGTCGGCGCCGGAAGGATGGCGCGATGAAACCTTCCGTATTGTGCTGGCCGATGATCAGGTGGCGGATTTCGGGCTGACGCCGAAGTTTGCCGAAGGGGGCGTGCTGGGTGAGTTCGTGCCGCGCCATGTAGTGCCGCCACAGCAGGGTGGCGGCAGCGGCGGCAGTGCCGGTCTGGGCCTGATGCTGGGGCTTATGCTGGCGGGCCTGCGCCGTTTACGCGCAAGCTGAATCGGGTGCCGGACGCCTGCGGCTGCCAGTGAGCCTGTGCCCCGATGGCGGCCGCCCGGCAACGGATATTGTCCATGCCTCGCCCGTGCTGCCCGTCCCCGGCGTCGGGTGAGAAGGGCATGCCGTTGTCGGTCAGCTCGATCATCACGGCCTGCCCATCGACTCGGGCGCTGAACGCCAGCGTATCGGCGCTGTTGTGCTTGAGAATATTGCTCACCACCTCCTGCAGGATGCTGAGCAGGTGGTGTATGGCATCGTGCGTCAGGGTGGGCAGGTCAGGCAGGGTGTCCATGTGCCAGCGCAGCGTGATGCCGGCGGCTTCCAGCCGGGGCTGCAAACGATAGCGCCATGTGGCCAGGGACGTGGTCAGGTCGTGGCTGCCCGGGGCAAGTGAATCCAGCGTCGACTTGAGTTCATCAATGCCCTCGCGCAGGGTTTGCGTCAGCGTGTCGTCTTCGCCGCGATGCTGCCGGGCAATATGCAGGGCGCTGGTCAGGGTGGCCCCCAGGCCGTCATGCATATCGCGCATCAGGCGCTGTCGTTCCAGGGTCAGCAGTTCGCGCTGTTCTATTTCGCGCAATGTCCGGTAGCTGTCCTCCAGCTCCTGTTCGCGCCGCTGCAAGGTGTCGGCAAGAATACGCCGGTGGTTGTGCAGCGCGTCCACGCCTTGCCGGTAGCGATGGTAAAGAATCTGGCTGAACAGCAGGCAGAAGGTAATTTCCCAGTACACCAGCAGGTAGGGATGCGCCAGATTGATCTGATACTGCATCAGCAGCAGGTCATGGCCTGCCAGCGGCAGGCCGATCACGTTGCAGGTGGCGAGGATCTGCGCCGAGCGTATCCCGCTGCGCCAGGCGATCACCGCCACCAGCGGGAAGGCCGCAAGGGATAGCAGCAGGGTGACGCTGTAGGTGGCGCCTGCCAGACCCACCAGGCCCGCCAGTTCGTTGGCATGCAGTGGCGGCAGGCTGGTCAGGATAGCCAGCAGCAGGGCGCCGCCCAGCGAATATTCCAGCCAGGGCAGGCGCCTCTGACACAGGCGCAGATTGAACAGCAGCGAGATCAGGATCAGCCCGAGCATGGCGTTGATGGTCAGCCAGCCGAACCAGTCCGAGGACATCAGTCGGGTGTCCAGCGGCCCGGAGAAATGCAGACTGCGAAAGGCGAACAGCAGGGCCGCCGCCAGAAACAGGCGCGACAGGGTCCGGTCTTCCGCAGAGTGGCGCAGGCTGAGTCCGAAGACCGCCAGGGTAATGAACACCAGGGCAATGGCGCCGGGCAAGACGGCCTGGAGCAGTAATCGAGTGCGATACCGCCACAGCAATGCCTCCTCCTCGCCCAGATAGACGTGGCTCAGGCCACCGCCGAGCCCGGCCACGGAATCCATGCGAATCAGCAGCTCGCGCGGGGCAGGGCCACCATCCAGCGGCAGCAGTGGCAGCCAGACGGGTTGGTTGAAGCCATTCCAGACCGGGTCGCCGGTGGAACGCCACAGCAGTTGCCCGTCGCCGTAGATGGCCACCTGGCCCACGGTTTGCCAGCGCGGCAGATACAGCGCCGGGCGGGTCAGAGGCGCGGGTGCGGGCAACCGATACCAGGTGGTGACAATGCCCTCGCCCTGGCCATCCCGGGGCAGGGCGACGTTCGGCAGTGATACCGTTTGCCAGCCCGCGGTGGGGAGCGCTGGCGTGCGGGAAGGCGGTGGCAGCAGGTGCAGGTGGCCGGTCGTTAGCGTGAGCCGCTCGGCCTCGCGCACCTCCATCGCGCCGCTGGCCGCCGGGCTCAGGCACAACAGGCACAGGCATAGCCGCGTCAGCGCCTGTATCCGGACGCGGAGGCGCCCGCTCATGGCTGCTCCGACCCGCCCAGCAGATTCAGCCGGTAAGCCTTGCTGATGGCGCTGGCGCGCGAGTGCACGCCCAGCTTCTGGTAAATACGACGGATATAGGTCTGCACGGTCCAGGGCGAGACCGCGAGGCGTTCGGCAATATCGGTCATCACATGACCCTGGCTGATCAGGGTCAGCACATTCTGTTCCTGAGCCGACAGGTTGATGTGAGGCAAGGGGGTGTCGGGCGCGATCTCTGTCAGCAGATGCCGGGCGATCATCGGGCTGATCGGGCTGCCGCCGTCGTGCAGCATGCGGATGTGCCCGGCGATCTGTGCGGGCAGCGACTCCTTGAGCAGATAACCGGTGGCCCCGGCGCGCACGCTGTCCAGCACCAGGCGGGCGTCGTCGAACAGGGTGGCCACCATGATGGCGCACGTCGGCCAGTGTTCGCGGGCGGCTTCAATCACGGAGACACCGGAACCGTCGGGGAGCCCCAGGTCCACCAGCAGGACATCCGGTGCTGGCCCGTCCAGCAGGGCCCGGGCCCGGGCGCAGCAGTCGGCCTCGGCGGTCAGCCGGATATCATCGGTGGTCTCGACCGCCCGACGCACGGCCAGCCGGAACCGTGCATCGTCCTCCACCATGGCCAGACTGATCACGTCTGGTCCCCCCAATGGTTGTTATCAGTGTTGCCCTAGGATACCTGCCCTTGGGGGGATAGGGCAGGGTGCAGGCGTCAGCCGCCGCGCAGCTTGGCCACGAAGCTGTTTTCACGCTCCAGCAGGGCACTGAAGCTGGGCCGGGAGAGCACCTTGTCCACATGCGCGGCCAGCGACGGGTACTGTTGCGGATCGAGCTTCTCGCCGCCGTGGGCAAAGTTGGCGAACTGCGACGCCACAGCGATGTCGGCGATGGAGAACTGCTCTCCGGCCAGCCATTCCCGGCCCTTGATCTGGCTTTCCAGATAAGCGAAGAGCGGCGGCAGTTTTTCGGTCAGGGCGCGTTCGATGCGTTCTTCATCGCTGGGCTTGCCCATCAGTTTCATGATTACCCGGTTACGGAACACGGTGAAGGTGGTCAGCGGGGCCAGCTCGTAGTCGGCGTATTTCTCCAGCCACAGGACGTGGGCGTAATCCGCCGCATCCAGGGGATACAGCGCGGGGGTTTCCGGGAAGGCGCGCTCGAGGTAGGCGCTGATCACGGCCGAATCGGCCAGCAGCCTGCCGTCGTGCTCCATGGCAGGGATGCGGCGCAGGGGGTTGATGTTGCTGTAGTCTTCCGGTGCATTGAAGGGGTCGACATGCACGGATTCGAACGGGATGTCCTTTTCCTTCAGCACCACACGGACCTTGCGCACGAAGGGCGACAGCGCCGCGCCATAGAGTTTGATCGCCATGAAACAAGCCTCGTCTGTTGATGATGCGGCCTATCTGAACAAGGTGTCGGGAGGGGGTCAATGACGGGAACGGTCTGTTGATTTTTTCCTTGACGTTATCGCCGCGCCTGTTATCCTTTGCGCCGCTTTCGGGGGATACCCCTGAGGCGTCCGGGGTCCCCTTCGTCTAGAGGCCTAGGACACCGCCCTTTCACGGCGGTAACAGGGGTTCGAATCCCCTAGGGGACGCCAAAAATGCGGGAATAGCTCAGTTGGTAGAGCGCAACCTTGCCAAGGTTGAGGTCGCGAGTTCGAGCCTCGTTTCCCGCTCCAGATTCAATAAAAAAGCCGGCCCTGAAAAGCGCCGGCTTTTTTATGCCTCATTATCCCTCGCGCCGGGTCTCGTCAAAGTGCAACGGGCTGCCCAGCGGCGGGCCGACCACTTCATCATCGCGCATCGCCACCATGCCGCGCAGGATCGTTGCCACGGGCCAGCCCTGCACCGTGATGCCGTCGTACGGAGTCCAGCCGCTGACGCTGGCGATCCAGCGGTTGTCGATGCGCCGGCGTGCGTTCAGGTCCACCAGTGTCAGGCAGGCGCTCTGGCCCACAGCAATGCGCCCGCGGCCGGGCAGGTCGAACAGGCGGGCGGGGCCGGCGCTGACCAGGTCCACCAGCCGCATCAGGCTCAGGCGGCCGGCGTTGACGTGGTCCAGCATGACCGGCAGCAGCGTCTGCACGCCGGTCATGCCGCTGGGGCTGTGCGGATAAGGGCGGGCCTTTTCCTCCAGGGTATGCGGCGCGTGATCGCTGCCCAGCACATCAACCACACCATCACGCACCGCTTGCCACAGCGCCGCCTGGTGGTGCCGATCGCGTACGGGCGGGTTCATCTGCGCCAGGCTGCCCAGGCGCGTGTAACACTCCGGCGCGGTCAGTGTCAGGTGGTGGGGGGTGACCTCCACGCTGACACGGTGCTTGTGGCCTGCCAGCAGGGCCATTTCTGATGCGGTGGATACATGCAGCAGGTGCAGGCGGCGCCCGGCCTCGGCCGCCAGGCGAATGATCTTGCGGGTCGCCAGCAGGGCGCTTTCTTCATCGCGCCAGTGCGGATGATCGTGCACATCCCCGGAGGCCTCGGCGATCGCGCGGCGTTCGCGCAAACGCGCTTCGTCCTCGGCATGAATGGCCACACGGCGCCGCCCGTGGGCCAGAATCCGACGCAGCACATCGTCATCGTCCACCAGCAGGTCGCCGAAGGAGCTGCCCATGAACACCTTGATGCCAGCGCATCCGGGCAGGGTTTCCAGCGCCGTCAGTTGTGTGGCGTTGGCGGCGGCACCGCCAATGTAGAAGGCGTAGTCACACCAGGCGTTACCGGCGGCCAGGTCCAGCTTCGCCTGCAGATCCTGCGGCCACAGGGTCAGGGGGTGGGTATTCGGCATCTCGAAGACCGCCGTGACACCACCGAGCAGGGCACCCCGGGTGCCGGCTTCCAGGGTTTCCTTGTGGGTCAGTCCCGGTTCGCGAAAATGCACCTGGCTGTCGATCACACCCGGCAGGACATGCAGGCCTCGGGCATCCAGAGTCTCGCGCGCCTGCCAGCCGCTGCTGTCCAGCGCGACGATCAGGCCGTCACGGCATACCAGATCGGTGACCACAGGGCCGCCCGGGGTGATGGCCGTGCCGTGACGGATGATCAGGTCGGCAAGCCGGGATGATGGGGGCATCAGAAGCTCCTGGTTTGGGGCGGGCTCAGGTATCGGGGGCCGCATGGCGCGCCTGCCGTTGCGCCAGCCGCAGGTCGCCCCGATCCAGCATGTCGGTCAGCCAGGCCGCACGCTGCCGGAAAGTGTCCAGTTCAGCGTCGGCCAGACGCTGCGCCATCGGGATGTCGGCCGTCATGGGGTCCACGGGCCGGTTGTTCACGTGCAGCTCGAAATGCAGATGCGGGCCGGTGCTGCGCCCTGTGTTGCCGGACAGCGCGATGCGATCGCCACGACTGACGGACTGGCCACGATGAACCAGAATCCGGTGCAGGTGCAGGTAGCGTGTCTTGAACACACCGTGATGCTCGATTTCCACGTATTTGCCCGCGAAGGGATGGTTGCCCACACGGGTGACGACACCATCGCCGGTGGTCAGCACCGGTGCGCCGATGGGCATGGCGAAATCGACCCCGTGGTGCGGCGCGATGCGCCCGGTGACCGGATGCTGGCGGCGCAGGTTGAAGGGGGAACTGATGCGGTAGCGTGACACCGTCGGGTAGCGCAGGAACGCCCGGTTCAGGCTCTCGCCGTGGCTGTCATAGTAGTTGCCGTCGTCATGCAGAAACGCATTGTGCGGCGTGCCGCGCGCCATCAGGCGCACACCCTCGACGCGCCGTTGCCCGGTGGCCTCACCGTCTTCGGTAAATTCGCTGCCCAGCACCAGCGCAAACGTATCGCCGGCGCGCAGATCGCGGCGAAAATTGATCCGCTCATCAAAGATGCGCTGGGCTTCCATGATGTCCCGGTCGCGCAGTCCGGTCTGCCGGGCGGTTTGATAAAAGGTGCCGTGAATGACACCGGCATAGGTCTGCTGGCGCCAGTGCGTGGGCTGTATAACCTCTTCGAACTCGAACAGCGCGTCGGTCACCCGGTGGTAGTGAATCCGATGGCCAGCGTGCTGGATCAGTGTCAGGCGCGACAGGGTGCTGCCGTCGCGGGCGAAGCCGAACAGCAGTTGCTGGCCGGGGTGCAATACGTCCAGCGCCAGCAACTCGGTATCCGCTGCCAGCACGGCACGCAAGGTCGCCCGGTCCAGCCCCTGGTCACGAAAAATGCCCCCGAGCGTGTCACCTGGCATCACCCGGTAGGTGTGCTCGGTGGGTGTGTAGGCCGAGGCGGGTGGGGAAAGATGCCGGGTCAGCCAGCCGTCTGTGCGATGCACCAGGTGGCCCGTAACCGGTTCCGGGCGCAGGGCCATCAGTGTCATCACCAGCAATCCGGCCAGCACCGCCAGGGCCAGCCGATGGAATGTCAGTCGCTTCTTCAGCATGGGCGCTGCGCCTGGCAGCTTGCGCACAGCCCGCGCAGGGTCAGACTGATCTGCTCCGGGCGATGCGCGGCCCAGGCTGGATCAGTGGCCAGCTGTGCCAGCAGCTGCTCAAGCCCTTCCGGAGGTGGTGAAGGCTGAAATAACGAGTGACAGCTGAGGCATTCGAAGTGACTTTCGCAGGAGGTTTCCGGTTCAGGTAGCCAGGCATAGCGTCTGACGCGGTCCTCGCCGATCTGTTCTCGTAGCAGGCCCGCAGACACAAACCGGCCCAGCAATCGATACAAGGTGACCCGGTGTACCCGGACACCGTTCTGGCGCAGTGCTGCCTCGGCCTGATGGTGGCTGAGATAGGTGCCGTGCTGGCCCATGAACAGCGCCAGCACGGCTTCGCTGGCTCGCGTGCGGCGCAGGCCGGTGGAGACAAGTTGTTGAAGGGGGGTACCCATCATGATAGTGCCCCGTTTTTTCTGCTTGGGGTGCAGTCTAGTGGTAAGCTGCACTCTAATGCAACACTGTTGCATTAGAGTGGCAAGGAATGTGATCGGGTAACGTTTTGACGGCGGGGTCTGATGTACCTTTTAACAGAAATCTGGATGGTAAGGAGGGTTGCGGGATGCAAAGTAACACGGGAAGGACCGGCATTCGGGGATATGGGCTGCTACTGGCGCTGATGGTGGGTGGCGTACATGCCGAAACCGGGGTTGGCGCACTGGGAGAGCAATTCAAGGTTAATCAGCAATCATCATCGCATGGATTCGCGGGTTCCGCGCCGCAGGTCGCGATGGATGAGAGTGGCCGGGGTGTCGTGGTTTGGGAGCACGTCATTCTGGACACTGACCCTGATTCGACGACGGGCTGTTTTGTCCCTGGTGCACCTCCCGGAATGGCGCTGGTGTGCGCGCGGCGTTTTGATGCACAGGGCGAGCCGGATGGCGATGCCTTTGCGGTCAGTGATTACCAGAGCTATACCGCCACTCCGGGTGTGGTGATGTTCCCGGACGGCGGCTTCGCCGTGGCTTGGCGAGGTGCAGATGGCCCCTTTGACAGCTCGCCTGATTGGGCCATTCTCATGCGACGCTATGCCGCAGACGGCCAGGCGGGAGAACTGTTGCATGTTAACGGGAACAGCACGCTTTCTGCCGTATCACATCCCACCCGGGTGGTGGCGAACGCCCAGGGCGAGTCGCTAGTGGTCTGGCGTGGTGGTCTGTCACGGGTCTGGGCGCGCCGGTATGACGCCAACGGTACGGCGTTGGGCGATGAAGTCCTGATTGATCCGCTGCTGGAGCGCCCTGACGGGGAGCCCAGACGAGCCACGGTGGCCGGCGTGGTGCTGGGTGACAGTGGCGACTTCTTTGTGACCTGGTTATATGACTCCGAGACCTTCATTGCCGATGGCGGTGCTGACGACCAGGTTGAGCGCACCCTTTACCTGCAGCACTTCTCGGCAACGGGAACGGCTGACGTGCTTGTTGAGCTGGACAGGTTGCCGGATGTCTGGGACGTTGACGAACTGGCCTTGATGGGTGGAGAACTGGTCAGGGACGGTGATGGCAATATTGCAGTCTTATGGCGTCGTGGCGACGCGGGCCCGGAGGGGGGCGTTGCCCATGACGTGCCCATGGAGCTGACGCTGCGTCGCTTCAATGCCCTGGGTGAACCGGTGGGCGACGATCTGGTTATTGATGGGTTTGATGTGATTTATGAGGGCCTGGGTGGCCCGCTGTCGCCTGATGACACTCCGCCGTTGTTTAGCCCCTGGGCGATGCTCCATACGCCGCCCCGTATTGCCATGAACAGTGATGGTGACCTGGTGGTGGCGGTCGAGGTCTATCGCCCGTTCCATGTTGTGACTGATACCGGTGCGGGCTATGACCTGCTGCTGCGTGCTTACGGTGCGGATGGCATTCCGCTGGGGCGCGCCTTTATCGGTACGGCCTGTCTGTTTGGCCGTCAGGGGGAGGTGGAATTGATTCCGGTTGTTCCGCCGTCAGTGGCGCTTAATGACGAGGGGCAGTTTATCGCTGCCTGGGTACAACTTGATTGGGAGGGAGACGAAGAGCAGGGTGTTTTTGCGCGTTATTTTGCTCTGGGTGCAGAAGGTGAGTTGGGCGAATGTGACGCCTACGAGCCGGGCAATGGCCACGACGGCGGTGACAGTGGCGATGGCGGTGAGGATGGGGGAGGCAGCAGCGGCAGTTTTGTGGCGTTCTGGCTATTATTCCTGCTCTGGTACCGGCGTACCCTCTGGCGCGGCGGCAGAAGCTGATTCCGTATTGCTCCCCCATGAGGTCGGGCGTATTCTGGTTGTATGACTTGGTTTGTATAAAAAACAACCAGTCGGAGGTGTGCTGTGACCGGGGCAACGCTGCAACAGGACTGGACCGACAAGCGCCGCTATCTGTGGCTGCTGAGCACCCTGACCATGCTGCTGCCACTGGGTGCCATTGGGCTGGTGGAGTATACCGGGCTGGCCCTGTTCTGGTGGTTCGGCCCGATCTTTGTCTTCATTGGCATACCCATCCTGGATCATCTGCTGGGTGAGGAAACCGAAAATCCCCCTGAGGCCGTGGTGCCGCATCTGGAGCAGGATAACTACTACCGGGTGGCGGTCTGGATTGCGGTCATCTTTCAGTACTGGGCGTTTCTGGTGGCGGTCCAGGTGGCGGCCACCGCCGCGTTGCCGTGGTACAGCTATCTGGGCCTGGCCATCACCACCGGCACCGCCATGGGCATTGCCATCAACACCGCCCATGAACTCGGCCACAAGACCAACCGCTTCGAGCGGGGGCTGGCGAAACTGGCCCTGGCGCCGGTGTTCTACGGGCATTTCTTTGTCGAGCACAATCGCGGTCACCATGTGCGGGTCTCTACACCGGAAGACCCGGCCTCATCGCGTTTCGGCGAGAGCTTCTACCGGTTCCTGCCGCGCGTGGTCTTCGGCAGCCTGCGTTCGGCCTGGGAGCTGGAAGCGAACCGGTTGCATAAAGAGGGCAAGCCGGTGTGGCACTGGCAGAATCACAATCTTCAGGCGTGGGGGCTGTCAGTGTTGTTGTGGGGGGCTTTGCTGGGCTACTGGGGCTGGGGCATTCTGCCGTTTCTGCTGATCCAGTCGGTGTTCGGGTTCCAGTTGCTGGAGGTGGTGAATTACGTCGAGCATTATGGCCTGTTGCGGCAGAAACGGGAAAATGGTCGATACGAGCCCTGCCGACCGGAGCATTCCTGGAACAGCAATCGCCGCGTGACCAACATCTTCCTTTATCAGTTGCAGCGGCACTCCGACCACCATGCTTATCCCACGCGATCGTACCAGTCGCTGCGGCATTTCGATGAAGCCCCGCAACTGCCGGGGGGCTATGCTTCGATGATCGTGCTGGCCTGGCTGCCGCCGCTGTGGTTCCGGGTGATGAATCCGCGCGTGATCGAGCATTACGACGGCGACCTGTCGCGGATCAACTACGGCTCCGGAAGCGCCAGCTGATTATTCACCGCGATCAGGATAAAGCGCGAGGCCGTCACCATATCGGTGACGCTTTCCTTGAAGTCGTTCAGCAACCAGCGCATCGCCATGTTGACCAGCGCACCAATCATGCCGGTGGCGATCAATGCATCCTGAACCGGGTGGGCGGGGCGTTCGGGGTGCAGGCCCCGGAAGACGGTCAGCAGGAATCCGGCGAACTCGTTCATCACCCGGCGGTACAGGGCATCGACCTCGGCGCTGACGCCCATGATTTCGGTCATGATCACCCGGGCGGCGGCCGGGTGTTCGTGCAGGAATTCGAAATAGCTGCGCAGAGCGGCATCGGCCATGGCATCAGGTTGGCCCTGTTGACCGCTGATGGCCTGGCTGACGCGCTCGCGGATCTGGTCGGTGAGGCGCAGGTAAATGGTGCGCAGCAGCGCTTCGCTGTTGCTGAAGGATTCGTAGAAGTAGCGCTCGGTCAGCCCGGCCTCGGCGCACAGCGCGCGCACCGTGGTGCCCTGGAAGCCGGTGCTGCCAAAGACGGTAATGCCCGCCTGAATCAGCTTTTCACGGCGCTCGGCGCGGCGCTGCTCGATGCTGACACCGCGGTAGGCGCGGCCGCGTGTTGTGGGGTTGGCTGTCATTCCATTATGTTGACATGGCATGTTGTCAGAAGTAAAGTGACATCATCTGTTGTCAGAATAAAGATCGTACTCAAGAGGAAGCCAACGTGACGCAACCCCAATTCGACGTGACCATCATCGGCAGCGGCTTTGCCGGCCTGTGCATGGCGATTCGTCTCAAGGAGCAGGGCCAGGACAACTTCGTCATTCTTGAGCGGGCGCAGGACGTCGGCGGCACCTGGCGCGACAACCAGTATCCTGGTGCAGCCTGCGATGTGCCGTCGCACCTGTACTCGTTTTCCTTTGCGCCCAACCCGGCCTGGTCGCGCAAGTACCCGACCCAGCCGGAACTGTACGCGTACCTGCGGCGTATCGCCAAAGACTACGACCTGCTGCGTCATATCCGTTTCGACCACACGCTGGAAGCCGCCGACTACGACGAACAGCACGCCTGCTGGACGGTGCGCACCAGCCAATCCAGCATCACCAGCCGTACGCTGGTGATGGGCAATGGCGGCCTGGCCGAACCCAAGCTGCCGGACATTGCCGGTGTCGAGCGCTTCAAGGGCAAGACGTTCCACTCCTCGCGTTGGGACCACGACTATGATCTGACCGGCAAACGCGTCGCCGTTATCGGCACCGGGGCGTCGGCTATTCAGCTGGTCCCCGAAGTCGCGAAGGTGGCGGGCCAGCTGGACGTGTACCAGCGCACGCCGAACTGGTTGATCCCGCGTCCCGACCGCGCTTACACCGGTCTGGAAAAGACACTGTTCAAGGCGTTGCCCGCCACCCGTCGCTTGCATCGCAACGCTATCTACTGGGGGCATGAAGCCCGCGTCATGGGTATGGTGCTCAATCCGGCACTGATGAAGGTTTTCCAGAAAGTGGCCGAGCTGCACATCCGTCGCCAGGTAAAAGACCCGGTACTGCGCGAGCAGGTGACACCGGACTACACCATCGGTTGCAAACGCATCCTGATTTCCAACGACTGGTATCCTGCGTTGCAGCAGGACAATGTGTCGCTTATTACCGACGGTATTCGTGAGATTCGCGAGCACTCCATCGTGACGGCGGATGGCACCGAGCGAGACATCGATGCACTGATCTTCTGCACTGGCTTTTACGCCACGGAAAATCCGATTGCCCATGCGGTCACCGGGCGAGATGGCCAGACGCTGGCCGATGCCTGGGTTGATGGGGAAGAGGCTTATCTGGGCACCACCGTACATGGCTTCCCGAACCTGTTCCTGATGATCGGCCCGAATACCGGGTTGGGGCACAGCTCCATGGTGTTCATGATCGAAAGCCAGGCGGAACTGATCCAGCGCCTGCTCAACGACATGCAGCAGCAGGGCAGCGAGGAGATCGAAGTGCGCGAGGCGGTGCAGGCCGGTTACAACCGGCGTTTGCAGGAGCGTCTGGCGGGCTCGATCTGGGCCACCGGCTGCGACAGCTGGTACAAGCACAAGAACGGCAAGATTACCGCCCTGTGGCCGGGTTTCACCTTCCAGTTCTGGCTGCGCACTCGCCGTTACCGCCGTGACGACTACAGCTTCAGCGCGGTGCCAGTGAGCCCGAAGACCGCAACAGCCTGAGACCGATGGCCATGCTCGGCCCCGGTGCCCTGAAAGGGCGCCGGGGCTTTGCATATCAGCGCTTCCCATACCAGACTGTGGGCCCCGAGTTGCTGCCCCGGAACCGAACATGCGTGTC
>PNLU01000048.1 GCA_013823245.1 Alcanivorax sp.
GGGGGGCGGGTAAAGGGTTTCTGGACCTTCGAGAGGCATGGATGCCGAACGAGAGCTTACAGGGATGTACTTGCAGCGTGTCCAGAAACCCTTTACCCGCCCCCCGAGGGCCATGACCACCGAACCGGAAGCATGGCAGACGACCTGAACCACCGGTCCCCTGCCACACACACCACTTAGCGCGGCTGCATCCGGATAGCGCCGTCCAGGCGGATGGTTTCGCCGTTCATGAAGGCGTTTTCGATCATGTGGCAGACCAGTGCCGCGAATTCCGGCGGATGCCCCAGACGCTTGGGGAACTGGGTCATATCGATCAGCGGCTGCTTGACCTTGTCCGGCGCCGCATTCATCAGCGGGGTGTTGAAGATGCCCGGGGCAATGGTGTTGCAGCGAATGCCCAGCGGCGCCAGATCCCGGGCAATCGGCAGAGTCATGCCGACCACGCCGCCCTTGGTCGCCGAATAAGCCACCTGACCCACCTGACCGTCGAACGCCGCCAC
Source organism: Alcanivorax sp. (assembly GCA_013823245.1). Lineage (GTDB taxonomy): Bacteria > Pseudomonadota > Gammaproteobacteria > Pseudomonadales > Alcanivoracaceae > Isoalcanivorax. Next base: position 501 of record PNLU01000048.1, read on the forward strand.
CGAAGCCGTATTCACGACCAGGCCGCGCTCGTTGTCCTCGCCCGGTGCATTCTCCGCCATGGCGGCAGCGGCCAGCCGGGTCACGTTGAAGGTCCCGATCAGGTTGATCTTCACTACCATTTCGAACACGCCCAGATCGTGCGGCTTGTTTTCGCGGCCCACGGTTTTCATGGCCGAGCCGACACCGGCGCAGTTGACGCACACATGCAGCGCCCCGAACTTGTCCAGGGTCGCCTTGATGGCAGCCTCGACCGAAGCCGCGTCGGTCACATCGCAGGCCACGCTGCCGGCGTTATCGCCCAGATCAGCAGCCACAGTGGCCGCCCGCTCGGCATCGCGGTCCAGAATCATCACGCGGCCACCCTTGGCCACGATGGCTTCCGCAGTGGCCTGGCCCAGACCTGAAGCACCGCCGGTTACGACGGCCACGACATTGGCGATATCCATGAAACTCTCCTCAGCTGACAAGTGGTGGTGAGTGAACACAGCGCTGGAGTATACCGGCTGTCAGCGCCAGACCGGGTGGCAGGAAGTGACACGCCTGACCATAACGACAGGCGGGGGGCCGGCGAGGGCATCAGCGCAGGGCTGATAGCACCCTGACATCGGCCCGGAAAGGTGGCTATACTGCGGGGCGCGGGCGGGCATATCACCCGTTCGGGGGAGGAGGATGGATGTTTGAGTTGATCAGTGCCGCACGGCGCCGCAAGCGGCCGCCGACGCACGGCATCTTTGACACGGTTTCGATGGAGTTCCGGGTGGGCTTGCTGGACCTCGATCTGAACCTGCACCTGAATAACGCCAAGTATTTGCGCTTCATGGATCGCTGCCGTCTGGAGCACTCGGTGCGCACGGGCATGCTCAACAACATGATCGAGGCGCGCTGCAACGTGGTGGTGGCCAACACGGAAATCGCCTATGTGCGCGAGCTGCGCCCCTATCAGCATTTTGCGGTGAGCACGCGGGTGCTGGGCTGGGATGAAAAGTACATGTACTACGACCAGCGTTTCGACGCCCAGGGCAAGCTGCATACCCATGCGCTGCTGCGGGTGGTGAACATGTACGGCGGCAAATCGATCAGTCCGCAGGCGGTGCAGGAAATGACCGGCATGAACATGACGTCCCCCGCCCTGCCGGAATACGTGGAGCAGTGGAAGCGTCTGCTGCAGAGCAAGCGCCGCTACACGGAGCAGGGGCTGGATATTCCGCCTGCCTGATACGCCGGGTCAGCGTCACGAGTCCGCGCAAACACGTTTCCATTAAAAAAGCCCCGCCAGTCACCCGGCGGGGCTTTTTCGTGGGATCAATCTCCCGGGCTGGCCGTACTTAATCCGAAAAGGTACGGAACGGTGCCCAACGCGGTTCGCGATACGCCTCACCACCGTAATAGACGCCCGGCTCGTCCAGCCGCAGGTTGCGGATTTCGCGCAGGGCCAGGCCCTCGGGCACCTGTTGCAGGGGGCCCGCCTGGACGTACTGCTCCGGGTCGATACCGTGGTAAGCAAAATCCAGCGGCTGATCTTCGGAGTAGCGGAAGTAGTAAGTGTTACCCCCCTTCACGGACAGGGGCAGCTCGAAGATGGTCTTCAGGAACAGGATGCTCAGCGGACGGCGGGCGTAGAAGTCGTATTCACCGCCATGCAGCTCCAGCCAGGTGTAGGCGCCGCTCTTCAGCCCGAACAGCATGCGTTCGTTGATGAAAAAGCCGGGGGCCTGTACTTCCTCATAACCCCACTGGTTCACCGGCCGATAGATATAGACCATGGCATTTCGGGGGTCGAGGGTGTCCATGGGTTCGAAGGTATTGCCCTGGGCCGCCTGGATAAAGGCGCCTGGCGTGCGGGGAATGGCCATGGAACAACTGGCCAGGGACAGGGCCAGCAGCAGGGTCAGGATCGCGCGCATCGTTATTATTCTCTTTGTCTTGATTGCACAGCGCTCAACTATCGCCGATTTGTATGCCCTTCACAAGTTGCTGTATGGCTGCGGCGCCGGGGCTTGGGTACACTTGCGGCCATGACTGTCAAACGTGTCCGCACCCCCTGCATCGGCGTCTGCTCCACCGTATTCGGCGATACGGTGTGTCGGGGCTGCAAGCGCTTCGTCCATGAGGTGGTCCACTGGAATGCCTACTCCGACGACGAGAAGGCCGTGGTCTGGCGGCGTCTGGACGGTCTTCTGAAGCTGGTGGTCAGCAATTATGTGCGGGTGGACGACGCCCGGCAGCTTCAGGCGGGGCTGGAGTACCAGAATCTGCGCTTCCAGCCGGAGCTGTCACCGGAAGGCTGGGTGCCGGACCTGCTCAAGGCCGCCGGACACCAGCCGCTGGACTATGAGGCCTTCGGCCTGACGCTGCTGGTGGACCCGGCCAACCACTCCCCCCGGCAGCTCTACGACACCATCAGCGCCGAGTTCTATGCCCTGTCCCACGCCCACCACGAGCGCAGCCACAGCCAGCCAGCGCGCCTGATCGACATGGTGCGCGATGTGGCCGAAGACCTGGGCGCCCGTCAGGCCTGACCCAGCGGGGCCTCTCCTCCCTCACGCGTTCTTCAGTTGGTCTTGCTGACCGGGCCTTCCGGTCGTTGCGGTCAACCAAGCGCTTGTCCGGGGCTGGCGTTCTGCCATACCCGATTGTACCATCGAGCAATGTCACAATACTTAGAGGAACACACCATGAACATGGCCATCCTCCCGATCCGCCGCGATCTGAAGTTCAATCTGCCTGCCGACAAGGTGACCGACTGGCACCACGCGGGCATGCATGTGGCCCAGTTCTTCAACACCATGAGCCTGTTCTTCCCGGTAGGCGAGCGCTTCTTCATCGACTCGGTGCGTCACTTCCGTGACCAGATCGACGATCCCGAGCTGAAGAAGGCCGTGACCGCCTTTATCGGCCAGGAAGCCATGCACGGCCGCGAGCACGACGAGCTCAACGACCTGCTGCAAGAGGCCGGCGTACCGGCCAAGGCTCAGGAAAAATTCGTGCATGCGCTGCTCAAGGGCATCCAGAAATATGCCCCGGCAAAATTCCAGCTTTCTGCCACAGTGGCGCTGGAGCATCTGACCGCCATTCTCGCAGATTCGCTGCTGCGCAACCCGGAAACACTGGAAGGCTCCGATGAGCGCTTCACGGCGCTGTGGAACTGGCATGCGCTGGAAGAAACCGAACACAAGGCCGTGGCCTTCGACGTGTACACCAAGGTGATGGGCAAAACGCTGCCCGCCTACCTGCTGCGGACCTCATCGCTGGTCCTGGCCACCGGCATCTTCCTGGCCATTCTGTACCCGTATTACATCGAGAACGTGCGCCGCAAGGGCGGCCTGTTCAACCTGCGTGGCTGGATGACCTCCCTGCAATACCAGTGGGGCAAGCCGGGTACGCTGCGCCAGGCGGTGGGCGACTGGCTGGACTGGTTCAAGCCGGGCTTCCATCCCTGGGATCACGATAACCGCCACTTCCTGACGCAGATCGACGCGCTGCTGGAGGTGGTTACCGAGAAGGACGCTGCCTGAGGTCCTGACCGGCAACGCTTTTACATGACGGCAAGTTCTCCGACTTGTTGTAGCGCACTGTCCGACACGGACGAGGGGTCACATGACGTGACCCTTTTTTTTACATGCGTTTTTTGGCCCGATCGGTGGTCGCCAGCCACACCACCGCCGGGTACGCTGGTGCGCTTTCCTGTTCGCTCGTTTTCTGCCATGGAGCCTGCATAGTGCCAAGCCTGACTGCTAGACTGATCAAGGCGTTTTCGCGCCGCATGATTCGCCGCGAAAACCTCGAGCAGGACGACCTCATCCGGCATCTGCGCAAGACCTTCAATCACACCCCGGGGCTGACCCTGTTGCCACGCGGCATTCGCCTGCGGACACTGGAAACGCCGGGATTCAGCGGTGATCTGGTAACTGCGGAGCGGCCGGGCATGACGGTGCTGTACATCCATGGCGGCGCTTACATCGCCGGTGTGACCCGCACCTACCACAACCTGGCCGGGCGCCTGGCTCGCGACCTGAACGCAGCGGTTTATCTGGTGCGCTACCCGTTTGCACCTGAGTCACCCTTCCCTGGCGCCGTAAACCGCTGTATCGAAGCCTACGAATGGCTGCTCGCCGACGGCCATGCCCCGGACGATATTGCCATCGGCGGTGACTCGGCGGGCGGTGGGCTGACACTGGCGTTGCTGCTGGCGATCCGGGATCGCGGCCTGCCCCGCCCGCGCTGCGGCTTCACCTTCTCACCAGCCGGCGACGGACATTGCCGGGGCCCCAGCATTGACGCCAACAACCCCAGCGACTGCATGTTATCGGCATCCATGGTGCGCACGGTGGCGGATATCTATATGGGAGACGCCGACCGCAACAACCCGTATGCGTCACCCTGCCTGGGCGACTACACCGGCCTGCCGCCGCTGATGATCACGGCGGCCACAGACGAGTGCCTGTACAGCGATGCAGAGGCCATTCGCGCCCGCGCCGAAGCCGCAGGTGTGCCGGTGACCTGGGTCGCACGGGAAGGTCTGTTCCATGTCTGGCCGATCCTGCTGCCGTGGTTACCCGAGGCCCGGGAAGATGTGCGCAAGGTGGTACGCTTCATTCGCGACAGCTGATCCGCACCCGCTTTATTTCCGTCAGGCTTTCTGCTCCAATCGAAAGCGCACGCACTGTGTTCACCTCCATCCAGGTGCCACCTGACAGTTGCCTGCGGCTTGCCGTCTACACCATCTATCAATACGTAACAAGAATTCAGGAGAACACGCCATGCATGCTTTCGCACGCGTCATTGCAGTGTTGTTCACCGCCAGCCTGTTGGGGGCCTGCGCCGACGACACACAGAACACACAGGCCGCCAATGCTTCCCAGGGGAAGTCGGGGCAGGTGGCTGAAGGAGAGGCCATCTCATTGCTGCAGTTGAGTTCCCGGCTGGCAAGGCTGGCGATTGCCGATGAAGATGCTGCCCTGATGGCTCAGGCTGCCAAAATCAGGGCCCGCGTCAGCACCGAGGCCCTTGAGGCCGAGGCACGTCATGCAGAGGGCGAGCGAACCGCTACAGACGTTGACAAGGATGTCCCGGTCGAACAACTGTCTGCCACCGATATGCTCGATCTGGCCCGGGAACTTGCCGGCGATAACGAAACCTTGCTGGCACTGATCGACAGCACCCTGATTGCAGAAGTGCGCACGCGCGGGCTGGTGGGTGGCGCCAGAGTCGTTGAGGGCATCGTCCACGCGCGCTCGAAAGTTACCTACGACGACGTCTACTTCGAGGGCGGCACGCTCGCAGAAGTCGGATTATTTGGCGACGGCGACACCGATCTGGATCTGTTCATTTACGATGAATTCGGCAACAACATTTGTAGCTCCATATCCTGGGATGACCAGGAATATTGCGCATGGGAGCCGCTCTGGACCGGCAAGTTCACGATTGAAATTGGCAACTATGGCGACGTCTGGAACGCCTACATACTTGCCACCAATTGACACACTGCACGCAACCCGTCCAGCGGTGCCCGGTGCTCGCGGCCCGAATCGAAGTCCGGCCTCGAGCATCCCTGGTCGTTGCCCTCCAGACTGACGCCTCAGCGTTGTGAATCCAGTCGTTGTGGATCAGTGTCGCAGTGACCAGCGCTGCACTCCCTCGCGCCAGCGTGGCGCGATCACCGTATGCCCGGCCGGGTGGAATGCCCAGGGCATGTATTCCTGACCTTCGCCGCGATACAGCCACTCCGGCTCGGTGGCGCTGGGCAAATGCAGTACCCGGTAACTGTCACCGTCCCACAACGCGGCGCGGCCAGCTTCTGTTACCGCGATACTGCGCAGGGCCGGAGCGTGGCGCGTCATCAGCATGCGGCGCTCTTCCAGGTCCCAGGCTTCCAGCCCATGGCCACCCGACGCCAGACGATACGCACGCAGCAGGTAGCGACCATCGCGGCTCAGGGCGGTCTGGTGGGCCACAGTGGCGCGCTGCCAGGATTCCCGTTCAATCCCGGGGAATGCCGGGTCGGGCAGTTGCCAGCGCGTCTGCTCAGCCAACGTGCCTTCGTCGGTGCGCACCAGATCCACCACCACGCCCTGTTCATCGACCACACGGAAGCCCTGGCCCAGTGCGGCCACGCCCTTGAGAAAGCCCGGCAATCGCACCGGCACGGTCCGGGCTGTGCCCGCCGCCATATCAAACCAGCGCAGCCCGCGGTCCGGAAAATTGCCTTCCACCAGGAGCTGCTGCCCATCGTCACTGAACCAGGCCACCAGCGGCTCACTGGCCAGATGCCCGCCCTGCTCACGATCACCCAGCATGAGCTGCTCGCCGGTCTGCAGATCAATGCGCTGCAAGACATAATCGTCCGCCAGCACCAGGGCATAACGGCCACGGTGGTCCACCCGCAGGCTGCGGGGTCGATCCAGGGACAGCGGGACCTCCGTCTGCAGACGACCCTGCTGCACATCGAAGCGCCGCACGCCTTCGTTCTGCAGCGTCACCACCGTGCGCCCGTCACCACTGAAGGCGATGGACTGAACCTGTGACGGCGCCGGATCAGCCTGTTCGAAACCGAAGTTCCAGGCTTCCTGCGTCGCCTCAGTGGCCCGCGTGATGGCGAAATCCAGCGCCGGGTTACTGCCCCGCACGGTGGGCACCTGTCGCCCGCGCGTCAGCTCTGCAACACGATCCGCCACAAAACGCCGCAGTTCATCGACACGAATCTGACGATCACCATCGAGGTCCGCCGCCATGGCTTCGAGCCCCTCCAGCACCGCCGCCGTAAACACGCCGTTGTTCCAGCGCGCCGATTCCAGGGCGAACTCCATGGCCCCCGATGCCGCAATGATGTGCGCGCCACTGCCCTCACGCAGCTCGACAAAAATATCCTCCAGCAACGGCCGATCAATTTCCGGGGCATCATCCGGGATGGCGCCGACGCGTCTCAAGCCGCGCGCGGACACCTGGCTGGCCACTTCGCTCTGCCCTCCCGGCAGCGGCGAGGCCATCGGCAGCAAACCACCGGCGCCCTCGTCGTTCTCACCGGCGTGACAGCTGTCCATGAAGATCAGCCGCTCGCGGGCCCGGGTGTCCGCCAGCAACCCCTCGATCTCATCAAAGCGAATACCACGCTGCGCGGGCGCTGCAAAATCCATATCCGTTGGCGCAAAGTAATAGACGCCGTCATCCGCCAGCACCCCGTGCCCGGCAAAATAAAGGATCACACGGTCATCCAGCCCGGCGCGTTCCAGAAACCGGCGCGCCCGCATGATGCTCGCGCGCGTGGCCTCGCGGTCGGTCAGCAACAGGGTTTCGATCTGCTCGCCTTCCAGCACCGTAAAGTGCGCGGCCACATCCTTGATGTCCTTGGCGGCGAAGCGCAGGTTGTACTGCGACTGCACATGCTCCGACACCCCGACCCCGAGCAGGAAAGTACGGCGCGGAGCGGCAGAGGCCTTGCTGTACACCCGCGCCATCAGGTCGTCGGAACGACGCCCGTCGGGCAGCGACAGATGCGCAGTAATGCGGTTGTCCCCGGGCATCAGCGTCAGGGTGTGGCGGGCCACGCCGCTGTGGACCGGCACGCCGTCAGCGGGCGTGGCGCGCACGTTGGCAACGAACAGGTGCAGCGAGGCGTTCTCCGGCCCCTGCACCGACACCTCCAGCGACCGCCCGTCATGAAACAGCGGCGGCACCTGGGCCCAGGCGGGCAACAGCGCCTCATCCAGCCGCGCACCGCGCTCTTGCAGACGCTGCTGGCGCAGGCTTACCAGGCGCGTGAGTTGTTCGATGTAATCCGCTCGTGCATGTCCCAATGACGCCAGCACGCGATCCGGGCGGTTGCGTTCGGCATCGAACAGGCTGAAGGCTCGCAGGGCCGTACCGTCGCGCCGTGTCACACTGCTGACCGCATCCCGCGAGGCGGCATACTGCCCCTCCGGCGACAGCACCAGCAGGCCACGTTCTGCCACCGGATACAGTCCAGCCAGCCGCATCAGGCGTGTCCCATCATTGACCGCCAGCACATGCACCGCGCCGTCGCTGGTCTGCGCATAAAGTCGCTCCTCGCCCGCCACCAGGGTATGCACGGCCAGATCACTGACCTCCAGCGGCTCGCCCAGTACGCCGGAGGAGGGCCGGAATATCCGCACACCTTCCGGCGTCGCCAGGACCAGACGGTCCTGTTCCGGCTGCCACAGGGAAGCGGTCACCATGCCGGTATAGGGCGCCTGCCCGTTGGCCAGGAACAGGCCCAGACGGGTCAGCATCCACAGCTCGCCCTGCGCGTTGAGATCCAGCTCCATCATCAGATTGCCGAACCACGGCTGCTCATCGCCCAGCGGATTCATGCTCTGGACACCCGACAAGGCACCATCCGGCCAGGAGATCACTTCCAGCTGTCCCTGGTTGTCATTGGCAAACAGCACCTGCTCGCCATCGCCGATCTCTCGCCACCGCAGCCAGGTCAACGGTGCACCCTGTCGCTGGATCCGGTGGGCAACACGCCCATCCCGGCACAGATAGACGGTGTGACCCGCCGCCAGCAGATAACCGCCATCATCCATCCTCGCGATCGCATCGAGGCGGTCCGGGCGATCATGGCCCAGGCAGTCAATCGGGTGCGCAGGCAGCAGGTCAAAACGCGGTTCGCTACGCTCGCCGGTGGCCAGGTCCCAATGCTGAAGCCCGGTGGCAGGCGGACGGCCGGCACGGCGATCCGGCCAGGCGAAGAACAGCGGGTGTGACGCGGCATACTCCACCTCGACCGCCAGTTGCCCGCGCGCTTCGTCTACGTCGGTCAACTGCAGACGGGTACGCGTCGCATCCAGCTCCCCCAGCACCTCGCCGCTGGGTGCGTGCAGCAGGCGCCCGGCGCTGAACACCACGTCGTTGGTCACGGCAAACGCACTGCCGGCATCACGCCGACAAGCAATGGGCAAGGCTTGCCGCGCACCACCACGGGGTTTGCGCTGGAAGCAGCCGTCCTGATCAATAAATACCAGCGACCCGTCGGCCATGAAGCGGGCCTGCCGGGCATCGCGCAATGTCACTCGGTTGCCCGTATCGATGTCCAGCAGCCAGCCACCGCCCCGGCCCGGCATGCCCGTGGCCGCCAGCAACTGCGCACCATCGGGCGAGAATCGCAGGCTGCCCGGGTAGTTCGGCCATTCACCCGCACCGACCGGCCAGGCCGCGCGTTGCGCCCCCGTGTCGGTGGCCAGTACACGCACCTGGCGGAATCCCACCACCGCCACCCAGGCCCCGTCATCACTCAGCGCCAGACGCGCTCCGCCTGCGTCCGGCAGCAGTTCCGGGACGATCTCGTCGTGTTCATCCACCGTGGCAACCGCCGCCACACCGAAATCACTGATGGCGAACCAGCTCGCATCGCGGCTCATCGCCCAATCCAGAAAAGGCGCTGCCCCGTCTTCCGCATCCTGATCCCAGGTGTGGGCAATCGGGTGATGGGACAGACGTTGTTGCGTACGCGTATCGAATACCGAGAAGTGCGTGCCGGTGATGGCCAGCAACCGCTCACCGCCCAGCCCGAAGCGCAGCGCCTGGATACCGTCTGCCGCGTGCGCGCCCACTTGCAGTGAACCGATGCGATAGCGCATCGACAGGTTCCACAGCACCACCCGGCCGTCGCCGTAGCCCACCGCCGCCATGACCCCGTCCGGCGCCACCTCGATGACACTCTCGCCCTGCGCCCAGCCGTCCACCGGCACCGCCGATTGCAGCACCAGATCGTCGCTGGCAGGGGCGGCCAGCACCGAAAACACCAGCATCAATACCAGCAGCCCGCCCGTTCGCTTCCCCATACCCGCTCCCCAGGGTTGAATCACTCGAGTTGAATCACCTGCCTATCACTGTTTACATGGCAGGGGTCCGCCGCCCGTGCGCAGTACGGCAACCGATCACCTTCAACACACTCCGTGAAAGAGGTCATCCGTTTGCACATGACTGATCAAGAGGCACAGACCCCCGTCGCCGTCATCGGCGCCGGCCATTTCGGCGCCTGCCACGCGCGCCAGTACGCCGCCCATTCCGATGCCCGGCTGGTTGCCCTCGTGGACACTCACCCGGCCCGGCACCAGACACTGGCCGAGCAGCTGCAGGTCACGCTGACGCCGACCCTCGATATCCCCGTCACCATCACCGCCGCCAGTGTCGCCACCCCGGCCAGCACCCATTACCACGTGGCCCGTGCCCTGCTGGCAGACGGCATCCATGTCCTGCTGGAAAAGCCCATGACCCTGAGCCTGGCAGACACCGACGCGCTGGCCGATCTGGCGCGGGCAAAGCAGGTGCTGCTGCAACCGGGGCTCCAGGAACGTTACGTTCTGGATGCCCTCGGCCTGCCCGCGGCAGGCCGCCCGGTGCGCCTGCATGCCGTGCGTTGTCACCCGCCGATGGCGCGCAACACCGATTGCAGCGTCGTTCACGATCTGATGATGCATGATCTCGATACCCTGCACACGCTCAATCCATCGCCCGTCGAGCACCTCAGCGCCACGGGTCGACAACACCACACCGCCCACCTCGACGAGGTTCAGGCCAGGTTACGGCTGGACGACGGCTGCGAGGCACTGCTGGAAGCCAGCCGCGTCGCTGACACACCACAACGCCGTCTGACGCTCACCTACACCGACGGCACGGTGACCCTGGATTTCCTCAAGGCGACCGCCACCAACCTGACCGGTCGCCCCCTGGGTTGCTTCGGTGCTGACCCCGCACCGCAGCCGATCCCCGCCATGGACCCTCTGGCGCTGCAAATCAGCGACTTCCTGCGCGCCGTGCGCACCGGCCAGCCGTCCCCCGTCACGCTGGCCGAAGCACGCCGCGCGCTGGCCACCGCCGAATCCATTCAGGACCATCTGCACAGGGGCACCCGGCATGTCTGATCATCTGATCCCTGCCGTCCGCGCCACCGAGCGCGACGGCGCGGAGATCCGCTTTCTGGATCTTGATACGCCCTACCGCCTGCTCAAGCACGACATCCTGCGCGCCATGGAAACCGTGCTCGACAGCCATGCCTTTATCCACGGCCCGCCCGTGGCCGCCCTGGAGCACGCACTGGCCGAGCACACCGGCGCCGCCCATGTGGTCACCGTGGCCAGCGGTACCGATGCGCTGTATCTGGCGATGCTGGCCCAGGGGATCGGCCCCGGCGACGCTGTGTTCGTGCCCGCCTACACCTACTGCGCCACGGTCAACGCCGTGATGCACACCGGTGCCACCCCGGTGCTGGTGGATGTCGACCCGGACACTTTCAATATTGATGTGAGGGATTTGTGCCGCCGCCTGGACACCCTGGACCCGACACTGCGCCCGCGTCTGATCATGGCCGTGGATATCTTCGGGCTACCGGCGGATTACCCGGCCCTGCATGCCCTGGCGGCAAAGGAGGGATTACTGCTGATGGCCGACGCCGCACAGAGCTTCGGCGCCAGCCTGAACGGCACGCCTTGTGGACGGCTGGCGCCGGTGACCGCCACCAGCTTCTATCCAACCAAACCGCTGGGCGGTTACGGCGACGGCGGCGCCATCCTGACCGATGACGCAGAACTCGCGGCGCATTGCCGCTCGCTGCGCTGGCACGGCATGGACGACTCGCGCACCGAATCCCTGCGCCCCGGCACCAACAGTCGCCTGGACACCCTGCAGGCCGCCGTGCTGCTGGCCAAGCTGCGGTTGTTCCACGGTGAGCACGCCGCCCGCGAGCAGATGGCCGCACACTATGCGGCCTGTCTCCACGACTCAGAGGCGATCCGCCCCCAGCAGATCCCCGAGGGCTATCGCAGCGGCTGGGCCCATTACACCGTGCGAACACCGAACGCCGCGCACCTGGCAGACAAACTGGACACGGCGGGCATCCCCTTCAAACGCTACTATCAACAGCCCCTGCACTGGCAGCCCGCGTTCCGGCACCTGGCGCCCGACGGCGGCCTGCCGGTCACCGAACAGCTGGCCAAAGAAGGCCTGACACTGCCGATGCATCCGTATCTGACGACAGGGCAAGTGGAAAGCGTGTGTGAGGTGCTTGCGGGGTGATCTATGGCGATGATATCCATCAACCCGTGATCGGCGAACCGATACATTTTCTGAAGACCGCTTCCATTTGCTCATAGTTACAGGACACTGCGTTCACATTGGCCTGCAACCATTCAACTTCTGTCACGCTGGACCAATCGATCTGGTATCCGGCATTAATGACCAGGTGTTCGAACAACAGCCTCAGCGCGCGCCCGTTTCCATCACGGAAGGGATGAATCATGTTCAGATCACCATAGTAAACGGCGGCGGCATGCGACAGGGCACGCCGTTCCCATCCCTCCAGCCAGCAATCCTCAGACAATCTTGCAAATATCTTTCTCGCCTCAGGCTCTATACGCGCCTGGTTACAAAATCGGGTGCTGTCTTTCGAGATATCTATCGTGCGCAGTTCACCGGCCCAGGCGTAAACGTCACGAAAGAGCAGACGATGCAAGCGCTGGAGATACGCCAAATCATAAGGAGGGGGAGAAAACTCGACTTTGCTGGCAGCGATACGCGTCAAATCACGCTCGGCATCCGCCAGATCATCATCATTCCGCAGACCCAGAACATTCTTCAGAATGCGGGTCCCCGGATAGCAATAGGGATCTTGCCCGGTTCCGTACTTGTCAGCGCTCACCGTATCAGTACCCGGGATCGGCCTTCTTGCGATATGCCTTGATCACCGACTCACGACACTCCAAAGGCTCTGTGCCTGGCGACTCCACAGAAAAGCCTTCCAGGCGCATGCTCGACTCGTAGTTCGCGCGGCGCACGCGGGCGTAGTAGGCTTTTTTTGCCTTGAGAGTGGGCTTTGAGGTCATACCGTGCACCCTGCCGTCAAAGGGATACCCCATTGTACACGACAGCAGGAGCAATGGCTGCTTTCGGGATGGTGCGCCAGGAGGGACTTGAACCCCCACACCTCTCGGCACCAGAACCTAAATCTGGCGTGTCTACCAATTCCACCACTGGCGCGTGGAGGGGCATTCTAGAACGTGAAAGGCCGCCACGCCACCCGGCGTGGCGGCCCGGACGAAACACTCAGCGGCGCTCGAGTGTATCCAGGCGGTTGTTGACCTCGCGACGGTAGGCATCGAAGGCATTGATGGCGGCTTCGATCTCCTTGATACGGGTGCCCATATCGCCACCGTCGCCGCGCAGGGCGGCACGGACTTCGTCGATGGCGCGCTGCTGGTTGCGGCTGCGGGTTTCCAGTTCACCGATGGTTTCCCGGGCCAGTTCGATCTGGGTCTGCATCTGGTTGCGGGCCACGGTGTGCTGCTGGATCTCGCGGCTCGCGCTGGCAGCCCGGTCAGCGGCCTCCTTGGCTTGCGTCTGGGCGGTTTCGGCCGCCTTCTTCGTGGTATTCAGTTCGTTTCTCAGTGCCGCCACGGCGCGCTCCTGCGCGGTGAGCTTCTCCTGCAGGGATTTCACCGCTTCCTGGTTTTCCTGAATCCAGCGGCGGTTGCGCACGTTGGTCACATCCCAGAGCTTGCGAATCTCGCTCATGTGCAGGTCCAGCTGCTCCTGTACCTTGCCGGAGGACTGGCTCAGGCTCTCGTCGGTGGCAGACAGCTGCGACGCCAGGCTGCCCAACCGCTCGCTGGATTCGCTGATGCGGGAGTCCAGCTGGCCGCGAACGGCGCTCAACTCCCGGAACATGAAGGCGCCCATGGCCAGGGTGATGAACAGCAGCACCAGCGTGGCGATAATCCAGGGGCCGCTACCGCCACCACCACCGCCGGAGGGTTTGCCGGACGCCGCCACCGGACGACGCCGGGGAGGTTCTCCGCCGCTACGCTGCGGGCCATCACCACCCGGGCGCTTGCCGCCGCCGTTACCACCCCCCTCGTCGCCGCCGCCTTGCTGACGGGGCGGCCGCTGGGGGGCAGCCGGACGCTGCGGCCGACGGGTGCGGTCCTCGTCCAGCGGTACATCACTGATATTGCCAAGCGGCAGATCACGATCCTGAGTCATAACGTCTTGCTTCTGCTGGGAGATGTCGAAAGCGCCATAGCTTAACAGGCCACGACCCGCTTCGCGCCATGGTTGGCCAGATGGACCTGCAACCCCGGGGCCAGGTTCCCGGCCCCGGCAGGCGCCACATCAGCCCTCGTCCGGCTCCAGGGCCGGGAAGATCGGCTGTTCGCTGGCGTAGTAGATCAGTTCACCGGCCTCGTGTCGGCCCGCCTCATTGCGCACAAAGGGCAGGAACAGCACCCAGGGCCGCTCATTGCGGTGGTCCACCTGCACCCAGATGCCGGGCACCTTGTCACCGTCCTTGCTGGGCACCTCATGCAGGCGCACCAGCGCCACCGCACGCAGGCCCTTGTCCGTATCGCGGGTCATCTCCTGCAGGCGCAGGAACAGCGCCTCTACCCACTGGCCCGGCGGCGGCGCAGCCTCGCGCTCGCCCTGGTAGCCCAGAATCTGGTTGTTGTCGCCCTCGCGGGCCAGTATGGCAAACGGATACACCCCGCCGGATTCTTCCACGGCCTTCAGGGCCATCTGCATGGCCGCTTCGGCCAGGCGATTCATCTCCTGGATCTCGGCGGACTGGCGTGTCTCGCGCTCGGCCAGAGCGGGGGCAGCAAGCAGGCATATCAGGAGTCCTGCGAACACATTCAGCCTGTTCATGATACGGCTCCGATCGTTGTTCTTCTGTGGGTGATAAAACAGCTTAACGCAAGAGGCCGCCTGCTGGCGGCCTCTTGCGTATCAGTGCATCAGCTATGACAGGACTCAGGCACCGAAGTTCTTGGCCGCAAAGTCCCAGTTGGCCAGCGCCCAGAAGGCTTCCAGGTACTTGGGACGAGCATTGCGGTAGTCGATGTAGTAGGCGTGCTCCCACACGTCCACAGTGATCAGCGCGGTCTTGCCGTCGGTGATCGGCGTCGCCGCGTTGCTGGTGTTGACGATTTCCAGCTCGTTGCCGTTCTTCACCAGCCAGGTCCAGCCGGAACCGAAGTTGTTGGCGGCCGAGTTGCTGAACTCTTCCTTGAACTTGTCAAAGCTGCCCCACTTGGCCTTGATGGCGTCGGCCAGGGCGCCGGTGGGCTCACCACCGCCGTTCGGGCTCAGGCTGTGCCAGTAGAAAGTGTGGTTCCAGACCTGGGCGGCATTGTTGAACACCGGGCCCGGGCCCGCGCTCTTGATGATGTCTTCCAGGGATTTGCCTTCGTTGTCGGTGCCCTTGACCAGACCGTTGAGCTTGTCGACGTAGGTCTGGTGATGTTTACCGTAGTGGTACTCGAGGGTTTCAGCGGAGATATGCGGCGCAAGCGCATCCTTCGCATAAGGCAGAGCAGGAAGTTCGAAAGCCATGTCATTTCCCCTGACGTTGGTATCGATGAATGGAAGATGAACCGGACGGCGATCATAACAACCGTCAGTGACAGCGACCAGTGTGGCCATCACGCCGTGCCGTGTTACCGGTCACTGGGGATGACCCGGCCACTTTTCAAGGGCCTGGGCGCAGGCGGCCACAGGATGCACCCGCCCACCATCCGCAGTACAATCGCGGCCCTCGATCAGCAGGAGTAAGCCATGAGCAACGATGCCATCGTCATCGTCAACGGTGCCCGGACCCCGATGGGGGGCTTCCAGGGCGCACTCGCCCCCGCGACCGCACCGCAACTGGGTGCCGTGGCCATCCGCGAGGCCATCCAGCGCGCTGGCCTGGAGGCCAGTGACATCCAGGAAGTGATCATGGGCTGCGTGCTGCCCGCCGGGCTGAAACAGGGCCCCGCCCGCCAGGCCATGCGCCAGGCCGGCCTGCCGGACAGCACCGGTGCCACCACCATCAACAAACTGTGCGGCTCGGGCATGAAGGCGACCATGTTCGCATTCGACTCCATCGTCGCGGGCACCAACGACATCGTGCTCGCCGGCGGCATGGAATCCATGACCAATGCTCCCTACGTGCTCGACAAGGCCCGCGCCGGTCTGCGCATGGGCCACGGCCAGGTCTATGACCACATGTTCCTCGACGGCCTGGAAGATGCGGAAACCGGCCGCCTGATGGGCTCCTTCGCCCAGGAAGTGGCAGACAAACGCGGCATCACCCGTGAAGACATGGACAACTACGCCATTGAGTCCCTGAAGCGCGCCCAGACGGCCATCGCCGAAGGCTGGTTCAAGGACGAGATCACCCCGGTCACGGTGCAGACCCGCAAGGGCGAGGTGGTTGTGGACACCGACGAGCAGCCGGGCAACGCCAACATCGACAAGATCCCGACCCTGCGTCCGGCCTTTGCCAAAGACGGCACGGTGACGGCAGCCAACGCCAGCTCCATCTCTGATGGCGCCTCGGCTCTGGTTCTGGCGCGGGAATCCGTGGCCAGTGAACGCGGCCTCAAGCCGCTGGCCCGCATCCTGGCCCACGCCACCAACTCACGCCACCCGAGCGAATTCACCATTGCGCCGATTGGCGCCACCGAGCGCCTGATGAAAAAGGTCGGCTGGAGCGTGGACGACGTTGACCTGTTCGAGATCAACGAAGCCTTCGCCATGGTGGCGATGATGCCGATGATCGATCTGGGCATCCCGCACGAGAAGGTCAACATCCACGGCGGCGCCTGCGCCCTGGGTCACCCGATCGGCTCCACCGGCTCGCGCATCATCCTGACGCTGATCCACGCGCTCAAGCGCACCGGCGGCAAGCGCGGCATTGCCAGCCTGTGCATCGGCGGCGGTGAAGCCACGGCGGTGGCTGTCGAGTTGATCTGAGCCATCCTTCCCCCGGCAGCACCTGCTGCCGGGGTCTGAAGTGTCCTGTTACAACTCTGTGTCGCCCCCGACGATTGGCTAACTGTCTCCCGTGAAGGCTTTCTGTAGAATCGCGTGACCGATAAGTCACATATTCTGGAGACGCGTCCTTGTCCGCCCTGCCCGTGATCACCGCCTTCGGCGGCATCAACCCCGCCGGCCGCAGCGCCTGTCATCATGGTTTTCACCGCCTGGTTCTTGATGCGCTGGACAGCGCCACACAGCAACGCACCCTGGCCGCCCTGGGCGCGCTGATGCCCGGAGCCACCGGGGAAACCGCGTCACTGCTGCAAGGCACTCTGGTCCGGCGGCTGGACAACACCCTGTTCGCCCCCGATGCCCAACCGGTCCAGGTCAATGCGGAGAGCGGCAGCACCCTGACCGTCACCGTCCGCAACATGGACCTGCCGGACCCGATCCCGGCGCACTGGCAGGTCACACCCGCTGGCGACAAGCGCAGCCAGGTGACCCTGCCCGCTGGCGCCTCCCTGCTGCTGCCCGCCAGCCAGCGCGGCCGTGTGCAGGCCGCCGGGCAATTGCCGCACGGCTTTGATCCGGCGGCCACCTATCCATCGCGGCATCACCCGCGCGCCCTGCAAATGGCCGTGTTCGGCGCCTCGGACATGCTCGGCATGCTGGGCATCGACTGGGCACGTATCCAGCAGACGCTGCCACCGGAAGCGATCGCGGTTTACGCCTCCAATGCGATGGCGCAGCTGGACGACAACGGTTTCGGCGGTGTACTGCGTAACCCGTCACTGGGGCGGCGCATCACCTCCAAACAACTGCCGCTCGGCTTCGGCGGCATGAGCGCCGACTTCATCAATGCCTACATCCTGGGGACAGCGGGCGCCACCGGCGGCATGCTCGGCGCCTGCGCCACCTTCCTCTACAACCTGGAACGCGCGGTGCAGGACATCCGCAGCGGTCGGCGGCGACTGGTGGTGGTGGGCACCAGCGAAGCGCCACTGGTGCCTGAAGTGATCGAGGGTTACCGCGCCATGGGCGCCCTCGGCGAAGACGAGGCTCTGGCCCGGCTGGACGGCGCCGACACCCCGGACTACCGCCGCGCCTGCCGACCTTTCACCTTCAATGCCGGTTTCACCATCGCTGAATCGGCGCAGTTTGCGATCCTGATGGACGACGCCCTGGCGCTGGAGCTCGGCGCGGATATCCTCGGCGCCGTGCCCGACGTGTTCATCCATGCCGATGGCCCGAAGAAATCCATTTCCGCACCGGGCGCCGGCAACTACCTGACCTTTGGCCGCGCCACGGCCCTGGCCCGGCACCTGCTGGGCGACCAGGGCCTGCGCCAACATACCTTTGTGCATGCCCACGGCACCGGCACACCCCAGAACCGCACCACCGAATCCCATGTGCTGGACAAGGTGGCCGAGGCGTTCGGCATCCAGCACTGGCCTGTGGCCGCCATCAAGTGCTATCTGGGCCACAGCCTGGGCAGCGCGGGCGGCGACCAGATGGCCGCCGCCCTGGGCACCTTCGCCAGCGGTATCCTGCCGGGCATCGCCACCCTTGAGCAGGTGGCGCCGGACGTACACGGCGCACGCCTGCGTCTGCAGTCCGCCCACAGCAGGCTGGAGGCACCGCAAGCCAGTCTGATCAATGCGAAAGGGTTTGGCGGCAACAACGCCACCGCGCTGGTGCTGTCACCGCAGAAGGCGCTGGCCATGCTGCAACGCAAACATGGCCAGCAGGTGATACACGCCTGGCAAGATCGGGTCGCCTCAACCCGGGCACAGGTCAGCGAATGGGATGAGCAGGCCCGTGCGGGCAAGACCGCCCCGATCTATCGCTTTGGTGAGGGCGTGATCGAAGGTGATGAGGTGGCGCTGAGCCAGAACGACATTCACCTGCCCGGCTGGGCACAGCCGATCCAGCTCACCACCGAAAGCGACTTCGACAGCTATTTGTAAACCGGGCGCTGCTGCCCTCAGCGGGGAATCAGCGGCCCGCCAATGGCTTCCACCGGCAGCGCTTCGCGCCCGTCTGCAGTCAGCAACGGCAACCGCACTTCGCCCTGCACATCCACCAGAATCGACAGCAGGTCGCGCGAGAAGGTCGCCACAAATGTGGGATGCACGCCGTAAAGCATCAGGTACAACTGGTCACCCGGCGACAACCGCTCGGCGATGCCCTCCAGCATCACCTCGTGGGTGCCGAAACCGCGCAGCGGGAACACTTGCTCGTCGATCAGATCCGGCAGGGGCAACGGCAGCGGCACACCGGGGATGGCTTCAGCACGAATCACACCGATACCCGCGAACAGGATGATGTCATCGCCTTTCAGGGCGATCACCGGCGCGGTTTCACTGCACAGCAGCGGATCAATCAACGGCCCCAGCAGCCCGCGAATCACGTCGTTGCACAGCAGCGGATCCAGCACCACTTCCTGCAATGGATTCAGTTGCGCCAGCGGATCGGTCAGGGTCACATTCAGGGTCGGGATACCGGCGATCACGGCGTCTTCCGTGACGGAGCCCAGCCCTACCAGCGTGGGGACCGCCCCCAGCGCGCCGGAACGTGCTACCACCGGCAGGCCACCCGGGCCCGTGACCTCGAACGCCTGCCCGCCGACGGTCACCTCCGGTACATTCACCGAGTCACCATAGCTCAGGGTCATGCACACATCCTGGCCCATGGTGATAACGTCATCAGCGTTGCCGATGCCGCGCAGTTTTTCGTCGAACCACGCGACCGTGGCCGCCGCGGCGTCCACATCCCCGCAGCCGGCAAAGATGTTCAGATCCCCCTGCGCAAGCGACGGCAAGGACGGAATCAGGGTCGGCACCCCCCGCACCAGCTCCACCACAAAGCCGACGTTCGGCGAAAAGAAATGATGCCCGAACGGATACGTCAGCAGCCGCACATCACCGCCCACACCACGCAGGCATTCGTAATTCCAGAAGGCTTCATTGAAGGTGAACAGCGAATCACGGAAGCCCTGGAACATCAGCACATCCACCGGATACAACTCGCCCGGCGGCTGGTTGACGATATAGCGGCCGCCGCCGGTCAGCGGCGCCAGCAATTGCAGCAGCGGATCCAGGGAAAAATCGTCCGTCCCTCCTGCCTGCTGCAAGCTCAGGTTGCGCGGATTGCCGCAGCTGTAGCTCAAGCCGCTGTAGGCCAGGAAATCCTGTGACACCGGGGGCATTACGTTGGTCACCGCCGCTTCCACCAGAGTCGCGCGCAGCAGCGGGTCCATGGACAGGCCGGTACCCGCATCCCCGGCGGCAGACAGGAACAGCCCCCAATAAGACTTCACCGCATCGCCGGGGCTGAGGCTGTAACTCAGGTCGTGCCAGGTGATGTGCGGCACCATGGCATCCAGACGTTGATCCGGGTCCATGCCATAGAGCATGTATTGGAAGCCACCACCGTAACTGGCCCCCACGGCGCCGAGCAGCAGATTGTCGAAGCCGGTGTGATTCGGGGCGTAGGCCAGATAATCCAGGTGCGCCTCGGCCCAGTCGACGATC
>PNLU01000049.1 GCA_013823245.1 Alcanivorax sp.
ATGGCCGCGCTGATCGATACTGATCACCGCGTACCCGGCCTCGACCAATTGCGCCACCGGCCCGGCGAAGGCCGTGCCCGCTTCGGTCTGGCGCCCCCCTGCAAAGCCATGCCCCTCCAGAATCAGGGGATGACCGTTGCTGCAATCGAGCGTGCGCGGCTCGAACACCTGAAAGGTAATGGCAGCGCCATCCACCCGCGAAGGCATGGTGACGCGATAGCTGCGCCCCCCGTCGAGATCGGAGCCCGCAGCGCAGCTGGCGGCCTCGGCGTCCGCCTGACTCTGCGGCAGCGGCCGCAACTCCCGATCAGGGTCGGGATTGGCCGGGCCGGTGCCGGGCGGATTGCCCCCCGGGCCGTTCAGTGAACCGGAGTTGCCACCACAGGCAACCAGCGCCGACGCCAGCAGGGTCGGCAGCAGAAAACGGGGAACATACATGGCGCTACACCTGATTTGTTATGCTTGAAGTCAGTGCTCAAACACTGCTCAGGCAATATCAGGCCACAGGCGGCACGCCGGGGCTGTCGAGGAAATGTCAGGAATATGTCACGACGGTTAAAAACGGGCGGTCAGAATGTAACCGGCGTCAGGCACGGGCCGTCGATTGCCGCCGCAACCACCACCAGCGCGCGGGCTGTACCGCACAGACCAGGGTGACCAGCAGCAGACTGCCACCCAGCGCCAGCGCATGACCGCTGTCGATCAGGTCAGTGCCCGGGACACGCCACACCAGCAGCAGTACCCAGCCCGACCACACCAGTGCAGGCAGCAACAAGGCCTCCAGATGCCCGGGCAGACCACCACGCAAGCCCGCCAGGGAGCGTAATGCCTGCAGGCTGGCGGCACACAGCAGCAGGCTGCCGAAAAGAATGGCCATCATCGATTTTCGTCCTTTTTTCAGGAACACTGAGCATATCATGTGAGGCAGGGAGTGCGCCTTGAGGTACGTTGTGCTCTGCATACTCGGTCTGGGGATACTGGCAGGTATCACCGGTCTGATCCATCAGCGCAAGCCGCCCCCGGAGGGCACCGGTGTGGCCTGGCCGGAGCGCCCTCTCGGCGATGCCACCCTGCTGCACGATCTGACCTGGCATGATGCGCAGGGGCAACGGCATCTGCAGCAGGCCATCTTCGACGACATCCTGCGGCTGATCGCACAGGCCGAGCAGCTTATCGTTCTGGACATGTTCCTGTTCAACGATTTCCAGGGCGACCCGCCGGAAACACATCGCGCGCTGTCCAGTGAACTGACCCAGGCCCTGCTCGCCCGCCGCAAGGCGGTGCCGGATCTGCCCATCATCGTGATCACCGACCCGGTCAATACCCTTTACGGCGGCCTGCGCGCCACGCATCTCGACAAGCTGGAATATGCGGGCATCCAGATCGTGGAAACCGACCTGCACCCACTGCGCGACAGCAATCCTTCCTGGTCGGGCCTGTGGCGTCTTCTATTTTTCCCACCGCCCCCTGCGCCGTGCACTGCAGGCCGCCCAGGCACGCGGTGTGCAGGTGCGCGTGTTGCTGGACCCCAACAAACACGCCTTCGGCCGTGAGAAGAACGGCGTCCCCAACCGCCAGGTGGCCGCGCAGCTGCACGCCACCGGCGTACCCGTGCGCTGGTGCGACACTCGGGGCGAGCAGTGCCATACCAAACAATTGCACTGGCGCGGCGCCTCCGGCGAAGACGTACTGATTGTCGGTTCCGCCAACTTCACACGGCGCAACCTGGACGACTACAACCTGGAGACCAGCGTGCGCCTGCGCGCGCCCGGCCATCATCCCGTGATGCAGGATGCCCGAGCGGTTTTCGAGGCACGCTGGCATAACACCGAGGGCCGCCACTTCAGCCTGCCCTACGCCGCCTACGCCGATCACAGCCGCTGGCGGCTGTGGCTGTACCGCTTCATGGAAACGACCGGGTGGAGCAGCTTTTGATGGAGAGGAATCAGTTCAGGCAACGCTGCATGATGACCTCGGACACGCCCTGACCGGCCGCGCCGACAAATTGCGTGGAGGGGCGTTCGTCGCACACGGCAAAGCCCATCTTCTCGAACACCGGGACGTTCCCGGTCTCGCGGATGGTGCACAGCTCCATATGCGACAGCGGATAACGGCGCGCGATGTCCGCCACATGATTGACCAGCGCCCGGGCCACCCCCTGACCACGAAAGCGGTCCGACACACCCAACCCTTGCAGATACAGCGTCTCATGCGCCAGCGTGTATTCCAGCGTGCCCGCCAGTTCCCCGGACACCCAGGCCACCAGCACATCAAAACGCGGCATGATACGGCGGTGCGGCGCACCGCCTTTCACCGGCAGATAAATACGCCGCAACACGCTGGTGACTTCATCGCGCAATGCATTCAACGCCACCCGATCCGCACTGCGGGCCGGGCGAACCTGAATCAACGTGTCCAGTGAAGCCGCCATTGTCTTGTCTCCCTGCCAGAACTGCCTGACAGGTAGGACCCGCGCAGCACGCGGGGTTTCCCGGGAAGCAACGACTGATACAGCGTTTTACGATCGCGGCAGAAAATCCGTGTCCATCACGTAGCGGCGCGGCTTTTCCGGGTCTATCCACACCGTGATGCTGCGCTGCCCGACATGGTCCGAAGGATCAAACCACAGGTTGCGGCTGAAGAAGACCTGGACTTCGCCCGAGGCCGGGTTTTGCCACTGGGTGACAATGCGCTGGGGGTGCCGCCCGTTCACGCGCACACGGGTGTTGGGTTCAACACCCTGGAAGCGGGTCTCGATACGCCGACCGGTCTGGCGCAACTGCGCGGCCCGGCGGTCCATCAGGCGCGGCACCAGAATCATCCCCGCGCCGATACCGGTAAAAACGACGCCAAGGAGCCCGCAGATCAGCACGCCGCCCCACAACTGGAACAACCCCTTGATGCGCGCGTTGCCCGGCTGATCCGGCGCATACAATACGGTCACGGTTTCGCCGCGTTCGTAAGCTGGCGGATTACTGCTGACCCGGCTGGTAAACGTGTAGGTGCCGCCGTCCCCGGCGCGAAAACTGACCACCGGGCGCCAGGTGGTGCCGCCCTCGCTGGTGCGCGAGGCCTCCAGCGCCACAACCTGGCCTGTTGCGGTGTGGCTCTCCGCCACAAAACGCTGCGTATTCAGACCCAGGCCTATTGCCACTGCCAGCAGCACTACACCCACCGCCGTAAACGTCACTGTGATGATCTTCATTCCGCCCCCCGGCTTCACACACAAACAAAGCGCGCATTCTACTCCGTGATCCGGGCAGCGGGGTGGGGTAAGCCGCGAACTGTAAACGGCGTCACATTAAGTCTGATCCGGTATCGGCCCTGCGGCGTGACGATCAAGGCGTGCCAACAACGGATCATCTGGCACCAGCGAGGCCAGAAATTCCTGCAACTGACCTCGCTGCGCCGGTGTTACCGCCGTGCCGGGCAACAACGCCACCGGGCGTGGCCGTCGATCAAACCAGAACTGGCCGCTGCCTCCGGCAGCCACCGGCGCACTGGCCAGCCAGACGATGGTGTCTGCACCCATCCGCGCATCCCGGAGCCAGCGCTGCAACCGGGCATTGAACGTCGGCAGGGACCTGGCCACGCCGGGGGTAGCGGCCCATCCGGGATGCATGTTGTGAAACGTCACACCCGGTACCGCTGCCGCCACTGTGCCGGTCAGATCAACCAGCGCGCGCTTGGCCCGCGCGTAAGCCTTGCTGCCGTCGTAGGGCTCGGCCAGGAACTGCATGTCCTCGGGATGTAACGCCTGCGCATACATCCCGCCACTGGCCACATTGATCACCCGTCCACCCGCCGCTTCCAGCGTGGGCAGCAACAGCGACATCAGGCGCCACGGCGCGAGCAGATTGATCGCCAGCGCACGCTCATGCCCTTCCTCCGTCACACCATGCTCGGCAAACAGCGCCCCGGCATTGTTGATCAGGCCGTCGAGCTTCGGTGCAGCGGCCTGCAACACCGGGGCAATCCGCTCCACCTCCGACAGCCGCGACAGCTCGGCCTCGAACGTCTCCAGCTGCGCCGCCTCGCAGCCGCTGAAATCGCGGATCCTGGACGCAGCATCTTGCAGCCTCTGAGCATCGCGCCCGACCAGCAGCAACCGTGCCCCCAGACGGGCCAGCTCGCAGGCGGTAGCGAGCCCGAGCCCGGAGGTCGGCCCGGTAATCACGAAGGTCTTGCCATCAACACGATGGCTCAGGCCCTTATTGGGCATGCGCAGATAACCGCGCTCGGTGAACGACCAGGCCGCCGGCAATACCGTGCGGTGGGCCAGTCGGTCGCGCAAACCGGGCACAGGCCGTTGCGCTTCAGGGGTCAACGCCCGCTCCAGCCCGGCCACCGCCTGCCGCCCGATCCGGCGCAGCCAGGGGTGCAGCACCGGCTCAAGGCGCGCCACCGGGCCGGTGAAGGTAAAGTCCGCCCGGTAGCGGATGCGGGTTCGCCCGTGCCCCGCGTCGTCCAGCGAGATCGTATCCAGGGCCCGCAGACCCTCCGCTTCGCCCTGCATGACGATCTCGCGAGGTGGCGAAAGACGGGTAATGCGGTACTGCATGGGCACCCGCCGACCGGCCGAATTGAGCACCAGATCGAACTGCGTGCCCACCCTCACAGGCCCCGGCGTCTGCTTGACGGCTCGATATACCCCGGGGTCCCATTGCTCCGATGTGGAGAAATCCTGAATGTAGCGATAACACTCCCACAGGCTACGCGGCACGGTGATCACTTCCTCAAGCCGAATCATGGCGCCTCCTTTCCCGGCGACTTCCCAACGACATAACACATCAAAACACAGCATCCGTGAAGACACCGCAAGGTTGAAAGCGTGCGGACCGCCCCAAGACCCGGGTTATCACGCGAAGGAGTACACCCATGAGCTCATCTGCCCCAAACCGCCATTTCGAAACCGCCCCCGGCCTGTGTGACACCCCTGATCCGGAAACACAGGACTATGTCTTCAACCACAGCATGATGCGCATCAAGGACCCGCAGCGCAGCCTGGACTTCTACACCCGCGTGCTGGGCATGCGCCTGATCCGGAAACTGGATTTCCCGGAAATGACGTTCTCGCTGTACTTTCTCGGCTTCGTCAATGATGAACAGGCCGCCGATATCAGCCGCAACGACGACGGCGCACGCACCACCTGGACCTTCAGCGGCAGCGGCATGCTGGAGTTGACCCATAACTGGGGCACCGAGAATGACCCGGCCTTCACCTACCATAACGGCAACGATCAGCCCCAGGGCTACGGCCATATCGGTATCGCCGTCCCGGATGTCTACAGCGCCTGCGAGCGGCTGGAAGCGCTGGGTGTGGATTTTGTGAAACGGCCGGATGACGGCAAGATGAAAGGCATCGCGTTTGTGCGCGACCCGGACGGCTACTGGATCGAAATACTGCAGCCCGGCATGCTCGCATCCCAGGGCAAGGGTTGAGGGACGAACATGGGCTGCCTGAAGGGGCAGCCCATGTTCGCGACATGACGGTCCAGCCGCTCAGTCAGCGTAGAACAGATATTCCAGCATCCGTTCTTCGGCCGTGCGTCCGCTGGCTCCGTAGCTCTCATCTGCGGTGTGGAAAGTGCTGAAGAACACCTGGCCCGCACTGTCGCCGTGGGGGAAGCGCAAGGTCAACACCCGGTTACCGCTCACCTCAGTCACCAGGGGCACCACCACCTCTGTGTTGTAGGGCTCCAGCACGTCTTCGCCATAACCAGTCAGTGAAAAACGGCCATTGCCGTCGACACAGGCGTTGCCGTTACGACAGGGCATGGCACGCATCCAGCTGCGCAGGGCCGTATCCACCACTTGTACGCGGTCACCGGTATCCACCCCATCGTACGTCGTGTAATCCTGACCGACATACTGGTAAAACGGCTCGGCCACCCAGGCACTGGAAAGATCCGTCACGTAAAGCAGCCCCCCCTGATTCACGAACTGTGCGACGTCCAGGTCCCAGTCGTCATGCCCGGGTACAGGCGCATCGCAGTTCACGTACAGGATGTCATAGCTCAACAAGCGCAGCTGACCATCCACCAGTTCGAACAGCTCATCCATGTCCGGATAGTCTTCACCTTCATCCGAGAAACGGCGCGAACCGATATACAGATCAAACGTCTCGCTACCGAGCCATTCAGGCGGCGGTTGAAGCAGACAAAGCTCAGGCGGCGGCCAGGGCGATTCCGGCGGCCACCACGGCGGCGCGCTGTCCGGCGGATCACAGAAATCAAAGTCGGAATCGTCCTCCAGAAGCCCCATACGCGGTTGCACCGCCGAATGGTCATGGTGGTGGGGATGGTGGTGACGATGGTGGTGAGAATGGCGGGCAGTCTCCTGAGCCGGCGCCGACGTCGTCGTCAACGACTGCCCCTGAGCCGGGTTCACCGTCATACCAAGGCGCACCAGCACATTCTCGATCTGGTCGAAACTGCCGGTAATCACCGCAATACGCGGCGCACCAGCGTCCGGATCACTGGAGAACGGCATGACACCGGCGTATTCACCCAGCGCACCAACGTTCGCCTGACCACTCCATTTTCCCTTGATAAAGTGTATCGGCAGCGTCTCCGGCACGGGGTCCAGACTGCCGAACTCCAGCACGAAATACCCGAACTGATCCGTGCAGGCCCACAGCGCGTTGCTGTCGGCGGGCGGCGCACATCCCTGTTGTGATTGCATCCCGAGCGCGCGCGGCACAGGCAGGCTCTGCCCTTGCGCGGACCCCGTGTAGTAAACCGTCACACCCGCCACCGGCGTTTCGCCGTTGGGGGCGGTGATCTTGCCGCTGACACCGGTAGCGCCCGGGTCAGGGGGCGGCATCTGCACCGGCGGGTCCGAGGCTCCACCGCCTCCGCCTCCCCCGCCGCAGGCGGCCAGAAACAACGCAGAAACACCGAGCAGCACGCCCGGCATGGACCTGATACAGAATGATTTCATGGCAGATATCCCCGCTCACATTTTCCTTGTGCCCTGTCCCATGCCCCACTACCCCGGAGCCAGTACATTCATGCCACAATCGGGGCTTCGGATTCCAGTGATGCCATCACAATGTCGCGCACCTCACCTGATGGGCACAGCACAATCGCCAGGCAAACGGGCTACCGGACCCTGATCCGGCTGGCCATTCCAGTGATCCTTGCGAACATTGCTGTGCCGCTGTTGGGCCTGGCCGACACGGCGGTGATCGGTCACACCGGCGATGCCGCCGCACTGGGGGCCATTGCACTGGGGGCGCTGGTATTCAGCTTCGTCTACTGGGGGTTCGGTTTCCTGCGCATGGGCACCACCGGTTTTATCGCCCGGGCCACCGGCGCCGGAGACCATGAGGAAGCACGGGCGGCCCTGACCCGTGCCCTGTTGCTCGGGTTGGGGATCGGCATGCTGCTGATCCTGCTACGCGGGTTGATCAGCCCGCTGGCCATGTTGCTGCTCGGCGGCAGCGAGGACACCCGGGCGCTGTTGCACGAATACATACAGCTGCGTATCTGGGGCGCCCCGGCGACCCTGGCCATGTTTGCCCTGCTCGGCACCTTGATTGGCCTCGGGCGCACAAGACACCTTCTGCTGCTGCAAGTCTTCCTCAACGGCCTGAATATTCTGCTGGACGTGTACTTCGTGCTGGTGCTCGACCTGGGCGTGGCGGGCGTCGCCCTGGGCACAGTGATCGCAGAATGGAGCGCCCTCCTGTTCGGTGTCTGGTTACTCTGGCCGCTGGTACGGCCAGCGCCCGGCACACCCTGGCCATGGTCACTGCTGCGGCAACGCTGGCGCGCCACCCTGCGCACTAACAGCGATATCATGTGGCGCACCCTGTTCCTGCTCGCCGGATTCGGCTGGTTCGCCCGCCAGGGCGCTGCACTGGGGGATGACGTACTGGCCGCCAATCATGTGTTGCTGCAATTCATCGCCTTTTCGGCTTTCTTTCTGGATGGCTATGCCTTTGTGGTGGAATCACAGGTGGGTCAGGCCGTCGGGGCACGTGACCAGCAACGCTTTCGCAACGTGATCGTGCGCAGCAGCCATCTGGCCGTTGGCACTGCGCTACTGCTTGCCCTGCTGGTCCTGTTATTGGGGCACTGGGGCGTGCACGCCCTGACCAGCCTCGACAGCGTGCGCGATGTCGCTATCAACCAGCTGCCCTGGGTGGCGCTGTACGTAGCCGTATCCTGCGCCGCGTTCCAGCTTGACGGCATTTTTATCGGCACCTCGGAAAGCCGTCCCATGCGCAACAGCACGCTGATTGCCCTGCTGCTGTTTATCGGCACCTCCATCGCCCTGACGACATGGGGTAATACCGGGCTGTGGCTGGCGTTCCTACTCTTCGTGATCTTCCGCGGTCTGACCCTTGGGGCTTGCCTGCCCGGTCTGTATCGACGTCATTTTGGCCTGCGCAACGTTGGCTGACACCGCGCATCAGAATCGTGTGTCCGCCAGCGCGGGCAGGACCAGTTCACGCACGAATGAAGATTCAGACAACGCCAGCACACAGCGCAGCACACTGACAACATCCTGTAGCGGAATCAGCGAGGCATCTGGCTCATCGCTTGTCGCCAGATAACCCGGGTGCAGACAGGTCACCGCCAGACCACGCTGACGAAACCCCTCGCGCAAGGCATCCGCGATGCCGTTGAGCGCATGTTTGCTGGCACCGAATGCGACCTCGGGACGCCCTGCATGAGGCCGCCCGGAGGTCGAGCCAATCAGGATGATGTGCGACTTGCGATGAGTCAGCAGACGCGGCAACAGCGCCTGACATAACAGAAGGGTACTGGTGATGTTGATATCCACCAGCCGACGCAGCTCGCCCGGTGTGTCCGAAAGAAAGTCGTAATCCTCTTCGAAGGCACGCGACTCCCAGATGCCGACATTGCAGATCAACACATCAGGGCACGCGTTTCCCAACGCACTCAACAGCGTCTCGCTGGCCACCTCGCCATCACTCAGATCCGCCGTGATCCAGTCGACCTCCGCCTTTACGCGGGAGCGCGCTGTAACGACACGCCCGCGTGATACGCCGGTGAGGCGGTCCCCCTTATCGCCCAACCCTTCTACCAGAGCACGGCCCAGGCCCTGACTGGCACCGGTAATCACAGCATGCATCACCCACCTCCTGACAGCATCGGGCGCCAGTGTGCGACCTCAAGCGCACTCGAGGTCAAGGCATGGCGAGCACATCGGCACGAACACGACAAGGCTTACCAGCCCCCGGGGCACGCAGGTAGAATGCGCGCTTTCCAGCCAGCCTGACGAGTCGCCGATGCGGACATCGCCCGACAAGCCCTCCGAGCCAGACCGGCAGTTGCTGGCCATGCTGGCGGCGCTCGGCGTGCCCGACCGGACCAGGGCGCCGACGGATATTGCCGCGCGGCTGGCGCGGCTACTGTCGATCAGCGATGCAGCCGCCCTGGACGCCGCCAGCCGACGAGCGCTGAACGGCCCCTTCGATCCGGACCCGGAGTTACCACAGCGGCTGCGTGACGACCTGATGCAAACCCGCGAGGGCGTGCTGGCCCCACTGGCACGCAGTCTGGCGGGGGACGCCGAGGGCAGCCCGATCATTGCGCCGCGACCGGCGGAGGACCTGACCGCCGATCAGCGTCCGCCGTTTCGCCCCTGGGAGGCCTTCTATCTGGCCTGGCAGCGCCGTGTGGCCGCCGCCACCAGCAACCTGCGGCGGCGGGTGCGTCAGGCCGTGGCCAGCCAGAGTGCGGCACTGGCGCGCATGGCGTATCTGGATGCGGCACTGGAGCAGAGCCTGATCGGCTACAGCCAGCGCGGCTTCAGCGCCCTGCCCGGGCTGCTGGAAAAGACATACCGTGAGCACTGGAAAGCGCGTGAGCCCGAGGACGCCACCGGCGCCTGGCTCAGCGCCTTCCGCCACACCCTGCAAACCTGCCTGCTGGCAGAGATGGATGCCCGCCTGGCCCCGGTGCTGGGCATGCTGGATGCACTTGATAGCAAGGAAACGAACACCCCATGAGAATCGCTCCCTTTGCACTGACCTGCCTGGTCGGTGCCGTCGCCATCCTGTGGATCGGCCTCAGCTTCATGAACGGCAACCCCGCCGCTCCCCTGATCATCCTGGCCATTGCCGTCGGCTACGCCGTGGGCGTTGGCGAGTTGCTGCGTTTTCGCCGCGACACCCGGGCGCTTGAGATCGCACTGAGCCGCCTGCCCGCCCCGAGCGACCCGCGTGAATCACTCACCGCCTGGCTCGCCGAGCTGCCCACTGCCCTGCGCGATACCGTGCGACGACGCATCGACGGCGCCGCCGTTGGCCTGCCAGGGCCGCACCTGACGCCTTATCTTACTGGCCTGCTGGTCATGCTCGGTCTGCTGGGGACCTTCGTCGGCATGATCATCACCCTGCAGGGCGCCGCCATGGCGCTGGACAGCAGCACCGAACTGCAGGCTATCCAGCGCGCCCTGTCAGCGCCGATTGCCGGGCTGAGCCTGGCCTTCGGCACCTCCATTGCCGGTGTCGCCGGGTCGGCCATGCTGGGGCTGGCCACCGTGATCTGCCGGCGCGAGCGCGTCGCCGTGTCGCGACAACTGGACCAGGCCACCCGGGGCCCGTTGCAGGCGTTCTCCGCCGAGGCCCGCCGCGATGCTGCCTACGACGCCATGACGCAGCAGGCGCAGGCCCTGCCACAACTGGTCGCCACCCTGCAGGGCCTGAGCGACCAGTGGCAGCGCGGCGGCGAACAACTGGCCGCCCTGCAACGGGACACCACGGCTCACACCGAACGCCAGTTCGAGACCCTGGCCGACAAGGTGGCCGCAGGGCTGCGCAGCGCCGTGGCCGACAGCGGCCGCCTGGCCAGCGAGCAACTGCAACCGTTGCTGACGGAAAGCCTCGCCGGGTTCGCCGGGCAGGTTCGCCAGCAACAACAACATCTGCACGACACCGCCGAGCAGCACCTCACCGCACTGGCCGCCCGCTTTGCCGACACCACCGGGCAGGCCGCGGCCCAATGGCAGGCCGGGCTTGATCAACAGCATCAGCACAACACCGACCTGCTGGCCCAGGTGCAGGCCCTGCTCAGCGAGCATCAGACCCGCGCCGAGCAGAACGCGACGCAACTGCTCGACAGCCACGCCAGCGGCCTGCAGGCACTGCGCGATCAGGAAGCCGCACGGGCCGACGCCATGGTGGCGCAGTTCGATACGCTGGAAGGCAGGGTCGCCACCCATCTGGCCACGCTGGGCACGGCACTGGAAGCCCCCATGACACGCCTGATCGAAACCGCCTCGGAAACCCCGAAAGCCGCCGCCGAGGTCATCAGCCGCCTGCGCGAGGAAATCAGCCATCACGCCGAGCGCGACAATGCCCTGCTGCAGGAGCGCCAGCGCATCATGAGCGAGCTGGACCAGTTGCTGCAGCATCAACGCGAAGCCACCGCCGCCCAGCAACAGGCCATTGATACGCTGATCACCCATACCAGCCGCAACCTGTCCGAGGTCAACGCCCAGTTCGCCGGGCAGGTCGACACCCAGCGCCAGCACCTGGATGAACTGGTCACGGACGTGCGCGGCAGCGCCGCCGACATCGCCAGCCTGGGCGAGGCCTTTGGCGCCGGCGTCAACCAGTTCGCCGACGCTAACCAGCAGTTGCTGGCGACACTGCAACAGGTGCAGACCGCCCTGGCCGACAGCGCCAGCCGCAGCGACGAACAACTGGCCTATTACGTGGAACAGGCACGTGAAGTGATCGAGTTGAGCCTCAGCCTGCGCCGCGACGGAAGCGAGTCCTGATGGAAACGCTGCACGACGACACCCAGTCCTCGCCGGTCTGGGCCATCTTTGCGGATCTGATGGCGGCGCTGGCCGGGATTCTGGTGCTGACACTGGTCTGGGTGATCGGCATCCAGCTGGAGCTCAGCCTGTCCCTGGAGGCGGAAAAACAGAAACGCCTGGCCGAAGAACAACGGCGCATGGCCCTGGAAGCCGCCCTGGATAATCCGCTCACCCACGGCCGCGTCACCTTTCAGGACGGGCGCATTGGTATCAGCGGCAATGTGCTGTTCGCCGTCAACTCCGACCACTTGCAAGCCGACGGCGCGCAGCTGCTGGAAAGCCTGGTGCCCGTGCTGCGCGATTATCTGAGCGAACACGATGAACTGCTGATGGTCAGTGGCTTCACCGACGACCTGCCGGTGCAGCGCGGCAATGCCCGTTATCATGACAACTGGGGCCTGTCCGCCCAACGTGCACTCACCGTGATGCGCACGCTGGTGGAGCTGGGCATGCCCGCCGATCAGGTATTCGCAGCGGCCTTCGGCGCGCACCAGCCGGTGGCCAGCAACCGCACGGACGAAGGCCGTGCCCGCAACCGGCGCGTGGAGCTGACGGTGGTGCCGCGCGCGCAACGGGACGCCGACAACGGGGCTGGTGATGACTGAACCCGGCGACCTGCAGGCGCTGTCCCGTACTCTGGCGCAACTTGCCGAGCAGGGTGCGGCCGAACACGATCCGTTGCGATTTGCGTATCTGAGCGGCTTGCATGCACGTCTGAGCGCCATGCCACGCGCGCCGCAACGCCTTTGGCAAAAACTGGGAAACGGGCTGGAGCAATACCGAAGCGCGCTGCCCCAACGCCATGACCGCGACGACGCGACTGCCGCAGAAACGAAAACGTCTCGCCTGTCTCCCTTGCTGGCCATGCTGAACAGCGATGACGCCGCGCCAGCTCCGGAGAACACCCTGGCCGACTTGCTTGGACAGCAGGCCCTTCGTTTCCTGCCCGACTATGGATCGTCAAGGGACTCCCGGCGGTCCACGTTTCGTCACCTGGCGCCCTTGCGCGACGCCGTGGCGCGGCGGCAGCGGCAACAGCGCATCCGCGACCTGATCGGCCAGGCGCCGCCCGATGCGGGCCCCCTGAACTCACACCGCATCGTGGCGCGGGCACTGGAAACACTTCAACAGCAAACCCCCACTTACCTCGATCATCTGGTTAACTATCTGGACTCGCTGATTGCACTGGAGCAAATACGGGAACAGAGAGGTGACCGATGAAATATATCTTCGAGGTCCATATTCGCGAAGGCTACCGCGCCGAGGACTACGCCGACGCCTGGGTGCGCGCCAGCAAGCTGATACAGCAAGCGCCGGGCGCTCGCGGTACCACCTTGCACAGAAAAGTGGATGACCCGAACACGCTGATTGCGATTGCCTACTGGGACAGCAAGGCCAGCCGTGACGCCATGGAAGCCGAGGACAACCCTGCGGTCAAAGCGATCATCCGCAGCGCATCTCACCTGTGTGATATCCGCCTGATCGGCGAATTCGAGGAACCCGAGTGGGTGGTGAACCCACCCGGGTAATGGCGGTCAGATCTCCCGCGTTTCGCGGAACCGAATCTCGGGGTGCCGTTCAGTGGCCAGCTGCAAATTGACACGCGTGGGCGCCAGATAGGTCAGATGCCCCGCGCCATCAATGGCCAGATTGTCATAGGCCTTGTCGCGGAATTTTTCCAGGTCCCGTTCGTTATCGGCTTCTGTCCAGCGCGCCGTGGCCACGGAAATCGCATCGTAGGCGCACTCAACGCCGTATTCATGTTTGAGGCGATGCGCCACCACGTCGAACTGGAGCATCCCGACAGCGCCGAGAATCACGTCGTTGTTGCGCAGCGGGAAAAACACCTGCGTGGCGCCCTCTTCCGCCAGCTGGGTCAGGCCCTTGTGCAACTGCTTGCTCTTGAGCGGGTCGCGCAGCACCACGCGGCGGAACAGTTCCGGCGCGAAGTGCGGGATGCCGGTGAACTGGAGCTGCTCGCCCTCGGTAAAGGTATCGCCGATCTGGATGGTGCCGTGGTTATGCAAACCGATGATGTCACCGGCGAAGGCCTCTTCCACGTTCTCGCGCTCACCGGCCAGGAACGTCAGCGCATCTGCCAGGCGCACATCCTTGCCCGTGCGGCACTGTTTCAGCTTGATGCCTTTCTGATACTTGCCGGAGCAAATGCGCATGAAGGCGATACGGTCGCGGTGGCGCGGGTCCATATTGGCCTGGATCTTGAACACGAAACCGGTGAATTTTTCTTCCGTTGCCGCCACGTCACGTTCGTTGGCATGGCGCGGCAGGGGCGCAGGCGCCCAGTCCACCAGCCCGTCGAGCATATGGTCCACACCGAAGTTGCCCAGCGCGGTGCCGAAGAACACCGGTGTCAGCTTGCCTTGCAGAAAGCGCTCCAGATCAAACTCGTGGCTGGCGCCCTGCACCAGCTCCAGGGTGTCGCGCAGTTCCTGCGCATAATCGGCGCCCACTGCCGCATCCAGTTCCGGATTATGCAGCCCTTCAATGGCTCGCACTTCCTGGATGGTATGCCCCTGCCCGGTCTTGTAGAGCACGGTCACATCCTTGAGCAGGTTGTAGACGCCCTTGAAGCTCTTGCCCATGCCGATGGGCCAGGTCACCGGGGCGCACTCGATCTTCAGCACGTCCTCGATTTCATCCAGCACTTCGATGGGCTCGCGCACATCGCGATCCAGCTTGTTGATAAAGGTGAGGATCGGCGTATCACGCAGGCGGCACACTTCCATCAGCTTGATGGTCCGCTCTTCCACGCCCTTGGCGCAGTCGATCACCATCAGCGCCGAGTCCACCGCCGTCAGGGTGCGATAGGTATCTTCGGAAAAGTCGGCGTGACCAGGGGTGTCCAGCAGGTTGACCATGGCGTGCCGGTAGGGGAACTGCATCACCGAGGTGGTTACGGAAATACCGCGCTCCTTCTCCATCTCCATCCAGTCGGATGTCGCATGGCGGCCGGACTTCTTGCCCTTCACCGTGCCCGCCATCTGGATCTGGTTCCCGTACAGCAGCAGCTTCTCGGTGATGGTGGTCTTACCGGCGTCCGGGTGCGAGATGATCGCGAAGGTGCGGCGTTTGCGGATTTCGTCGAGCGGATTCATGACACGGCCTTGTTCGAGTGCGGCGCGCAGTATAGCAGCGGTACCGGGGTCCGGCACGAGGTACGCATACCCTAGAGCAGGCGCAGCATCAGCACCGCATCTTCATGGCCGGTGGCGGTGCGGTAATAGGCCTTGCGCCGCCCCGACACAGCGAAGCCGAGCCGTTGGTACAGCGCCTGCGCGCCCCGGTTGCTCTCGCGCACCTCCAGATACATCACACTGAAGTCTTCTGCGGCCAGCGCTGCCAGGGTGTGTTGCAGCAGGGCCACGGCAATGCCCTGCCGCTGCCAGTCCGGGTGCACGGCGATATTCAGCAGATGGGCTTCGTCGAGTACGGTGTGGAGCACCTGAAAGGCGACCAGCTCTGCGCCCGCCGTCTCCACGACCTGGGCCCGATAGCCGGGACGAAAACAGTCGCCGAACACCTCGGCGCTCCACGGCGTCGGCTGACCCGCCGCTTCAATCGGCAGCACGGCCGGCATGTCCTCGGGGCGCATCGGGCGCAGCCGAAAGCCGGGCAGCCGGTCACTGATATCGTCAGGTATACCGTCAGGCATTCAGGCCCGCCTGAACCATGGCCTGCCAGCTCTGGCGCTTGTGGGTGGCGGGATCTTCCAGCATTTCGCTCAGGCTGCTGACCGCCAGCCAGCCCGCCTTATCGCCCTCACCCGCCACAAAGCGCTGCGGCAGGATCAGGGTGGCGGTCTCGTCGCGGGCACACAGCAATACCCGCCGGGCACTGCCGGACCGCGTCAGGCCCTGCAGGAAGGCGCCCAGTGCCAGGCCCGCATCGTCTGCGCTGATGTGCTGGCCGTCTGGCGGACACAGGAAGCGCCGTGGCTGCCCCGGCCCTACCTGCCAGACCCGCAGCAGGTTGGCCAGCAACTGCTGTGCCGCGCGCCCCAGCTCCGGCGCATCGGCGTCTTCCTGCTCCACCACCACCCAGACATTGGGCGTGGCGTAGGCCTGCAAGGTAAAACGGGGGCCGCGATCGGCAACCGGACGCGGCGCCTGCGGGGCCGCAGGTTCAGGCTTGGGCGCGCTGGCGCGGGCGGGCGCCGTCAGAGCTTCGGACGCCTGCCGGAGCACAGCACCGCCCGCCTCCGCCTGGGGCGACGACGCCGCTGGCGCGGCCTCTGCCCGGCGCTCACGGGGCGCGTCCACCACAGGGGGCGCCGCCTCAGGTTCCGGCTGCCCGAGCCACACCGGCGCCGCTGCCCCCGGCAACGGCGCACGCGCTACCCAGGGCGTCAGGCCCATGGCCTTCAGCCAGGCCTGGCGTTGTTGTTCGCGCGTTGCGGGTGTCATGGTCGGCAAGGAATCATCGTCATCATTCGGAAAACGTGCAGGCAGTCTACCAGACTGCGCGGCGCCCCAGCAGCTTTACCGCCACCGCCAGCAGGACACCGGAGACAGCCCCATAAAGATGGGCGTTCACATAGACACTGCCGTCGATCCAGCCTTGCAGGTAGTCCACGTCATAGCCGGGCAGTTGCTCGTAGAGCAGCCGCCCCGCCAGCAGCGCCAGTACCAGCGAGTGAATCCAGGGGTGCTGGCGAAACCCCAACAGCAGCGCCAGCATCAGCCAGCCATGCAGGGCGCCGGACAGACCGACATAGGTGCCGGGCGTCTGGTCCACGCCCAGCATCATCAGGCTGATAAACAGCGGCGAGCACACCAGCCAGACCAGGAAGCGCTGGCGGCTGTACACATCGGGAAAGAACCAGGCACAGAGCAGGAAGCCGCCGAGGTTCATGCCCAGGTGCCACAGGTTCAGGTGCACCAGATGAGCCGTCCACAGGCGCCAGAGCTGGCCAGCGAGAATGGCCTCGCCTTCGTAGTTCAGCCAGGGATTGACCTGCTCATGGAGCAATCCCAGCACCGCCAGCAGTGCCGCAAACCCGGCCAGCCAGGGCCATAGCGCCGGGTCACGGGTGGGCAAGGCGGGAGCGTGGTTCGAGGCAGGCATGCACGGCATCATCGAATCGGGACAGCCTGCGAGACTATCATAAACCGGCCAAAAAAAAGGCCCCGCATTGCTGCGGGGCCTTTTCATATCGCCTGAGCGAGTCAGATCGCCCGAGCGTGGAACGGCTTACATCATGCCGCCCATACCGCCCATGCCACCCATACCGCCCATGTCCGGGGCACCGGCGCCTTTCTCTTCCGGCTTGTCCGCCACCATGGCTTCGGTGGTGATCATCAGACCAGCGATGGAGGCAGCCGCCTGCAGCGCAGAGCGGGTCACCTTGGCCGGGTCGATGATGCCCAGCTCGAGCATGTCGCCATACTCGCCGGTGGCCGCGTTGAAGCCGAAGTTGCCTTCGCCCTGACGCACGGTCTGAACGACCACAGAGGCTTCTGCACCGGCGTTGCTGGAGATCTGGCGCAGCGGCGCTTCCAGGGCACGAATGGCCAGCGCGATACCGACGTTCTGGTCTTCGTTGTCGCCTTTCAGGCCACCGATCTTGCTCAGCGCACGCACCAGCGCCACACCACCGCCCGGGACCACGCCTTCTTCAACGGCAGCACGGGTGGCGTGCAGCGCGTCGTCGACACGGGCCTTCTTCTCTTTCATTTCCACTTCGGTGGCAGCGCCCACCTTGATCACGGCTACACCGCCAGCCAGCTTGGCCACGCGCTCTTGCAGCTTCTCGCGATCATAGTCAGACGAGGACTTCTCGATCTCGGCACGGATCTGCTCGACGCGCGCCTTGATGTCGCCGTCGTTGCCAGCGCCACCGACGATGGTGGTGTTTTCCTTGTCGATGTTCACTTTCTTGGCAGAACCCAGATCCTCTACAGAGGCATTTTCCAGGCTCAGGCCGACTTCTTCGGAGATCACGGTGCCGCCGGTCAGGATCGCGATGTCCTGCAGCATGGCCTTGCGACGGTCGCCAAAGCCCGGGGCTTTTACGGCCGCGCACTTGATGATGCCGCGCATGTTGTTCACCACCAGGGTGGCCAGGGCTTCGCCTTCCACGTCTTCGGCGATGATCAGCAGCGGCTTGCCAGACTTGGCCACGCCTTCCAGCACCGGCAGCAGTTCGCGGATGTTGGAGATCTTCTTGTCCACCAGCAGCAGGTAGGGGTCTTCCAGCTCGACCGCCATCTTTTCCTGGTTGTTGATGAAGTAGGGGCTCAGGTAGCCGCGGTCGAACTGCATGCCTTCAACCACTTCCAGCTCGTTGTCCAGGCTGGTGCCTTCTTCAACAGTGATCACGCCTTCCTTGCCCACTTTCTCCATGGCGTCGGCAATGATCTTGCCTACGGAGGAGTCGGAGTTGGCAGAAATGGTGCCGACCTGCTCGATGCCCCTGGAGGTTTCGCACGGGGTGGACAGCGCCTTCAGCTCTTCCACGACGGCCGCCACGGCCTTGTCGATGCCGCGCTTCAGGTCCATCGGGTTCATGCCAGCGGCGACAGACTTCAGGCCTTCGTTAACGATCGCCTGGGCCAGTACGGTGGCGGTGGTGGTGCCGTCACCGGCTTCGTCGTTGGCCTTGGAAGCGACTTCCTTGACCATCTGCGCGCCCATGTTCTCGAACTTGTCTTCCAGTTCGATTTCCTTGGCCACGGACACGCCGTCCTTGGTAATGGTCGGTGCGCCGAAGGATTTCTCCAGCACCACGTTGCGGCCTTTGGGGCCCAGGGTCACTTTTACCGCGTCAGCCAGAATGTTGACGCCGCGCAGCATGCGCTGGCGGGCTTCATCACGGAACAGAACTTCTTTAGCAGCCATGTCAGTCAATCCTCAAATTCGGTTCAGGGTCAGGTCCGGGAGCCTCAGGCTTCCACGACCGCCAGAATTTCGTTTTCGCCCATGACCAGCAGCTCTTCACCATCGATCTTGATGGTGTTGCCGGCGTACTGACCGAAAATCACCTGATCACCTACCTTGACGTCCAGCGGGCGCACTTCGCCGCTGTCGGTGATCTTGCCGTTGCCGACAGCCAGCACTTCGCCACGGGCCGGCTTTTCGGCCGCAGAACCGGGCAGCACGATACCGCCGGCGCTTTTGGTTTCTTCCTCAGCGCGGCGAACCACGACGCGATCATGCAAAGGACGGATTTTCATTGCCTCGTATCTCCTGTTGAGGTTCAGCAATTTGATGAACTTGGGGCCCGTCGCCGAATTGGCACTCGGCGCCGGACAGTGTTAGCACTCTAGGCTTGCGAGTGCCAATCATAATTCCCGGCCTCGCAGAGTCAATAGCTGCAGGCCAGTTCCCCTGCGGGCCTGCGGCGGGAGTTGGGGGCGGCCTGCCCGGGTTTCAAGGGCTGGCGGATTCCGGTCATTGCGGGCGGGTTGATGGGGGCGCAATAATGCCGGTCCTGTCTAAACACCCTGTATAAGCTCGGGAGCTGTCATGAACCTGAAAGACAAAGTCGTAGTGGTCACCGGCGCTGGCCGTGGTCTGGGCCGTGGTATTGCCACCCTGCTGGCCGGCAAGGGCGCGAAGATCGCCTGTGCCGACCTGAACCAGGACGATCTGAACGAAACCGTGCGCCAGTGCCTGGCCGCAGGCGGTGATGGCAAGGCCTACCTGGTCAATGTCGCCCGCGAAGACGAGGTGGTGAAGCTGTTCGATGACGTGGTGGCGGATTTCGGCAGCCTGCATGGCGTGGTCAACAATGCCGGTATCACCCGCGACGGGCTGCTGGTCAAGGCCAAGGACGGCGAGATCACCACCATGAGCCTGCAGCAGTGGCAGGCGGTGATCGACGTGAACCTGACCGGTGTCTTCCTGTGTGGCCGGGAAGCCGCAGCACGCATGATCAAGCTGGGCGTCGAGGAAGGCGTGATCGTCAACATCTCCTCGCTGGCTCGCCAGGGCAGCTTCGGCCAGACCAACTACTCCGCCGCCAAGGCCGGCGTGGCCGCCATGGCTGAATCCTGGGCCAAGGAGCTGGCGCGCTACAACATCCGCACCGGCGCTGTGGCCCCGGGTACCATCAATACCGACATGATCGCGGCGATGAAGCCGGAAGCCCGGGATCGCCTGATCGGCGCAGTGCCGCTCAAGCGTCTGGGTGAGCCGGAGCATATCGCCATGTCAGTGGCGTTTATCTTCGAGAACAGCTACTTCACCGGCCGTTGCATCGATACGGACGGCGGGCTGCGCTGAAGCCGTTATGGTCGCAGTCACCGACCCGGAATCGGAATTTGCCCGCGCGGTCTGGTTGATCGTCGGGTCGATCCCGCCCGGGCGGGTCTGCGCCTATGGCCGGGTGGCGGCGCTGGCGGGCTACCCCCGCCACGCCCGCCATGTCGGCAAGCTCATGGGCCGTTTGCCCGCAGGCTCATCATTGCCCTGGTTCCGGGTGGTGCGGGCCGACGGTCACCTGCCTGTGGGCGCGCGCCAGCAGCAACATCTGGAACGCGAAGGCATACAGATCACCGGCGGACGGGTCAGCCTGCGCCACTATGGCTGGCCGGACCCAGGGAACCTCTGAATAACTCCCTGCGCTCTCTGCGTGGCCTGAAGCGTGCAGCTGCAAGGCGTGTCGCGCAGGGAATGGCCGTAGCCCTTTCCAAGCGGCGCAACGCGGCAGATGT
>PNLU01000050.1 GCA_013823245.1 Alcanivorax sp.
TGGTCCAGACGTTGCTGCATGTCGTGTTCAGTCATGTTGGTATCCACGCCATGTAGGAGGGACAGCCGCGTTATATTGCATGGTCGCGCTCCCCGTCGTCAGTGTCAGACAGCAAACTTTCCAGTTCGATGCCGGCATCCTTGAGCGCGGCGCCGATGTCGCGGCAGGCGCGCTGGGCGATGCGGGCGGGCTGGTGTCCAGGCAGGTTCAGGGTGCGGGCAATCTGCTGCCAGGTCTGTCCTTCAACAAAATGCAGCCGCAGCACCAGCAGGGCTTCGTCACCCAGGTCCAGTTGCTGGCGCGCGCGCTCCATGGCGTCGGCGTCCAGGGCTGCCAAGGTGGTGTCGCCGCGTCCGGCGCCGCCCAGCCATTGATCCAGCCACAGCAGCAACTCTTCATAGCCACGGCTGCGCCAGTCGTCTTCGTGGTCGTCCGCCAGTTGCTCCAGTGACAACTCGCTGGCTTCGCTGGCGCTGGCGTACAGCAGCTGCACCCGTTCGGTGGAGCTCACTTCGCGGCCACGGCGGCGCAGGCTGTTCTGGTACTGGCGTTGCTGGATCACGCGAATCACTTCGCGCACCTCAGCTTCGGTGTGGGCGTTGCCGGTGGTGAGTTCGTGGATGATCTCCACCGGGCGCTGGCGGGCGACGTTCAGCAGCCGCCATACACGCTCCCAGATCGGCGCGCTCTGTTGCTGAATCCATACCGGCGGGCGTTTCTTGCCGCTGATATGTTTTTGTTTGTATTCGCGGATGATGTTGACGGTGAGGGAATAGAGCCAGGTTTCCGGGCGTGACTTGCCCTGGAACTTGCGGCACTTCTCCCAATCGTTATGGGCCAGCGCCTCGATCACATAGAGAATGGCCCCTTCGATTTCGTCGGAGTCACTGCCCAGCATGCGTTCACACAAGGTGCGAACACGGGACTGGTGCAGTTCCCCCAGCGCCAGAGGCGCCCAGTCGATCTCACTGGACATGAATGGGGCTTCCATCAACAAGGGTGGGCGTGGTCTATTATTGGCGTTAACGGTAAGGGGTTTTTCCCGTCGCTGCAATTGCCCGGGCTGTCTGTGTTGGCCGGTATGTCCCTCTCAAGGGAAATCATGAGGGGCGATAAATGAAAACGATGAGGCACAGGGCATGAAGTGCATAGCCAAAGCAGTACGGGCCGGGGTGATGCTGCTGGGGTGCATCAGCCTGGGGCTGTCGGCGGGCGAGGTGGAAGATTACGAGGGGGATATCCGGCGCGCCCTCATGGCTGGCGACCGCGAGGCGCTGGTCGAGCTGTTGCCGGAAGTCCTGTGGCCACGCTGGCGCCACCCGGAAAGCGGCTATGGCCTGATTGCCGAGGCCATCAACCAGGCCGCCCCCGGCGATATGGTCGAGGCGCTGTTCGAGTCCGGGCTGGACCCGGTGGAAAACTGCCTGCTGGGTGCGGAAGCCCGGCCCGAGCCGTTCGGCCTGTCGAGCCACTGGATCGAGCTTATCAGCCCCCGGGTGATCGAGGGGGGCGATCCCATTGCCATTGATCAACTGCTGGGCATGACGCTGCTGTACACCGACAGCCGCCTGGCCGCGCCGCTGTTGCGCGCGCGCCGCAGCAATAGTCTTGAAGACATCGACGTGCTGCACATCACCTCCGGCTGGCCGCTCAGCAGCTACACCCTGGATGAGCTGGAGCAGGAACTGGGCGCGGCCCTGAGCGACCAGTTGCAACAAGACCCGCTGTGGGCGGCGTTGGCGCTGGGGGAAGGGCGCATCCATGACATCCGGGGCTGGCTGGGCGCCCATGCGCCGTCACCGGGCACGCTGCCGCAGCGCACATTCACTGAATTCTACTGGCTGGCGCTGACCCGCGAAGAACCGGAAGCCGCTGCGCTGCGGGCGCGATTGCTGGCCCTGGGGGCAGACATCACACAGCCGCTGCGCGGGCAAACGGCGCTGCAACGGGCGTTGAGTTTCCATAACGAGGCGGCGGCGCTGGAACTGCTGGAAGCGTCGGCGCCGACGTCGGTTGAGCTTGATGAGGGCACGGGCAAAGCAGTGGACCCGCCCGTCATGCTGGCCTGGCGCATGCAGTCAGACACCCTGCTCACCGAATTGCTGGCGCGCTCGCCGCAGCTGGATGCCGAAGACCGGGATCAGCGCCACTGGATTTTTCTGGCCATCGAGCGGGATGACGCGGCGATGGTGGAGCGTATCGCGCGCCGTCTGTCGCCGCCGTATCCGCAGTCGCCGTCACAGCGTCCGTTGCTGGCGGTGTTGCTGGAGGCGGGCTACGACGAGATCGCCCGTGACCTGATCCGCCGGGCGGGCACGCCGCAGGACGACTGGCCCGCGCTGCTGTTCCGGGCCTGGGACCAGAACGATGAAGCCCTGGCCCGCACCCTGCTGGATCACGGTGCCCGGGCAGATGCCGACAATGTGCACGAGCGCAGTGTCTATCACCTGCTGCTGGACGCCGGGGAATACCCGCGACTGTTCGACTGGCTGGGCCGCAGTGGCCAGGGGGACGTGCGCGATGCCCGGGGCCGCTCCCTGTTGCAGGCGGCGCTGGATGCGGAAGCCTGGGCGCAGGTGCCGCGTCTGCTGGCGCAGGGCGTGCCGATGGATGTGGGCGTGCTGATCGACCAGA
The DNA here is from genome assembly GCA_013823245.1 of Alcanivorax sp. Classification (GTDB taxonomy): domain Bacteria; phylum Pseudomonadota; class Gammaproteobacteria; order Pseudomonadales; family Alcanivoracaceae; genus Isoalcanivorax. Next base: position 2,635 of record PNLU01000050.1, read on the forward strand.
TGCCGGTGGCCGAATTACTGCCGCTCCTGGATCAGGCGGACGACCTGCCTGCGACCGCGCTGCATCGCGCGGCAGCGCGGGGTGAGGCGGCGCTGGTGGAGTATCTGCTGGCGCGGGGGGCGGACCCGTTTGCGGACGATGACGCCGGTTACTGGCCCGCCTGGCACGCCATGCTGCATGGCCACGATGCGGCCTTGCAGGCGCTGGTGGCGGCGATGCCGGCGCCGGAGTATGCAGCGCAAGCACCGGGTTCTCTGGCGATGGGCGCGCCCCGGCTGCGCTGGTGGAGCCTGCAACTGTGGGCGGGCCAGCACGAGGCCTTGCTGGCGGATCTGCAACAGCATCTGGCGGGTGACACGGTGCATCCGCTGGCGGGCTATGTCTGGGTGATGACCCATGCCCTGCGCGGCACCCTGGCGACCGCGCTGGACGATCAACAGGTGCCCGACGCGGTGCGGCAACTGGCTCGCCTGCACCATGCCCTGCGCGAGGACGACGATCTGGCGGCGCTGGCGCAGATGCCTGCGGACAGCGAACACCTTGCGGTGCTGGATCCGTTTTCACTGGATGCGCTGATGCGCAGTGCTTCGAAACATGAAGGGCAACAGGATGAGTGGGGTTATGTCTCGGCCGCGCTGACCCAGTGGCCGGGCAGTTGGCAAATGCTCTGGTCCCTCGAAAACCGCTGGCTGAATGATCCCGTCTGGCGCGAGCGGTTGAAAGCGCTTGCGGAGGACGAGGTGCTTGAGGGCACGCCGATGGCGACCGGGCTGGCGCAGCGCCTCGCCTGGTCCGGTTGGGGCAACGAAGATGTATTGCAGGCGGCGCGCGACTGGCTGGCGCAGGTGCCGGACGATGCGCGCGCCCTGCAGGCCCTGGGCGGCCAGTTGCAGCGTGCCGGGCATGAGCAGGCGGCGCTGGACCCGGTGGCGCGGGCGGTGTTCGGGTTCCCGTTCTTCAGTAACCGTGAGAGCTTGCCGCGTTTGCTGGTGGATGACCGGGAACGGGTGAGCCGCATTACCGCCATGATGGCCCGCTGGTATCAGGGGCCGGGGGATGATCCTGCGCTGCTGGTGTTGCGTTCCCTGCGCTATCAGGCGGATGCCTGCCGGGCCGGGGGCGATCTCGGGTGTGCTGCGGCGCAGCTGGCCCTGCTTGAGGAAAAAATCGATGAGCACGCCGATGCGCTGGCGGCGCATCCGGCCGGAGAGCGGGAGCTGAAACTGGCCCGCAGCGCCGTAAATCCGGAGCCGACGCCTTCTGATAATCCAGCAAGCAGCGGTGAGTCAGCGCTCCCGGATCAGGGCCTGGCCTGGGTGGCCGAGTTCGAGGACTTGATGGGGGCGCGGGATCTGGATGCTGCCTGGGCACTGTTGCAGCGGCATCAATCCGCGCCGTCAGGAAGCCCCACACAGCCTAGCCCTTCACAGCAGCGCCAATGGCTGGACAACCACCTCTGGTGGCTGGCCGAAACAGTGCGCCGGGGGCGCGCTGATCCGGTGATGTTGCGCGAGGGGCTGGTGACGCTGGAGCAGTTTTCAGAGGCGGGCTGGTGGCGCGGGTCGGTGAACCATTACCGCGATATTCTGCTTGAGGGCCTGGGTGACACGGCAGGCCGGGCCGAGAATCTGCGCGACTGGGCCAGCTGGCAGCGGGACAGCTCCGACGTGCTCTGGCGCCTGGTGCGCCTGAGCGAGACTCGCCACGATGCGGCGCTGTATGGCAGCCGCATGATTGCGCGGCAGCCGGATAACGCTGGCGCCTGGCGCGAGCATGTGCAAACGCTGATTTACTGGTTGGGGCGGCCGGTGTTTGCGCTCTACCGGATCGAGCAGGCCCAGGCGTTGGGGCACGACATGCCGGCGGATTTTGTTGCCCGCGCGCGGGCGCAGGTGGGCGATAACCTGTCTGATTTTCTCAGCTACCGGCACCGCACCGGCGTGTCGCCGTCGCAGCGCTATGTGGACTGGTTCAACAACGCCCGCCGTAATGCCCTGAGCGATGACACGCGGCGGGTCTACACCCGCTTCGACGGCGACATGCCGGAAGTCGAAATCCTGTTGCCCAACGGCGAAGTGCAAACCCAGCGCGTTGATCCGCGCCACGGTATGGTGGTGCACGCCAGCCATGGTTCGGCGGTGGCCGAGGCCGATTACGATGCGCTGGGGCAATTGCTGGCGGTGCGCCAGGGCGGTGTTGAAACCCTGCGGCTGGAATACAACAACGCGCGGCAGATCGTGGCGGCGCGCACGCGGGAGCAGCAACTGGCGATTGCCTATAACGTGGCGGGCAAACCGGCGCGTATTCATGTGCGCGGGCTGGGCGAAATCACCGTGGAATACGACGACCAGGGTGAGATTCGCCGGGTGGCGTCGGATGCCGGTCATCGCATGGCGTTGCAGGTGACGCAGATTTTCCAGCAGATCCTGGCCAGTGTGCAGATCGTGGGGCGCTTCAGCGATCCGCGCGAGTTGCGTTTGCTGGACGGCGACGACTCCGGCCCGGCGCGCTGGCAGGCACGGGTGCAGGCGCAAATGCCGGGCAGTCTGGCGGCCTATGCGGCGCGCCTGGCGCAGGCTGAGCAGTTGGCGGCGGCGCGCACGCGTCGCAGTGAGTACGGCGCCCAGGCGGCGGACCTGTTGGAGCGGTTGTTCAGCGAGACGTCCGTTGCCGAGACAGCAGCGCAGCGTGCCACGGCGCTGGCGGCCGTGGAGGCCTGGGCGCGGCTGCACGAGGGCATGCGCCCCCGGGGCCTGAATGATGACGAATTTGCGGTCTGGTCGCAGATGCGGCTGTGGCTGGCCAACACACCGCATGTGTCGGTGGCGCGGCGGGATGCGTTGCGCGATGCGCCGCTGCGGCGGCTGGAAGATCGCCACGGGTTGCAGCGCTCCACCCTGGCCAACGAGGGCTACTGGCATCGTCACAGTCGCCGGGCCATCCATGGTGTGCAGCATCAGGCACCGCGCCATCAGGCGCTGCTGGTGCGCGACAACGGTGAGGTGCTGCTGGGCACCAGCCACGGGCTGTTTGTGCTGCGCCAGGGCTACTGGCAGCGTTTTGGTTATGACGCGGCGCAGGATCGGCTGATTCATGGCGCCGAGGCGCTGGACCCGGCGCCGGAGCGTGATGTGCTGGCGCTGGCGGAAACCGACGCCGGGCTGTGGCTGGGCACGGCCTCGGGCCTGATCCTGTGGCGCGAAGATGGCAGTGTGCAGCACTGGCGCAGCCAGCGTGACGGCTTGCCGTCGCCCCGGGTCAGCGCGCTGCAAGCGCAGCCGGACGGCACCCTGTGGGTGGGCACGGCGGCCGGGCTCGCGGTGGTCGAACACGCTTCACCGGAAAGCCAGACGCTGCGCCAGGTCGAGCGGGCGCCGGGCCGCCCGATCCTGCAGCTGGCGTTGCAGGCGGGCCAGCCGGTGGTGAATACCGACCGGGGTCTGATGCGGCGCAACGAGGCCGGGGACTGGCGCCCGGTGCCGGGCGCGCCGGACAAGGCGGTGGACGCGTTGCTGGCGGACGCCGACCCGCAGCGTCTGTTGTGGCTGGATGCCCAGGGCCTGCATGCGCAGGAAGGCGATGCACGCGCCCGGCGTGTGCTGGTGCTGGATGACATTCCCCACAGCCGCCGTATCCATGGTCTGACGCTGTGGCCGGTGGGCGGCGAGCAGCGGCCGGTGTTGCTGACCGACACCGGCATCGCGCTGCTGCGCGAGCATGCGGTGGAGTTTTTGCCGTTGCCGCTGGCCAGCCAGCGCGGGGGGCAAGTGCTGGGGCCGCAGCAGGCGGCAGGCAATGGCCGCGATCTGTGGCTGGTGGCGGCGGATGGCGTTTACGGCTGGCAGGCGGGGCGGGTGCAGCATCATGCGCTGGGCCCGGTGCATGACATGGCCACCGACCCGAGCGCGTCGATGGCCTGGGTGGCGGTGGACAATGGCATTTATCTGCTCAGCGATGAAGACGGTACACCGCAGCTGAACTGGTTCTCCCGCGATCGCGCCCGTGTGGTGCGCAGCGATGGCGCGGGCGGGCTCTATACCCACGATGGCTGGGACATTCTGCATTATCCACCTGGGGCCACGCGGCCACGGGTGCTGTTCTCCGCGCATGGGGGCCACAGTGCTGCACACTGGAACGGCCCGGTGCGGGATCTGTTGCTGGCCAGCGATGGCAGCCTGTGGGTGGTGTCCGGCGCCACCCTGTTCCGTTGGCAGCAGGACGAGCTGACGCGCTTTGATTATCTGGATGATCCGGAACGTTTTCCGTCGCGCAGCCCGATGCTGTTCCGGGTCTACGAGACGTTGCAGGGCGACATTCATGTGGTGGCCTCCAACGAGGGGCATCTGGCGGAAGCCGGGGTCAGTTTGCGCGGTGGGCTGTTGCGCCTGGAGGACGATCGCTTTGTGAATCTGGGGCAGCCGCCGCACTGGTTCGTGAAGGCCTATACGCCGGTCAGCGATCGGCTGGCGATTCTCGGCACCGGCGATGCCTTTGTGCGTGAGCGGCAGGGTACGCAGGGCGGCGAGCGTGACAGCTATGTGCGGCTGGAAGACCCGGGCTATCTGGCCATGGGCGAGCGCGCCAGCATGCTGTTTCTGGGTGGGCGCGGTGCGCGCCTGGGCGACAGTGACACCTGGTTGTTCCCCAGTGCGGGCGGCGTGGCGGCCTGGCATGGCGGGGAATGGTTCTACCCCGATCGTCTGAACCAGTTGCTGCCGGAGGACCAGCCGCTGGGGCAGTACGGCGGTCGCACGGTGCATGCGGTGGCGGTGATCGGTGAGGGGCTGGTGCTGGCGGGCACCGACCTCGGTCTGCTGGTGTACCCGGCGGGCAGCGCCGCCGGGTTGCTCAGCGATCATGAGCGCGGCGCGCTGGCCTTTGCCGGGCAGCAGCAGGTGCAGCAGCAGGCGCTGGCGGACACCTTCCTGGAGGCGCTGGCGCGGCAGTCGCACCCGGCGGCACGCACGGTCAGCCAGATCCGCCGTCTGGGCCAGGAAATCGATCAACGGGATGCTGAACTGCTGACACCCCAGGTGCCGGTCCGCGCTTCCGACGCGACGGCGGAGGCCGCCGCTGTAGACAGAGACGCTTTGCGCCGTGAACTGCGTGAGCGCGAACGCCAGCGCGAACAACTGCTGGCGGACCTGGAGCGCGAGCACCGCGGCCTGTTCCAGATGCTGCGCCTGGACCCGCGCGAGGCCAGCGTGCTCGGCAGTGATCTGGCCCCCGGCCAGGTGCTGGTGCAATACCTGCCGACGCCGGAGCGTCTGCTGATCCATGTGGTCAGCCGCGAGGGCGCGGTGCTGCGCGAAGTGCAGGTGCCTGCGGACGCACTGACGCAACGTAGCCGCCAGGTGGCGAATGGCCTGCGCGATGGCGTGCACGGGCAGCCGCAGCGCTCGCTGGCGCACCGGCGTGTGCGCAGCGTGGCCGACCCGGAGGCCGCCGAGGTGATGCTTCAGGAAGATCTGGCCTGGTTGTACGAACACCTGCTGCGGCCGGTGGAACAGGAGCTGGTGGGCGCCTCGCAGGTGTTTATCACGCCGGTGGGGGCGCTCACCTATGTGCCCTTTGCGGCGCTGCGCCGGGTGCAGCCGGACGGGCGCGCCGAGTATGCGGTGCAGCGTTTCAATATGGGCGTGTTGCCGTCGCTGTATCACCTGAATCTGGTGTTGCGCGAGCGCCGTTCCGAGAGCCAGGCGGCGCTGTTTATTGCCGACCCGGATGGCACCCTGCCGGGTGCGCTGGCGGAGGTGGAAGCGGTGTCGGCGCTGCTGCCGAGCCGGGTGCTGCGTGGCAACGAGGCGCGCACCGGGGTGCTCAACGAGGCGGCCCGGGGTGCGCGTATCGTGCATTTCGCCACCCACGGGGTGCTCGATCCGACGGCGCCTGCCGAGAGCTACCTGGTGATGGGCAATGGCGAGCGACTGACCACCGTGGATATCTCATTGCTGGATCTGAGCGCTGCGGATCTGGTGGTGCTGTCGGCCTGCGATTCCGGGGTGGGTATCAACGGGCTGGAATACGCTTCGCTGGCGCGCGCCTTTGCCCATGCCCGGGTGCCGTCGGTGATTGCGTCCTATTGGCAGGTGAGCGATGACGCCACCCAGGCGCTGATGGAGCGGTTGTATCCGCATCTGCGCGATCGCGGGGACGTTTACAGCGCCCTGGCGTCCGCCCAGCGCGACATGCTGCAAGCCGGGGAGGGCAATGCGCATCCGTCTGCCTGGGCCAGCTTTGCCGCATTTGGTCGGCCTTGACGTTATCGTACCGGCCCACCCTTGTAGGGTATGCTTTGGGTATCGCCGTTGGAGTCGGCGGTATCTGTGCTCAATGCAGAGCTCTACAAGGAGAGGACCATGAAAAAAATACTATACGGTCTGATTGTCGGCAGCGCCTCATCCCTGGCCATGGCTGACATGATCGACATTACCCCCTATGCAGGCCTTCAATACGCTTACACCGACTTCAAGCGCGGCGACATCAACACCTCCCTGGACAGCATGGTGGTGCGGGGTGGGGCGCGTTTTGGTCAGGTGCTGGGTGCCGAGGCGCGTGTCAGCACCGGTATCGGCAGTGGCAGCCATATGGGCGAGAAGGTTGAGAATCGCTACAACTATGGTGCCTACGGTGTCGTCAACCTGCCCACCGGGCAAGCTTATACACCCTATGCCCTGGGCGGTTATACCTATGCGCGCAGTGAAATTGGCAACAGCCGCCAGCGCGACGACGGTGTGTCCTATGGCGCCGGGGTGGACTGGGCGCTGGATGACATGATGAGTGTGAACGTGGAGGTGTTGCGCTCGGTGCGTAACGACTTCACCAAGCAGACGGTGGTGGGTCTGGGCGTGGCCTACCGGTTCTGACGTGATAAAAAAAGCGCGCCCGTTGGGGCGCGCTTTTTTTTCTACTACTAGCGACCTCAGGCCGCTTCTTCTCCCGGATCACGCCCGGCAGCCGCCCGGCGGAAAAACTCCGGTTCAAACGCATCGGTCAGCAGGCAGTCGTAGCGCATCTCGTCGTATTCGCGCAGCGGTGCAATGTCCTCTTCACGAATGATGCCTTGCGCTGCCGCCGAGGCCACCTTGTCGGCAAAGGTGTCACCGGCCAGCTTGTCCTTGCTGGCGGCGCGCAGCACCTTCTGCCAGGCCTCATCCACTTCCAGCAGTTTGCGGTAGGTGGTTTCCACCCGTCCCATGGCATCGTCGCGCTTGAGGCAGATATAGGTATAGCTGCCCAGGCTTTCGCGCACGCTGGTGGGCTCCATGATCAGATCGCCCAGTTCACGAATCAGATCATCCGACGGTGCCTGCACCGCACGGCCACCGGGGAAGGCAATCGCCTGGATCAGACGTGCTACGGCCCGCGCCGGGAAGTTGCGGTAGAACTCGAACAAGGCTTCCTGCGCCGTGTGGAAGGCCCGGGTCAGGGCGTACTCCGCGTGCGCGTCCTGGGCGCGGTCAGACGGCTGGGTGCTGTGGTACTTGATGATGCTCGACGCCAGCAGCAACTGACTGTGGCAGTCGCCCAGGCGGGCGGACAGCAGTTCGCGACGCTTCAGGTCGCCGCCCAGAATCGCCAGGGCCACGTCCGAGGTCACGGCCAGAATCGCGCTGAAACGATTCAGCAACTGATACCAGCGGCGATTGAAGTCGGTGGCGTCGTCTGGCACCGCAGAGAAGCGCGCGCCGGTCAGGCCGAGCAGTGCCATGCGCACGCCACGGCTCAGGGTGTAGCCCGCGTGCTGCATGAACAGCGGATCGAAATCCTGCAGCGCCTTGTCCTTGTCGTCGCTGGTCAGGGTTTGCAGTTCGTCATACAGATACGGATGACAACGCATGGCGCCCTGGCCGAAGATCATCAGCGAGCGGGTCAGGATATTGGCGCCCTCCACCGTGATCGCAATCGGAATCGACTGATAGGGCAGTGCCATGAAGTTGCGTGGCCCCAGCTGGATGGCGCGGCCGCCTGCGACATCCATGCCGTGATTGATCAGCGTGCGCATCATTTCTGTGGCGTGGTACTTGGCCATGGCGGTCATCACCGAGGGGATGCCGTCTTCCAGGCCCTTGGTCACCAGATGACGCTGCGACTCCAGGGTGTAGGCCAGCCCGGCGATTTCTGCGGTGGCTTCCTGTACGCCCTCGAACTTGCCCACCTCGATATTGAACTGGCGACGAATCCGGGCGAAGGCCCCGACCATACGGTAGCCCACTTCGCCACTGGCGGTGGCCAGTGCGGGCAGGGAAATACCCCGGCCGGCGCCCAGGCATTCGATCAGCATGCGCCAGCCTTTGCCGGCCATGTCCTTGCCGCCAATGATCCAGTCCAGCGGAATAAAGACATCCTTGCCCATAATCGGCCCGTTCATGAACGGCGAACCGGGATAGTGCCGACGGCCGATCTCGATACCGGGATGGTCAGCCGGAATCAGCGCGCAGGTAATGCCGTACTCGCTTTTCTCCGGGTCGCCCATCAGGCCATCGGGGTCATACAGCTTGAACGCCAGGCCGACCACGGTGGCCACCGGGGCCAGGGTGATCCAGCGTTTGGAAAAGTTGAGCTTCAGGCCGATCACTTCCTCGCCGTCATGCTCGCCCATGCAGACCACGCCGGAGTCCGGAATCGAGCCGGCATCGGAACCTGCTTCCGGGCCGGTCAGGCCGAAGCAAGGCAGCTCGGAGCCGTCAGCCAGGCCTGGCAGCCAGCGCTTTTTCTGTTCGTCGGTGCCGTATTTCATCAGCAGTTCGCCCGGGCCCAGGGAGTTGGGCACCATGGCGGTGACGGCGGTGGTGATGGAGCGCGTGGCGATCTTGCTCATTACGCGGCTTTGCGCGTAGGGGCTGAATTCCAGGCCGCCATATTCCTTGGGAATAATCAGGCTGAAGAAGCGTTTGTCGCGCAGGTATTGCCAGACGTCTTCCGGCAGATCCTTGAGTTCATGGTGAATCTGCCATTCGTCCAGCATGGCGCACAGCTCTTCCACTTCGTTGTCGATGAAGGATTGTTCTTCCTCCGTCAACTGTGGCGCCTTGATATCAGAAAACACCTTCCAGTCCGGCTTGCCGCAGAACAGCTCTTTTTCCCACCAGGTGGAGCCGGCTTCCAGCGCCTCCTGTTCGGTGGAGCTCATGGGCGGCATGACTTTGGCCAGTGCGTTGAAAACAGGCTTGCTGATCACCGTTTGCCGCAGGGGGGTGATATTGAGCACGGCGAGGACCAGCAGGAAGGGAATAACGGCCAGTGGGTGGACGATGGCCGGGCTGAAGAAGCCGAGCGCAAACCAGACCACAGCCATAATAATGGAGCCAGTGCGCAGGGGGACCTCGCGATACAGCAGCGCGGCCAGCACAACAAGCAGAATCAGTACCGAGACGAGCAGACTCATGGCGGACTCCTGAACTGTGTGAACAGCCATGGTAGCGCACTGTCACGTGCCATGTATGAAAATGCCGTAAAAGTTCCCCTTGCTGCCCTGACCGGGCGGATGACGTACAATCGCCGCCATTGTTGAGAGGAGAAAGACTGTGCAGTCACCACAAACCGAGAGCTGGATTGTTGATATCACGGAACACAACCTGACCGAGGTGCTGGAGCGCTCGCGGCAGGTGCCGGTGATCGTCGACTTCTGGGCCGACTGGTGCCAACCCTGCAAGCAAATGGCGCCGATCCTGGAAAAGCTGGTGAATGAATACCGTGGCGCTGTGATCCTGGCCAAGGTCAATGCCGACCAGCAGCAGGTGATTGCCGGACAATTTGGCGTGCGCAGCCTGCCGACCCTGAAACTGGTGTTCCAGGGGCAACTGGTGGCGGAGTTGTCCGGCTTGCAGACCGAGGCCGCCCTGCGCGAATGGCTGGCGCCGGTGGTGGGCGGTGGCGAGGAAGACGAGGCCGCCCAGCAGGAAGCCTTTGTGGAGCGGGTGCGCGAGGCCATTGCCGCCGGGCAGGGCGCCCGCGCCGAGCAGGCCCTGCGCCAGGCCCTGGGCCAGCAGCCGGACCTGCATGCCCTGCGCGCCCTGCTGGTGGAATACCTGCTGAGCGAGGGGCGGGTCGATGAGGCCCAGTCCATCCTGGCCGAGATTGTTGAGGATGTAGAACCCCTGCGGCCGTTCCGGGCCCGGTTTGCGCTGCTGGACGAGTTTGGCGACAGCGCCCCGGTCAGCCTGTCTGAGCTGGCCCAGCGCATCGCCGCTGCCCCGACCCCGGAAGACCTGTATGCCTACGGCCTCCAGGCGGCTGCCGCCGGGCAGTTCGAGCAGGGTCTGGAAGCCCTGCTGACCCTGCTGCGCGACCATGGCAGCTACCGCGATGGCGTCGCCCGCCAGGCCCTGCTGCGGGTGTTCGAATGCCTGCCCAAGGGCGACCCGCTGGCCAGTGAATACCGCCGCAGAATGTTCAATTATCTGTACTGACCAATCGCTCCCGGGGGGCGGCTTCTACGGCTATTGCCACCCCGTGGGGGATTCTATAAGGTACGGGGACGTTTCGAACGAGCGTTTGAAAGGGCGCTCGGAAATCCGGATACAGGCTGGGTGTCGAAGCTCCCACATATTTTGAGGAGAACAGGTAATGAGCGTCGAATTTCTGTCTGACGAATGGTTTGCCAAGGTTGACGAACTGCGCGCGGAAGCGGGCGACATCGAAGCCCCGGCTGCCCTGGCTGATCTGGTCATCAACATCACCATCAGCGGTGACAGCGAGCAGCAAATGGCGCTGGTTGGCGGCATGATCGAGAAGGGTCACAAGGACGGCGCGCCGACCACCATGATCCTGCCGGCCGATCTGGCCAAGCGCATCTTCATCGAAGGCGACCAGTCCGCAGGTATGCAGGGCTTCATGAGCGGCCAGATCCGCATCGAAGGCGACATGAGCAAGCTGATGGCGCTGCAAACTGCACAGCCGACGGCTTCCCAGGTCGAGCTGATGAAAAAGATCGCGGCCATCACTGCCTGATCTTTGCATCACCCCGAAAAAGGCTCCCTCGCGGAGCCTTTTTTTATGGTCACGTTTTCCCGGCTTTTACAGAGGTGTGCTTGCCAAGGTCATAGCTATGCGGCAGTGTCGATAGCATCATCAGTCGCAGGGAGCAGAGCATGAAGCGCGCCGGTCAACCACTGGATTCCGTTGAGGTCGCTGTCGACGAGGTGATTCGTCGGGTCGGCAAGGACATTCGCCTGGGCATGCCCCTGGGCCTGGGCAAGCCCAACCAGTTTGTGAATGCGCTGTACCAGCGCGCGCGTCAGGATGGCAGCCTGCAACTGACGATCTATACTGCCCTGTCACTGGGCCGCCCCGGTGCGGGGAGCGATCTTGAAGCCCGGTTTCTGAACCCCTTTGCCGAACGCGTGTTCGGTGACTATGCCGACCTCGACTATCTGGTGGACCAGCGCGAGGGTCGCCTGCCCGGTAATGTGCGGGTGTGTGAATTCTTTTTCCAGCCGGGCAGCCAGCTAGGCAATGCCGATGCCCAGCAGCATTACATCAGCAGCAACTACACCCATGTGGCCCGCGACCTGAACGCGGCGGGCGTGAATGTGGCGGCGCAGCTTGTCGCCCGGCGGGACGATCAACCGGGCATGCTGAGCCTGGCCTGCAATCCTGAAGTGACGCTGGACCTGATGCCGCTGCTGGAAGCGCGACGTGCGGCGGGGGAGGTGATCGTCGCGGTGGCCCAGGTGCATAACGACTTGCCCTTTATGGGCGGCGACGCGGTGGTCGAGCACACTACCTTTGATCTGGTGATCGATGATGCCAGCACGCATACGCGGTTGTTCAGCACCCCGAACATGCCGGTGACCCTGCAGGATCATCTGGTCGGGCTGCACGCCAGCACGCTGGTGCGTGACGGCGGCCTGCTGCAGATCGGCATCGGCGCCCTGGGCGATGCCCTGGTGCATCACACCCTGCTGCGTGAGCACGACAATGCCCGCTATCGGGACATCACGCGGGCCTTTGGCAGTGAACGCTTTGCGCGCCTGATCGAGGCGGAGGGCGGCACGGCGCCGTTCAGCGAGGGCCTGTACGGGTGCAGCGAAATGTTCACCCATGGGCTGATGTCGCTGGTCGACGGCGGCGTGATCCGGCGGCCGGTGTTCGATGATGAAAACCTGCAGATGCTGCTGAATAACGGCGCACTGCGCCCGGAAGCCTCGCTGGACAGCCTGGATGCGCTGGTGGCGGCGGGGGTGATCGATGCCTGCCTGGAAGAGGCCACGCTCGACTGGCTGAAACGGTTCGGCCTGGTGCCGGATGAGCTGCAATTGAAGGATGACCAGTTGCACCTGGGCAGCCAGCAGCTGGCCAACAACCTGCATGATGATGCAACACGGCAGGCACTGGCGCCGCGCCTGGGCACGCCGCTGCGCGGTGGCACCGTGATGCATGGCGGCTTCTTTCTCGGGCCCGCGGCCTTCTATGAACGCCTGCGCAGCCTGCCCGCGGAGCTGGCCGCGCAGATCAACATGACACGCATCAGCTTTATCAATCAGCTCTATGGCGAGGAAGAGCTGAAGCGCTTGCAGCGGCAGGATGCGCGCTTCGTGAACACCGCCTTTACCGCGACGCTGCTGGGGGCGGCGGTGTCGGATCAGCTGGATGATGGCCGTGTGCTGTCCGGCGTGGGCGGGCAGTACAACTTTGTCTGCCAGGCGCATGAGCTGGAGGGCGCCCGCAGCATCCTGATGCTGCGGGCCTGGCGCGAGCGCGCCGGGGAGGCGGCGTCCAATATTGTGTTCAGTTATCCGCACAATACGATTCCGCGCCATCTGCGCGATATCTTCGTAACCGAATACGGCATCGCCGACCTGCGCGGCAAGACCGATGCTGAGGTGGTGGCCGCCATGGTCAATATCAGCGACAGCCGGTTCCAGAACGAACTGCTGGCGCAAGCGGCGAAGGCGGGCAAGATCAGCGCGGATTATCGCGTGCCGGAGCCGTTTCGTTACAACACGCCGGACAAGCTGGAAGAGAAAGCCAACGCGTTTGATCGGCAGAAAGCCTTTCCGCTGTTCCCGCTGGGGGCGGATTTTGACGAGACCGAGCAGGGGCTGGTCAAGGCCCTGGCGTGGCTCAAGGAAAAGGCGGGCAGCAAGGATTATCTGGCGTTGGGCCGCAGCGCGATCCTGCAGGACAGTGACGACACCCGTTTGCGCCCCTATCTGGAGCGCATGGGCTTGTGGAAGGCCGGCAGCGTGCGCGAACGGTTGCAGCGGCGGCTGGTCAGCGCCGCCCTGTCACAAACCTTGTGAATGCGGCACTGACGGCAGGCCTCAGGTGTTGTCGTCTTCCTTGCGCCGTCGCGCGGCATCCGGCACGCGGGCGCGGCTGCGCTGGGTGCCGGTAAGGGCTTTCCAGAACGGGATGCGCCGGGTCAGGGCGGCCATTTCGTCCACCGAATCACTGATGCCGGACAAGCGATCCACGGTATCGCGGATGCCCACCAGCTCGTCCACGTGTTCGGAAATGCGGAACACCACCATGTAGAATTCCAGCAACGCCCGCAGCACCGAGGCCAGCACCAGGAACGTCAGCGGGGCGGCAAAAAACAGATAGAAGATGCCGCGCCAGGTGGACTGGAAAAACGCCTCGAAGCACAGGTACAAGAGACCAAAGCCGATGGCCACCAGGGCCAGGCCATACACGCCCGGTATCACCTGGATGATCATGTACTTGTCGAAGCGGAAGTTGAACAGCTCCTTCCAGTACTGGACGATCCAGATCACGCCGAGCCGGAATTTCTCGCGCAGGTTCTGAGGCTGAAAATCGCTTTTTTCTACCATTTGGCGTACTGCTCCTCGACAAACCCGTACAGGTTGCGAATGTTCAGGATGCGGCCGTCCGTGAGCGTCAGGGTGCCCTCGAAGCGGCCGAAAAGTTGATTGAAGTTGCTGGCGAACAGGCCCAGATTCATACGCTCGCGATGATTGCCCTGCGGCGTGAAATGCAGATCGACCTGGCCGTCGCCGGTGGTGATCCGCCAGGGGGCGAGCAGGTTATCGCGATCGTAGTGGAAGCCGGTGGTATCGACCTTGATCAGCTCGCCGTTCAGCCACAGGCAGTTTTCGGTGTGGCTGGTTTCATTCACGCCGCAGGACAGATTCAGCCCCAGATGCTGGCCGTCCACGGTGCCGCTCAGGCAGGCCCAGTTCCAGAAGGTTTCCCGGCGCATGTAGCCCGCCGAAAAATCATGATGGCCACAGGCGCCAAGCGTTTGCAGATCCTGCGCGCCGTCGTCGCTGTTCAGGCTGCCTTGCACTGGCACGCCCGCTACCTTGTTGGCATAGACCCAGCCGTTGACGCCAGTACGCGTACACAACGACATGGGCTGGTACGCCGCGTCTTCCTGCATGCGCGCGTCCAGCGTCAGCCCGGGGATATTTACGTGCAGGGTCTTGATCAGCGCGTCGCCTTCGCGGGCATAGCCCATGCGCACGTCCACCTTGCCCTGCTGAAAGCGACTTTCACCGGCTATTGGGGAATCCGACATGGTCAGGGCGCGGCCCAGCGGCGAGCGCCAGGTGTATTCCCGCAGGCGGACGGTGGCCGGTTCAAAGGTGTAGAAAAACGCAATCCCGATATAGCCCGTGTGCGCAAAGGCACACCCGGCCAGCAGGGTATCGCTGATGATGCCGAAGTACTGGAACTGCTTGTAATGAAAATGCCGCGCCCGCCGCGAGGCAGGGGCGCCCATGGGCGTCCGGTAGTCGCAGTCCCTGCCGTTGATGCGCGGCAGCGATGCGGGAAAGACGCCGAAGCGGACCTGCCCCCGGTCATCCACAAGTTGCGAGGGCACGGCGTCCGGGTGATGCGAATCTGGCATGCTGGGGTTCCCTGGCCCGAGGCGGCGAAGCGCGCCGCAAACGAAAACGCCCGCTCAGGGTGGCCGAAACGGGCACCGTGACCGGGCGGTTCACGTTATCGAACATAGACAATGCCCGGGATGCAGGCAAGTTGCCATCATCGATTGTCCGACATCATTAAAAGTATACGTTCCGACCCAGTATGTGGCGCAGGCTGGGCAAGGGTGCAGGCAATCGCTAGATTGAAACAGCTGCAACAACAGCGCCTGCGTGCGCACTACAACAAGATGAGGCCCGGATGACCGATTATCTGATCGTGGGCGGCGGCTCGGCCGGCGCCGTGCTTGCCAATCGCCTGTCCACCAATCCCCGCAACCAGGTCGTGCTGCTGGAAGCCGGCCCCCGTGACTGGAACCCGTTTATCCATATGCCTGCGGGCGTTGGCGAGCTGCTCAAGCGCCGCTGGACCAACTGGTATTTCGACACCGCCCCGGAAGAGCAGATGCAGGGCCGCCGCCTGTACTGGCCCCGGGGCCGGGTGCTGGGCGGTTCCAGCGCCATGAACGGCATGATCTACATTCGTGGCCACCAGCGTGACTACGACCGCTGGGCCGATCTGCCCGGTTGCGAGGGCTGGGATTACGACAGCGTGCTGCCGTGGTTCCGCAAATCGGAAGGCTTCGCCGGGCCACTGACGGACGAGATTCGCCGTTACCACGGCACCGAAGGCGAACTGGGCGTTTCACCGCCGACCTCCGGCATGTCGCTGTTCGATGTGTTCCTGAACGCCTGCACCCAGGCGGGCCTGCCACGCACCGATGATTTCAACGGCGTGCAACAGGAGGGAGCAGGCTGGTATCAGGTCACCATCCGCGACGGCGTGCGCCAGAGCACGGGCCGCTGCTTCCTGCCGCCACCGGTACGCGAACGCCCGAACCTGACCATCGTCACCGGCGCCCATGTCACGCAACTGACCCTGGACGGCCAGCGCGTCACCGGCGTGCGCGCCCGCATCGGCCGCCGCGAGCGCGTCTTCACCGCCCGCGAGGTGTTGCTGTGCGCCGGGGCGGTGCAGTCTCCGCAGATCCTGATGCTGTCCGGTATCGGCGACCCGGATCGCCTGGGCGAACACGGCATCCCGGTACAACACGCCTTGCCCGGCGTCGGCAAGAACCTGCAAGACCACCTGGATGTCACGGTGCAGCACCACTGCACCCAACCCATCACCCTGTTCGAGCAGACCCGCTTTAGCGCCCGCCTGCGCACGCTGTTCCAGTACCTGCGCACCCACACGGGCCTGGGCACCACCAACGGCCTGGAAGCGGGGGCCTTCGTGCGCACGCCCCTGGCGTCCGACATTCCGGACGTGCAGCTGCACTTCATCCCGGCCTTCATGCTCGACCACGCCCGCGAGATGGGCCCGGGCCACGGCTTTATGCTGCACGCCTGCCAGTTGCGGCCGCACAGCCGTGGCGAAATCGATTTGTGGTCTGCCGACCCGATGGCGGCACCCAAAATCGCGCCGCGCTACCTGAGCGATCCGCGCGATGTGGCGGTGATGGTGGAGGCGGTCAAACTCTGCCGCCGTATCTTCGCCCAGGCGGCGTTCGATGAATTCCGTGGCGAGGAGCATCTGCCCGGCGCGTCCGTACAGACCGACGAGAAGATCGCCGAATCCGTGCGCCGCCACGGCGAGACCATCTACCACCCGGTGGGCACCTGCAAGATGGGCGCAGCCAGCGACGACCTCGCTGTGGTGGACAAGCACTGCTGCGTCCACGGCCTGGACGGCCTGCACGTTATCGACGCCTCCGTCTTCCCCCTCCTGCCGGGTGGCAACACCAATGCTCCGACCATCATGGTGGCCGAACGTATGGCAGCTCATCTTGAGGCTGGCTGACGGGGGGTGTTTTCCATTCTGGTTGTTTGGGTGGTTGTGGCCCTCGGG
>PNLU01000051.1 GCA_013823245.1 Alcanivorax sp.
GCCGCGATGCCCTGGAGGCGCTGGTGGCGCTGGTGCCGCCCAACCCCAGGCGGGGCCTGGTGGTGCTGGACCCGAGCTTCGAGCGTTCGCAGGAATATACCGAGATGGCGAGCGCGCTGATCAAGGCCTGGAAGCGCTGGCCCGCCGGGACCTATATGCTGTGGTACCCGCTGCTGGCCGATCAGCGCCATTTGCCCATGATCAGGACCCTGCGCCAGCAACTGGCTGGCACCGAGTGTCTGCAATCCGAGCTGCAGGTGCGTGCGGCGGGGGCGGGGATGCACGGTTCCGGTGTGTTTGTGATCAATCCCCCCTGGGTGCTGGCGCAGGAGCTTGACGCCTTGACGCCCTGGTTTGCCAACCTGTGCAGTGCACACGGCGGCGCAGGCTTGAGGCTTGTCGAAATGTGACCCGGGTTCAGGTCTCGACGGTATTTGATGGTTTGGCGGAAAAAGATTTTCAGTCTGTGTCTGGGCTGAAGTTCATTTATGGTCTTTTTATTATAATAAAATCAAAAGGTAACCATTGATTTCTTATGTTGTTTCTCTCTTCGGATCAGGCTGGCCCCCCTGAAGGTGCGATGAATGTCATTTGACCTGACGCGTCAAGCAGCGTATTCAGTGAACACGAATAACAAAACAGGCGGCTGCAGGGAAGCGCTCCCCCATGACGGCTGCCGCTGCGGAGGATGGGCCCCATGGGCGTCAGAGCAGAACAGAAACAACGTACCCGTGCCGCGCTGATCAGTGCGGCCCTTGAAATGGTGGCCAATGGCCGCGCCTTCAGCAGCCTCAGCCTGCGCGAAGTCACCCGCACCGCCGGTGTCGTGCCCACGGCCTTTTATCGGCACTTCCAGACCATGGATGACCTGGGGCTGGCCATTGTCGAGGAAGCCTTGCCGGATTTGCGTTCCCAGATGCGGGCCTTGCGGCATGAATCGGTGAGCATGGAGTCGCTGCTGATCTCATCGGTCGATGTGTTCTTTGATTTCGTCCTCGATCATGTTCAGGAATTTCTCTTCTTTGGCCGCGAAATTACCGGCGGCAGCGCCACCTTGCGCAAGGCACTGCGTATGCACACGGTGCGCTTTGGCTACGATCTGGCCGACGATCTGGAGCGCATCGGGTTTGCCCGTCATCTCAATGATGCGGAGCGCTTCATGGTGGCGGATCTGCTGGTGCGTGCGGTGCTGACGACCTCGCAGGACATGCTGGCGTTGCGTCATCACCCGGAAGCAATGAAGGCGCTGCGTCAGCGTACGGCGCAGCAGATGCGGGTTGTGGTTCTGGGGATGCTGAATTGGTCTTCCACCAACGATCTCGCGGCGGCGTCCTGAGTGCGCACGCCCGCAGGCTGATGCGACGGGGCCGGGGACTGGCGCGGGTCTTTGCGCTCATGCTGGCTCTGGCCGCGCCGCCCCTCCTGCACGCCCAGTCACTGTCCACGCAGGTACCGTCCACGGAAACCCTGGCTGAACAGGTCAGGGCATGGCTGGATACCGGTGATCTGTCCACGTTGCTGGCCGAGGTGGACAGCCACGCCCTCGCCGATGAGGCCGGGCTGGATGCGGCAGCAGCCAGCGTGATCCGTCGCATGCAGGTGCAACTGCGCAGCCAGTTGGGCGGCCAGCGGTTCCACCGCGCCCGGGTGTATGAGCATGCAGGCAACGTGCGCGTTCGTCTTGATCTGAGTCCCGAGGGCTTGGGCTGGCTGACGCTGGATGCCGACCCGGAGAGCGGCGTATTGCGTGGCTGGCAGGACCACGCGCTGGGGGTGTCCCTGGCGCAGCTGGTGGCCGATATGGCGACTTTCGCTGAAGACCGCCGTGGCCGTCGTTTTCTGGATCGTCTGGAGGCTGAGCCGCTGGAGGCATGGCGGCAGCTTCCGGCGGCGCGCCAGGATGCGGCGGCGGCGCGGTTGTTGCTGTTGTCCTGTGCCAGTGCTGGCTGTTACGAGGAAGCGCTGATCCGCCTTGATGCCCGGGACAGCGAGCGCAGCGCGCCTGCCCTCTGGCAGCTGGATGTTGCGGTGTTGTCTCGTGACTGGCGCCGCTTTGATCAGGTTCACCGGGCGCTGCATGCACACCTGGGGGATGATCCGGCGCTGGTCATGCTGGCCGCACAGGCTGCGGTGGCGCGAGACGACTGCCCACGGGCGCTGTCGCTGGCACAACCCGCACAAGCGCGCTGGCCGGATTACCCCGGGTTGTACCCCTTGCTGGCACAGTGCCTGGTGCAGACCGGCGATTATGGCGCGGCACTGGAGGTCTTCGACGCCATGGAAAGCCGCTTCGGGACGCAGATCGACTGGGCGGCGATGGCCCGGCATCCGCTGTATTCCAGGCTCGTGGAATCCGACGAATACCGTCGCTGGCAAGATCAGAAACCCTGAATTCCGGATAACCCTTCCGTAATTTTTTGTAGCGATGCGGGAGTGGAGTAGGCAGGGGTTTTATCTTGTACTATAGTGCAACAAATGAAGATGACGACTCTCCGATACGATTACGTCATTGTCGGGTCCGGTGCCGGAGGCGGGGTACTCGCCTGGTACCTGACGAACGCTGGAAAGCGCGTGCTGCTGCTGGAAGCAGGGCGCCGCTGGCAGCGTCACGAATACCCGGACAATGAGCTGGATGCCAGTGCATCACTGATGTGGCACGGTGGCGCAGAGCCGACGCGTGATGCATCGGTGGTCATGCTGCGTGGCCGCGTGCTCGGCGGCGGCACGGTGGTGAACCAGGCACTGCTGGATCGCTTTGATGCGCTGGCGCTGGATGACTGGGCCGAACACAGCGGCATGGATGAATTCAGCGTGGAGGCCATGGCGCGGCATTACGATGCGGTGGAAGCGGGCCTGTCTCTGGAAACCATTTCTCCCTCTCACTGGAACGGCAACGCGCGGCTGTATGCCGAGGGATTCGATCGCCTGGGCTACGGCCGCGCCGCGCTCAGACGTGGCCAGTCGGGCTGCAATGTGGCGGACGGCAATGACTGCATGCGCTGCCTTGGCGGCTGCCCGCGCGGCGGCAAGCAGAGCATGGCAGAAACCTTCATACCGCGCGCGGAGGCGCGTGGTCTCCAGGTTCAGACTGACTGCACCGTAGAGGGCGTGGTGCATGGCGATCAGGGCGTTACAGTATATGCCCGACAGCACGGACAGCCCGTTCAGTTTTACGGCGCCCATGTCGTGTTGGCCGCCGGCGCGCTCGGTACTCCGCGTATTCTGTTCAATTCCGGTCTGGCGCCGCAGCTGCCTGCGCTGGGGCAGGGTTTCTTTTGCCATCCGCAGTTTGTCACCTTTGCCCGATACGACACGCCGGTGGACGGACATCGCGGCAGTTTCCAGGCGCTGAAGTCGGATGAGCCGCGTTTCCGCGCTGCGGGATTCAAGCTTGAAAACGTGTTCATGGGGCCGGTGGGTGCCGCGTTTCTGTTGCCGGGTGTCGGGGCGCGTCATCAGCGCTGGATGCGGGATTACCGGCACCTGGCGTGTATCGAAGTGGCATTGAGAGACCGAACCCCGGGGCATTTGCGTTACCGCCCCCGTCGCGGGCTGGTGGTGGACAAGCCGCTGGGGCGGGAAGAGCGCGCGTGTGCACGCCAGGGGCTGGGTGTGATTCGCGAGATCTACCGGGCGACTGGCGCGCGCGAAGTGATCGAATCGCCGGTGCGCATTGGTCTGCACCTGATGGGCGGCTGTGCCCAGGGGCACCAGCGCCGGGCATCGGTGGTGAATCCGGAATTTGCCGTACACGGTATGCCGCGTCTGCATGTGGTGGATGGCAGCCTGTTTCCGTCCGCACCGGGCATCAATCCGTCGCTGACGATCATGGCCCTGGCGCACCGGGCGGCCGAGGCGTTGCTGGGCTGCACATTGCCGTCAGAAATGCCGGATATGCGCCCCGTGACTGTGCGCCAGCACGAGGACATTCCGGCATGAACGACGTCGCCCCCCAGACCCTGACAGCGCGGCAGTATCGCGCCATGACACGTTTGGGTCAGGCATTGGTGCCGGGCAGCGAGGGCATGCCCGGCTATCGCGAGGTGGACGCGGCTCGATTCGCCTGGTGGGCGCTGGCCCCGGCAAGGCGCGCTGATCGCGAGGCTCTACTGGTCCTGATTAACCTGCTGGGCGTCGTGCCCGCGCCGTTGCTGCGCTTTTTTTTCACGCTGCTCGCACTGTGGGGGCGGTTGCCGGGGTGGCCGGGTGCTCCGGCACGCCTGCTCGACATCGGCCTGCGTGGCCTGGTCATGAACACCTACTATGCGGGTCTGGACCAGTACGGACCGGCAGGGGAGTCTGCGGTGCATCACGCCATGGATTTCAGATTGCAGTGTGAACCATTAAAGGAAGTGACCCACGATGATTGACCAGGCCCGTAATGCTGCCGAGCAGCTTCGCAGCACGTCCCTGACCGAACGACTGGCTGAGCTCGAGATCCTGCAGGCGCGCATTCGCGATGATCAGGAAATGCTGGTGGAACGCATCATGGCCGAGACCGGCAAGACACGCACAGATGCGCTGGTGTCGGAAATCATGGGCAGCCTGGATTACCTGCACTGGCTGCACGGCGCGGCGGGCAAGGTGCTGGCCGACGAAAAGGCGCCGACACCCATTGCGCTGATGGGCAAGCAGTCGCAGATCTGGCACGAGCCCTGGGGTGTCGTGCTGGTGATCACGCCGTGGAATTACCCGTTTCATATTGCCCTGACGGCACTGGCGCCCGCGTTCGCTGCGGGCAATGCGGTGATTCTGAAGCCGTCGGAGCACACGCCGTTGAAGGGTGTATTCGAAGCGCTGTTCGACGGCTTGCCGTTGCTGCAGTCGGCGGTACAGATCGCTTATGGCGACGGAGACATGGCACAAACGCTGATTGCCGGACGACCGGACCGGATCTGCTTTACCGGCAGTGCGCGCACCGGGCGGCGTATCCTGGCGCAGGCGGCGCCGCTGCTGATTCCGGTGGATCTGGAACTGGGCGGCAAGGATGCGATGCTGGTGTTCGAGGATGTGAATATTCCGCGCACGGTGGCGGGTGCCCTGTGGGGGGCGCTGACCAATGCGGGCCAGTCGTGCACGTCGGTGGAACGGTTGTACGTGCAGCGCAGCATTCATGATGCCTTTGTCAGTGCCCTGCGCACTTCGATGGATGCCCTGGTGGTGAACCAGGGCGATGCCGGCGACGCGGATATCGGAGCCATGACCACGGAATTCCAGTGCGACATCGTGGCTGCGCAACTGGAGGATGCCCGGGAAAAAGGCGCGTCGGTGTACGGCGGCGGCCGCGTGCCCGGCACGCGTTTGCTGCGCCCGGCACTGGTCACGGCAGTGACGCCGGAAATGCGTCTGATGCAGGAAGAGACCTTCGGCCCCGTGATAGTGGTCGAGTCCTTCGAAGATGAGGCGCAGGCCGTTGCCCTGGCCAATGGCGCGCCGTTCGGTTTGAGCGCCAGTGTCTGGAGCAAGGACCTGGAACGGGCACGCCGAGTCGCCCGGGCGCTGCGGGTCGGTGCGGTGTCGATCAACAATGTGATGCTCACCGAAGGCAACCCGGCGTTGCCGTTCGGCGGCGTGGGCGAATCCGGTTACGGGCGGGTCAAGGGCGCCGAGGGTCTGCGCGGCATGACGCGCAGCAAGGCGGTGCTGATCGACAAGCAGAGCGGCAAGCTGGAAGCGAACTGGTATCCCTACACGCGCAGCAAGTATCAACTGTTTGGTGACCTGATTCGCGGCCTGTTCGGGCGCGGCCCCGGGGCCCTGCTGCGTTTTGCCCGGGCCGGTCTGAAGCTGGAAAGCGTGGCCCAGAAACCGCGCGAGGGGTTATGACCACCTATCAGTATTATCGGCAGGCCATCGCCGACGAGACCCTGCCCGTGGCGCTGGTCGACATGGACATGTTCGACGCCAATCTCAAGGCCCTTCTGGCGCAGGCGGGGGACAAACCGTTACGCATTGCCGCCAAGTCCGTGCGGTGTCCAGCGCTGCTGCGCCATGCGCTGGACAGCGATCCGCGTTGCCAGGGGCTGATGTGCTTCCATGCACGGGAGGCCTGCGCACTGGCAGAGCAGGGTTTCGACGATCTGCTGGTGGCTTACCCGACGGTGCAGGCCGCCGACATTCGCGCGGTCTGTGCGGCAGTGCGCGACGGACACCGCATCCTGCTGATGGTGGATTGCGCAGCGCATGTGGAGGCGCTGGCCCGTGTGGCCCGGGATGAGCAGGTGACCTTGCCCCTGTGCCTGGATGTGGACATGTCCTGGCATTTGCCGGGGTTGAATTTTGGTGTGTACCGTTCGCCGGTGCGTGAGGTCGAACAGGCCCTGGTGGTGTACCGGGCGATCGAAGCCAGCGGTTGCCTGCGGCTGGAAGGCGTGATGGGGTATGAGGCGCAGATCGCCGGTGTCGGCGACGCGGTGCCCGGGCAGGGCCTGAAGAACCGGGTTGTGCGCTGGCTCAAGCGTGGCGCGATTCCGCGCCTGCAGCAGCGCCGTGCCGCCGTGGTTCAGGCGCTGCGCGACGCCGGGGCGCCGCTGGTGCTGGTCAATGGCGGCGGCACCGGCAGCCTCGATTCGACCCGCCACGATCCCTCAGTGACGGAAGTGACGGCGGGCAGCGGCCTGTTCGCGCCAACCTTGTTCGATCACTATGTGCGCTATCGCTACGCCCCGGCGGCGATGTTCGCGCTCGAAGTCGCCCGGCAACCCGATGCCGGGCGCGTGACCTGTCTCGGGGGGGGCTATATTGCCTCCGGTTCAGCCTCACCACCGAAGGCACCCCTGCCGGTATTGCCGCCGGGCCTGTCACTGGAGCCGAATGAAGGGGCAGGGGAGGTGCAGACGCCTTTGCGTGGCCATGCATTGCGCGACCAGGACTTGCCGGGTATCGGTGAGCCGGTGTTCTTCCGCCACGCCAAGGCTGGCGAATTGTGCGAGCGCTTCAACACCCTGTTGCTGATCCGCGACGGTCAGATTGAGGCGCGCGGGCCCACCTATCGAGGGCTGGGCTGGCAATTCATATAAATGCCCGTATGCTTGCCGCATGTCATCCCTGCCAACTCCTGCACGCCTGGCCCTGGTGCTGGGCATGCTTATCGCCATCGGCCCCCTGGCCATCGACATGTATCTGCCCGCCTTGCCGGCGATGGCGGACAGTCTTGGTGTGAGTGTCGAACGCATTGAAGTGTCCGTCAGCGTCTATCTGTTTGGCACCGCCTTCGGGCAGTTGCTCGGTGGCCCGCTGTCAGACCGGTTCGGGCGCAAGCCGGTGGCCACCGGCGGCCTGTTACTGTTTGCGGGCGCCAGTCTGGGGGTGGCCCTGAGTGAGGCCCTGCCGGAACTGTTGGTCTGTCGCGCGTTGCAGGCACTCGGTGGCGGCGCGACGGTGGTGATTGCGGCGGCATCGGTGCGCGATTTCCACACCGGCCGCGAGGCGGCCCGCCTGCTGACCACCATTGGCCTGGTGATGCTGATCGCGCCGTTGGCCGCACCGACTTTCGGTGCCCTGATCCTGCACACGTTGCACTGGCAGGGCATTTTCTGGTTGCTGGCGCTCTATGCCACGCTGATGGTCGTGGTGCTGAACACCGCCTTGCCCGCCGTGCAGCGTCCCGGCGCCCGGCCTCCGGGTGGCATTCTGGCGGCCTATGGTCGGGTGCTGCGGCATCGTCAGGCGATGGCCTTCATCCTGGCCAATGCGCTGTCGTTTGCCGCCATGTTTGTGTTCATTACCGATTCGGCATTTTTCTATATGGAGTACTTTGGTGCCTCCAGCGCTGTCTTCCCGGTGCTGTTTGGTGCCAACGTGGTGGTGATGATCAGCCTGAACCGGCTGAATATCCTGCTGCTGCGTCGTTATGACAGCCCGGCGATGATGCGTGCCGGGTTGCTGTTGCAACTGGGTGCGGTGCTGGTGTTGTTAATGCTGGTGTTGCTGGAGGCCCTGACGTTGGGCCGCGCGGTGCCACTGATCATGCTGGCCGTAGGCGCGGTGGCGTTGATTATTCCCAATGCGCTGGCCAGCTTCCTGTCCCTGTTCGAGCGGGACGCGGGTGCCGCCACGGGCCTCAACGGCGCTCTGCAATTCACGCTGGCCGGTCTGGCCGGTGGCCTGGTGACACTGCTGCACACCAGCTCGGCCCTGCCCATGGCATTGACCATGACGGTGTGCAGCCTGTGCGCCTGCGGCGCCTTTTTCGTGCTCAGAAGGTAAAGCCCAGCCCCAGGTGCACGGCGAAGACTTCCATATCGGCCACGAACTCGGCATCGCCCACCTCCACGAACTCGTATTGCGGCAAACCCGGCGCGCGAATAACAGTTGGGTACAGTTGCGGTGGACCTGGGCGCCCAGCCTTTCAATCTATACGCTATAAGCGTATATTTGGCTGTGTGTTGCAGGCGTACCGTTTCGGGCAGGGAGCCCGGATTGCCCAGCAGCCGAGTGTCATGGAGGACCAGCGTTTGGACAGCGTCTTTGTTGAGCTTCCGGCCTTTGCCAGGCGTCGGGAGGAATTTCTTTCTGACGATGAGTTTAGTGCACTCCAGCAAGCACTTATGTGGAGCCCGGAGTCTGGGGATCTGATCAGGGGCACGGGAGGTCTGAGGAAGTTGCGCTGGGCAGACCGCAGCAACAACAAGGGCAAACGGGGTGGTGCCAGGGTGATCTATTACTGGCACCTTGGTGACGATCAGTTCTGGTTATTTGCTATTTACGGCAAGAGTGACAAGGCCAACCTGTCAGCGGCTGAAAGGGTTACTTTGAAAACCTTGCTGGAACATGAAGTACGTGTGCGGCGTAGCGGCAAGTGAGGTCCCCATGAAACGAAATCTCTTTGACGATCTGGTAGAAGGCTTTGAAGCACTCGCGGCTGAGCGCGAGGGGAAGCTTACCCTGAAAACTCATGTGGTCGAGCCCGAACCGATCAGGATTGATGCAGATGAACTTGTTGCCATACGTAAGCAGCTCAACATGTCGCAGGGGGTGTTTGCGCGGGTATTCCATGTCAAACCGCGCACATACCAGAATTGGGAGCGAGGCCAGGGAGCGCCGAGCCAGCAGGCAGCAATACTGTTCAAGCTGGTGAAGGCCCGGCCCGAGATGATCAAGGACATAGAGGCGCTGTCGTAGAGGCAGCTCTTAGCTGATTCATTATTTAACATAATATAGATTATACGAATTTAAGGAGTGCCAGAGGGAGTCAGCCCGACCGCCGGCCCCGAGCACCACCCAAGGGCCTTTTCAGGCTGTCAGTACGGCTCTGGCCTTGCTCAGGGCTTCTGCGATGGTTTTCGGCGTGGCGCGCTCCACAAACGCGAGTTGCCGCGCGGCATGGTCAACGGTGCGAAGCTGCTGCACCAGTGCCACACCCTTGACGGTGCCGCCATGGACAGCAACTTCCAGGCCATGTCCTCTGACGGTATTGGTGATGGGTATCAGCCAGGTCAGACCGGTGACCTGGTTGAAGCGCCGCGGGCTCAACACCAGAGCCGGCCTGTGATGAGCCTGTTCGTGGCCACGTGTAGGGTCGAAGTCGCACCAGACGATGTCTCCGCGCTCCGGGGTGTAACGCTTCCCTGCCTTGCTTGTCATTTACAGGAGTTCCTTTCCTGTCGGGTTGTCGTTCAGCCAGCCGTGGTCGTCCTCGACACGGAACTGTTCCGGTGTCGCATCGGCCAGCAGTTCATCCAGCGTTGGTGCTTCCCGTTGCAGCACTGGCGTGATGATCAGTGTGCCGTTCACGACTTCCATTTCTACCTCACTGGATACATCTACACCCAGCGCGGCGAGAACGGGCCTGGGGATACGCACCGCTGCTGCGTTGCCCCACCGTGCTATTTCCCGCTTGAGCGCCATAACTGCCACCATTAGATGGTATATCCTTTGGATATCCTATTGGCCGAGGTGGCAATCCGTCAACCCAGGCATGGCGGCCCTGCTCAGAAATAGCATTAGGTATTGATTGCAACCAATTGATTTACTAAGTCGGATCATCCACCTGACGGCGCAGGCGTGCGTCCTGAATGGCGCGGTCTGCGGCGCTGGGGGCATCGCCTCTGCGGTTGTCGCTGTGGGAACGGCTGGCGAGCCAGGTCGCTGCCGGTTCCCAGACGGCCTTGACGGCCTTGCTGCCCAGGATCACACCCATATGCCCACCCGGCACGATATGAAACTCGCGGTCGCGGCTGGCCACCAGCTCGACGCTCTGGCGAGCGATGCCGGGGGGTACCAGGATGTCGGTGTCGCCGGCAAAGACAAGGAAGTTGGCATCGATGGTGGTCAGGTCTGCCACCGTGCCGCGGAATTCCACCCGCCCTGCTGCCATCTGGTTGTCGATGGCGAACTTCACCAGCATGTCCTGGATCACGCCGCCGGGGTATTCGAGCATGTTGTTCAGGTAATCCGCCGTGGTCGAATAGTTCTCGACGAATTCCCGATCCCAGAGGCGCGTCAGCAGGTCCCAGTAGGTCGTTACGCTGCCAATCGGGTCTGTCAGCTTGAAGCTGAGTGTGGTCAGCCAGCCGGGTGCATGCAATTTGCCCGGGTGCAGTGAGTGCAGTCGCCAGGAGCTGAATTTGCGAATCAGTCTGGCGGGGGTATTCAGCGCCGTGGCGGCCCGGGCGACCAGGCCGCCGCCGCGCAGGTCGATGGGGCTGGCGACCGTAATCAGGTTCTGGATATGCCGGTCCTGGTTCAGGCCGGTGTGCAGCAGGCTGAGCAGGCCGCCCATGCACCAGCCCATGATGGAGACATCCTCCATGGCGCAATGGCGGCGCACTTCGTCCAGAGCGGTACCGAACATGGTCTCGGCGTAATCCTTCATGCTCAGGGTGGCATGCCGACGCTGGGGTTTGCCCCAGTCGATCAGGTAGACATGAAAACCCTGTGCTGCCATATAACGCACCAGGCTGCGATGTGGCATCAGATCAAACACTTCGGTGGTAACGCCCAGTGGCGGCACCAGCACCAGCGGCACCGGGTAACGCTCGTGGCGAACCGGCAAGCGCTCTCCCCCGCTCATTTCCAGTGAGTCTGTGGCGGGCGGCGGATAGTAGCGCACCGACATCAGATCGCCCTGATAGACGACCTCGTAGGGTGTCAGGCCGGACTTGACCAGTGATTCCCGCATCAGCATCCAGTCCACGGCATTATCGGCCATGGCCAGCAGGCGTTCATTCAGAAACAGGCCCCGGTCCAGGGCGCCTTTCAGGAGGCGATTCATCGGCTTCTTGGTCCTCGAATGTCTCGGTCTGACAGCGACGTGACGGTCGGCGGCAGTCTACAATCGGCGACGGTGCGACCTATGGCCGTGGCGCCCGTCCGGGCGAAACACGCGGCCACACGCTGTTTAACACATAACAACCACAGGGAATGTTATGACATCTGTTCTCAAGTATCTGTCAGGGCTTGTAATTGCGCTGCTGCTGGTAGCGGCGGTGCTGGTCGGTCTGAACTGGGCCCCGGACCGCCCCGCTGCCGAACTGGCCGAGCGCTGGGCCCCTGCCCCATCGGATTTCGTGACATTGGCAGGCATGCCGGTGCATTACCGGGACCAGGGACCGCGCGACGCGGCGACAACGGTGGTTCTCCTTCATGGCACCTCGGCCAGCCTGCACACCTGGGAAGGCTGGGTGGCCGCGCTGGAGGATGAATACCGGGTGGTGTCGCTGGATCTGCCGGGCTTTGGCCTGACCGGGCCCTTTATGAAGCATGACGACTACAGTATCGACGCCTACACCGCCTTCATGGGCCAGGTGATGGACGCGCTGGAGATCGATCAGGCGGTTATCGGCGGCAATTCCTTTGGTGGCGAAGTGGCCTGGGAAACGGCGCTGGCCATGCCGGAGCGGGTCAGCGGCCTGATTCTGGTGGATGCGGCGGGTTACCCGATGCAGGCGCAATCCATGCCACTGGGGTTCCGCATTGCCCAGATTCCGGCCCTGAGTGGGCTGATGAACCGGGTGCTGCCGCGCAGCGTGATCGAATCCAGCGTGCGCAATGTGTACGGCAATCCGGATCTGGTCACGGATGAGCTGGTGGATCGTTATTACGAACTGACCTTGCGTGAAGGCAATCGCGCCGCCCTGTCGAAGCGCTTCGCCCGGATCGCATGGCGCGATGAGAGCGGCGAGCGGCTGGCGACATTGCAGCAGCCGACGCTGGTGATCTGGGGCGGTCAGGATCGGTTGATCCCGCCGGACAATGGCGAGCGCTTTGCGCAGGATATTCCGGACGCCGAACTGGTGATGTTCGATGAACTGGGGCACGTGCCCCAGGAAGAAGACCCGCAGGCCACGGTGGCCGTCGCGCGGGTTTTCCTGGCGCAGTTGGGTGATGCAGGGCACGACGACTGATCAGCCCGGCAGGATACGGTCAACAGGGTACGATCAACAGGTCCCCCGCCACCCGGTGCAATATCTTCTCCTGGGTGGTGGTGCGCCACAGACTCGCCAGACCGCTGTGGTGTGCGCTACGGCCCATGACCAGCAGGCCCTCGGAATGGCTGCGCATATGCCATTCCAGGGCCTCCGCCGGGGGGCCCTCCAGAATCTCGTGGCCGATGCTCAGGCC
Source organism: Alcanivorax sp. (assembly GCA_013823245.1). Taxonomy (GTDB): domain Bacteria; phylum Pseudomonadota; class Gammaproteobacteria; order Pseudomonadales; family Alcanivoracaceae; genus Isoalcanivorax. The sequence continues at coordinate 12,565 of PNLU01000051.1, forward strand.
GTTGTCCTGAGTGAGTGTCTCGGTCAGCGCCGCCAGATGACGCTGGTGCACATCCCGCGCTTCCCGCCGTGGGTCTTCGGTGCGCGTCATTTCGCTCATCAACTCGCCCAGTTCCTGGGTCAGCCAGTCCAGTTGCGGTACCACCGTCAGTACACACAGGGGCAACCCCAGGGAGCGTGCCAGCCCGGCAGCATGGTGGGCAATGGCGGCGCCCTGCAGGTTCTCCCCGCCTCCCCCGCCGGTATCGATGGCGGCATGTACCGAGGTGGGGCTGTCATGACTCGTGTCCACCAGCCAGGCAGGAATCTGCTCATTCAGGCGCAGGAAGCGGCGCAGGTCGCCCGGAGGTGTGGCGCCGGCATGGCTGCGCAGCAGCATGATCAGGTCGGCATCCTGCTGGGTGGCGGCCTCCAGAATCGTGGGGGTCGCGTCATCTTCCAGCCAGGCCACTTCGTAACTTACGTCCAGGCCATCACTGCGTAATCGGGCGGCCTGCATGTCCAGTTGCTCGCGGGCCCGCCCCAGGGCCCGGTGGCGCACCTGGTGGCGCAGTTCCGGTGTCAGGAAGCGGTAATCCATGCCCGACAGCGGGCTGCGCACAGGCCGCAACAGTCGCAGGCTGCCGCCTTGCTTGTCTGCGCTGGAGGGTTCGCCGAGGGTGGACAGGCGCGCCAGAATGGCGCCGTCTTCAACGTCATGGCCGGTCATCACGGCCAGAATGCGCTGGTACATAAGCAGGCCTCCCTGTTGCCCATGATTTGATGCGGATCAATAAACCCGCTCTTTTAGCTCTTGACCTCAGCATAACAGTCCCCGCCCGCCATGCCAGCTTGACGCAGGTCAAGATCGCGCCGTGGCTGATCCCGAGAATGGCGTTGCTAATGCCTGTCTGGGGAAAAATGCCATGCAATACCACTACCGGGTGGTCCGGCAATTTGCGGTCATGACCATCGTCTGGGGGCTGGTGGGCATGTTTGTCGGCGTCTGGATTGCCGCACAAATGGCCTGGCCGGTCCTCAACTTCGATTTACCGTGGACCAGTTTCGGCCGATTGCGCCCGCTGCACACCAACGCGGTGATCTTCGCGTTTGGCGGTTCGGCGCTGATCGGCTCGTCCTATTATGTTGTCCAGCGGACCTGTGAAACGCCGCTGGCGTTCCCGCGTCTGGCGGCGTTCACCTTCTGGGGCTGGACCGCCGCCATTGTCCTGGCGGCCATCAGTCTGCCGCTCGGGGCCACCACAGCGAAGGAATACGCCGAGCTGGAATGGCCGATCAACATCCTGATTGCAGTGGTCTGGATCGCCTATGCGGTGGTGTTCTTCACCACCATCGCCCGGCGGCGCACTTCGCACATCTATGTCGCCAACTGGTTCTATGGCGCCTTCATCCTCACCATCGCCCTGCTCCATGTGGTCAACAACCTGGCGATTCCGGTGTCGATGTGGAAATCCTACTCGGTCTTTTCCGGCACCGTGGATGCGATGGTGCAGTGGTGGTACGGCCATAATGCGGTGGGCTTTTTCCTGACCGCTGGCTTCCTGGCGATGATGTACTACTTTGTGCCAGTGCAGGCGCAGCGCCCGATCTATTCCTATCGGTTGTCCATCGTTCACTTCTGGGCGTTGATCGCGATCTACATGTGGGCCGGCCCGCACCATCTGCACTACAGCTCCCTGCCCGACTGGACCCAGTCGCTGGGTATGGTGTTTTCCATTGTGCTGCTGGCGCCCAGCTGGGGCGGCATGATCAATGGTGTCATGACGCTCTCCGGCGCCTGGGACAAGCTGCGTACCGACCCGATCATTCGCTTCATGATTGTCGCGCTGGCGTTCTACGGCATGGCCACATTCGAAGGGCCGATGATGTCGATCAAGACCGTCAACGCCTTGTCGCACAACACGGACTGGACCGTTGGCCATGTGCATGCCGGTGCCCTGGGCTGGGTGGCCATGATCACCATGGGCTGCATGTATGTCCTGATTCCACGCATCTTCAATCGTCGCGCGATGTACTCCACCGGCTGGATCTTCGCCCACTTCTGGCTCTCCACTGTGGGTACGGTGCTTTACATCGCCTCGATGTGGATTTCCGGCCTGATGCAGGGGCTGATGTGGCGCGCGGTAAATACCGACGGCACCCTCGCCTACTCGTTTATCCAGGAAATGGAATACCGCTTCCCCTACTACGTGGTCCGTCTGATCGGCGGCACCATTTTCTTCCTGGGCATGGTGCTGATGGCCTGGAACGTCTGGAAAACCCTGCGCGAAACGCATGATGACCAAGGGGCCGACAACGTGCTGATGGCGACTGATGATGCGGATGCTGCCAGAGGAGGACGCTGATTATGGCCGGTTCAGCCCATGAAAAAGTCGAGAAAAATGTTGGCCTGCTGATTGCGCTGGTGCTGGTCGCGGTCAGCTTCGGTGGCCTGGCGGAAATCGTGCCGCTGTTGAAGGACGACGGCACCACCCAGCCGATCAAGGGTTTGCAGCCCTACACCGCGCTGGAACTGGAAGGCCGCGATGTTTACATCCGCGAGGGCTGCCATGTCTGCCACACGCAGATGGTGCGGCCGTTGCGCGCCGAAACCGAACGCTACGGGCCTTACTCCGTCGCCGGGGAAGATGTCTGGGAGCACCCGTTCCTGTGGGGTTCCAAGCGCACCGGGCCTGATCTGGCGCGTGTTGGCGGACGTTACTCGGACGAGTGGCACCGGGACCATCTTTATGCACCGCGCGATCTGGTGCCGGAGTCGAACATGCCGGCCTACCCCTGGCTGCGCTATCGCCAGGTCAACTGGCGCCATACCGAGCGCAAGCTCAACGCCATGCGCATGCTCGGTGTGCCGTACAGCGATGACGACATTGCCGAGCAATTGCAACGCATTGCCCGCGACTGGGCCGACAAGACCGAGGAAGACGCGCTGGTGGCCTACCTGCAACAACTGGGCACCGTAAGAACCGGAAGGAGTGCGCCATGAACCTGATTGATTACCACATTGGCCTGACGGTGCTGTTCGTGGTGGCGTTTTTCACCATGCTGGCCTGGGTGTTCTGGCCGTCGCGTCGACAGCACTACCGCGACATTGCCAGACAGGTAATTCGTGATGATGAGCGAGATGGAGGTGCGCCATGAGCCAGCTCTGGAGTGTCTACATCATCGTGCTGGTGGTGCTGAATCTGGTGGGTTGTGCCGTGTTGCTGTTCTGGAACAGCCGCATGAGCGCCGAAGAAGCACAGCGGGAAACGACTGGTCACAGTTTCGATGGTATCGAGGAACTGAACAAGCCGCTGCCGCGCTGGTGGCTGTGGTTGTTCGTCGGCACCTTGCTGTTCTCGGCCGCCTACCTTGCGCTTTATCCGGGGCTGGGCAACTACGCGGGGATGCTCGGCTGGACCTCTTCGGGCCAGTGGCAGAAAGAAGTGGATTTCGTCGACCGTCAGACGGCGCCGTTGTTCGCCGAGTACGCCAAGGTGCCGGTGGAGGAACTGGTGCAGTACGACGAGGTGCTGGAAGTGGGCGCGCGCCTGTACATGCAGAACTGTGCCATGTGCCACGGGGCGGATGCCCGCGGTGCGCGGGGCTACCCGAACCTGACAGACGGCGCCTGGCAATGGGGCGGCTCGCCGGAGGCCATTCGCGTCAGTATCAGCGAAGGACGCCGCGCCAACATGATGGCATTCGGGCCGATGCTCGGTGGCGAGGACGGGATTGTCGACATGGCGTGGTATGTCGCGGCGCTGAGCCGCCCGGAACTGGCCGAGCGCGATGGCGTGGCTGAACGTATCGAGCGCGCGGCCCCCCGTTTTGCCATGTGCACCGCCTGCCATGGTGCCGAGGGCCGTGGCAATCCACAGTTCGGGGCGCCGGACCTTACCGACGGCAACTGGTTGTACGGCGGGCGTATCGAAGATATTGCCCAGACGCTGCGTGATGGACGTTTCGGTCATATGCCGGGCCATGCCGGTCTGCTGTCGCCGGAGCGCATTCATGTGCTCACCGCCTACATCTTCAGCCTCTCCCTCCAGGACGAAGACGACTGATGAGCGACGACGCCCGGCGTATTCCGCTGTACCAGAAGCGCGAGGCGATTCATCCTCGCGCGGTTTCCGGCCGCTTCCAGCGGCTGCGGGACATCACAGTATGGCTGACGCTGGGCGCTTACCTGCTACTGCCCTGGCTGTCCTGGGACGGGCGTCAGGCCATCCTGTTCGATCTGCCCGCGCGGCAGTTTCATGTGTTCGGTATCACCTTCTGGCCGCAGGATTTTATCCTGTTGTCGTGGTTGTTGATTCTGCTGGCGTTCATGCTGTTCGTGGCCACCGTGTTTGCCGGGCGCGTGTATTGCGGTTATGTCTGCCCGCAGACCACCTGGACTCGCTTTTTTACCTGGATCGAACATCTCACCGAAGGCGACCGCAACGCCCGGCAACGTCTGGACAAAGCCCCCTGGTCGCGCAACAAGCTGTTGCGTCGGGGCAGCAAGCATCTGCTCTGGTGGGCGCTGGCCTCCCTGACCGGCATCACGTTCGTGGGCTATTTCACGCCGATCGACAGCCTGGTCTGGCGTGCTTTCGTCTGGCAACTGGGCCAGTGGGAAATCATCTGGATCGCCTTCTTTACCGTTGCGACCTATCTGAACGCCGGTTGGCTGCGCGAGCAGGTGTGCATCTACATGTGCCCCTACGCCCGTTTCCAGAGCGCCATGTTCGACCGTGACACTCTCATTGTGTCCTACGACGAATCCCGAGGTGAACCGCGCGAGCGGGGCAAACGCCGCCGTGATGAACAGGCCGGCGACTGTATCGATTGCGAATTGTGTGTGCAGGTCTGCCCCACCGGCATCGATATTCGTGACGGCCTGCAATATGAGTGCATCACCTGCGCCGCCTGTATTGATGCCTGCGATAACGTGATGGACCAGATCAGCCGCCCGCGCGGCCTGATTCGTTACACCACAGAAAATGCACTGCAAGGGCAGCCGTCGCGGCTGTTGCGCCCGCGTTTGCTCGGTTACCTGGTACTGCTGGGGGTAATGACGCTGTTGCTGGCTGCTTCGCTGGCCACGCGCGTGCCGTTGGGGATTGATGTGATCCGCGATCGCGGCCAGCTGTATCGCATGGCCAGTGACGGGTTTATCGAAAACAGCTACCAGCTGCGCATCATGAATCGCAGCCAGCAAACCCGGACGCTGGTGATCGGCCTTGACGCACCAGCTGGTTTGCAATGGCGATACGGTGAACAGCATCTGGTGCTTGAACCCGGCGCCAGCCGCATCTTGCCGGTGACGCTCGGTTACGACCCTTATCAGCAGCACCTGAATTCGACTGCCATACGTTTTACTCTGGAGGATGAAAGCCATGCACGATATGTCCGTGCGCGGGAATCCCGCTTTATCGCCCCGCGTGACTGATGCCCGGCCCTGGTACCGGCACGCTTTTGTATGGCTGATTCTGGCGATCCTGGCCTGGTCGGTGGTGGCGGGCCTGACCCTGGTGTATGTGGCGTATTCCAATGCCGACGATGTGGTCAGCGATACCTGGTATCGCGACGGTCGAGGGATCAATCGTGATATGGCTGCCGAGCGCATGGCTGAAGCGCTGGCCATTCGCGTGCTGGTGCGCCGCGACGGTGACGCGCAGGCACGGCTGCAATGGCAGAGTGATACTGAAATGATGCCGCCGGAATCCCTGGAGCTGGCGCTGCGTCATCCGACCATCGCCGCACGCGACGTGACCCTGGCATTTTATCATCAGGGCCAGGGCGCCTACCAGGCGGACCAGCCCCTTCCCGCCGGCCGTTACATCGCCACGCTGGCACCGGACAGCGGCCACTGGCGGCTATCCCGTCAGTTGATGATTTCAGAAGAATTCGGACTGTGGCTGGATGCGGCTGACGGGAGCCCGCCATGAACAGTGCTGCGCCACTCTGCTGGCATTGCAGCACACCGGCCACCGGGCGCCTGATCCTGGCGGCCACCCCTGACGGTGACAAACCTGCGTGTTGTCCCGGCTGCGCTGCTGCAATTGAAGGCATTCATGCGCTGGGGCTGGGTGATTATTATCGCTTCCGCACCGAAGCCGGGCCGCCACCAGACAGGGATCGTGCGGACGACGCCGTGCTGGCGCCCTTTTCGGTGCCGGAGCTGGTCGCGGGTTATCTGCAACCCACCACGTCCGGGGACACCCGTCTGGTCCTGCGAATCGAAGGGCTGCACTGCGCGGCCTGTGTCTGGCTGATCGAGCACGGCCTCAAGCAACTGCCGGGTATCCGTGATGTGCGCCTGAATCTGGCCAGCGCCCGCTTGCACGTCACCTATGACCCTGTGGACACGACGCCGCGCGATATCGCGGCACGGTTGCAACAGATGGGCTACCGACCTGCCCTGCCCAGCCGCGACGGACGTGCCGCCGTGGCCCGCGAGGCGCACCGAACCTTGCTGCGACGTCTTCTGGTCGCGGGTCTGTGCAGCATGCAGGCCATGATGTATTCCACCGCGCTGTATATTGGCACCTTCGATGATGTTGAAAAGGTGTTTGCGGAACTGTTCAAGCTGACCAGTTTCATCGTCGCCACACCAGCCATCTTCTACAGCGGCTGGCCGTTCTTCAGTGGCGCCTGGCAGGCACTGCGGGCTCGCACCCTGACCATGGATGTGCCCGTGGCGCTGGCCCTGGGGCTGGCCTGGAGCGGT
>PNLU01000052.1 GCA_013823245.1 Alcanivorax sp.
ATACCGTGCCGCGCCCCGGCCAGGAGCGCACCGCGATGGTGTGCCCCAGCAGCTTGCAGATACGCTCGGCAATCGCCAGCCCCAGGCCCAGCCCCTTGCCGTGCTGCTCGCTGTTGGGCAGGCGCTTGAACTCACGGAAAATTTCTTTCTGCTCTTCTTCCGTGATGCCGGTGCCGGTGTCCCACACCTCGATACGCACCGCGCCGCGCACCTTGCGACAGCCCAGCAGCACACTGCCCGTGTTGGTGTAACGCACTGCGTTCCCGAGCAGATTCTGCAACACCCGGCGCAGCAGTTTTTCATCGGTCTGCACCAGCACATCCGCCGGCCGCCAGCGCAGACGCAGGCCACGCGCCTCGGCCATGGCACCAAATTCGGTGGCCAGATTATGCAGCATGCGGCGCAGCGGCACCGGCCGCTGGTCCACCGGCATGGCGCCGGTATCCAGGCGGCTGATGTCCAGCAGATCACTGATCAGGCTTTCTGCGGCCTCCAGCGCGCCGCTGATATTGCCAAGCATCTCCTGCGCCCGTTCGACATCATTCAGCCCTCCGCTTTGCAGCTTCTGCTGCAACGAAGAACAGAACAGGTGTGCGGCATTCAGTGGCTGCATCAGATCGTGCCCGGCCGCCGCGAGAAACAGTGTCTTGCCCTGATTGGCGCGCTGCGCCTCCGCAATCGCCTGTTGCAACCGTGTATTCACCTCAGACAGACGGCGCGTCCGGTCCGCCACCATCTGTTCCAGGTTCTCGTTGATCTCGCGCAGGGCCCATTCGTCGCGCTTGCGCGCCGTGATATCCAGGAAGGTGCTGACAAAACCGCCACCGGGCATCGGCATGCCGGAGACTTCGATCACGGTGCCGCTGGGCAGCACCCGTTCGAAACTGTGCGCAGACCCCTCGCGCAGCAGATTCACACGGCGACTGACCTGCTCATGCAGATCACCGTCGCCATAAATCCCCTGCCGGGCGTTGTAGCGGTAAACATCGGCAATCGGGCGCCCCAGACGAATCAGGCCTTCGGGATACTCGAACAGGCGCTCATAGGCGCGGTTCCAGGCGACGATATTCAGATCGCGATCGACCACGCAAATGCCCTGGTTGATGGTTTCGATGGTGGTGCGCAGCAACTGGTGATTGAACTGGATGACCTGCGACGCCTCATCCATGATACGTGCCACTTCATGCCGGTCCGCTTCCTGCTTGGTCAACAGCGTGCCCAGCAGAATGCGCGCAGAGCTGGCGCCCATGGCACCGGCCAGCAGGCGTTCCGTCAGACGGACCAGATGCAACGGCGCGGGCAGCTCCGGCTGCCAGAAGAACTGCTGCTTTTCCGCATGTTCGCGGAACAGCAATTCGGCACGACCCTGGCCGATACAGCGGCCCGCCAGCTCCAGCAGTTCGCCCTGGGTGACCAGGCCCGAAGTACCCGCATCACGCCACCAGTCCAGCGGCATGTCCACGAACAGCGTGGCCTGGGAACGATCCAGCGCCGTCGGTGTGGCCCATTTTGAAAAACCGATATAGGCCAGGATGTTCAGGCCCAGACTCCAGACCACGCCGTGCGCCAGCGGCGACAGCCCGTCCAGGCCGAACAGTTGTTGCGGCCGCAGGAACCCCAGCCCCAGCACACCGTCCTGGTTGGCCCGGGCCAGCCACTCCGGCGAGGCCAGCCCCGGCAACAGCAGACAGAACGCCCAGACCACGAAACCGATGGCCAGACCGATGGCGGCCCCCCGGGCATGCCCGCCGCGCCAGTAGAGTCCGCCAAACAACGCGGGCGCGAACTGGGCCACTGCCGCAAACGACAACAGCCCGATACTGGTCAGGCGGGTGAAATCCAGCATCAGCTGATGGAACAGGAACGCCAGCAGCAGCACGGCGACAATGGCGACCCGGCGCAGGCTGCGCACATTGGCGCCCAATGCCCCGAGATCGTCACGCAGGTTGACACGACGGCGCAGCCACAGCGGCAACAGCACCTCGTTGGTCAGCATGATCGCCACCGCAATGGTCGCCACAATGACCATGCCAGTGGCTGCCGCGATGCCGCCCAGGAACACCAGCAACGTCAACCAGGCAGGCCCCTCCAGCATCGGCAGGGTCAGCACATAGATATCAGCCTGGTCGGCAAACTCGGGCTGGCGCACCAGGCCCGCCAGCACGATCGGCAACACCAGCACGGCAAAGATGCCCAGGTACAGGGGCAGCACCCAGCGGGCAGTGCGCAGATGGCGCAGGTCGTTGTTCTCGACCACCGCAGCATGGAACTGGCGCGGCAGGCAAATGATCGCGGCCATGGCCAGCAGGAACTGCGCGGCAAAGTCCTGCTCGCCCCAGCCGCTGGAAAACAGTTCGCCCGCCACCTCGCCCACCGCGTCTTCATTGAAAAAACCCAACGCCCCATCGAACACATAGAACAGGCAGAACAGGCCGACCGCGATGAAGGCCACCAGCTTGACGAAAGACTCGAACGCCACTGCCAGCATCAGGCCGGACTGGTGCTCGGTGGCGTCCAGATGGCGGGTCCCGAACAGCAGGGTAAAGGCGGCCATCAACAGCGCTACCACCAGCGCACTGTCCATATTGGGCGCCATGTGCCCCTCGCCCGGGGTCAGCACGTCAAAGGCCAGGGTGACGGCTTTCAACTGCAGGGCGATATAGGGCAGCACACCGACCAGCGCAATCAGCGTCACCAGCATGGCCAGCCGTTGTGACTTGCCGTAACGGGCAGCAATAAAGTCCGCAATGGACGTAATGCGCTGCTGTTTGCCCAGCGTGACAATCTTGAGAATGATGGCGCCGCCGAACACCACCAGCACGATGGGTCCGAGGTAAATGGGCAGGTAACTCCAGCCATGGTTGGCCGCTTCACCCACGGCCCCGAAGAAGGTCCAGGAGGTGCAATAAACGCCCAGGGCGAGGCTGTAGGTCCAGGGATTGTTCACCAGCCGGGACCCGCGCCGCGCCGCGCGATCCCCCCACCAGGCGATCACGAACAGGGTCAGCACATAAAGCAGTGCGAGGCTGCCAAGCTGCCAGAGTGTGAACATGAAGGCTCCCCGTCCTCGCGCCTGCCGCGAGCCGTTATGCGGCGACCGGCTCCGGCTTCATGAGTCGAAGATACATCAATGCGGCCGTGGTGGCGTCCCCCAGGGCGGTATGCCGACCGATCACCGGCACATCCAGGCTGCGTGCCATGGTCTCGAAGCCGACATGCGGCGCCAGGTCCGGCTGGCTGCGGCGCAAGCGCCGCTGGTACAGACGGGTCAGCTCGATGCGCCGGTTGGGCAACTCGAAGCCCAGGCGCGGGCGCAGATGGCGATTGATCACCGCCAGATCGAAGTCGATGCACCAGCCCACAATCGGGCGGTTACCGATAAAGGCCAGCAGGTGCTCCAGGGCGTCATCGACACTGCACCCCTCGGCCAGATCATCCGGACGCAATCCATGAATGCGGATCGAATCCCGTTGCAGCCCGTGCGGGCGACGCAGGGTCAGGTCCAGCGCTTCACTGGTCAATACACGGCCATGACGCACCACCACCGCCGCCACCGACACCAGTTCCGCATGGCGCGGGTCGGCGCTCGTGGTTTCACAATCCAGCGCCACCACCTCATCACCATGATACGGCCGGAACAGGTGCGCATGGTCGCCCTCGGCATGGCGGCGACGATCGGCAACACGGCGTAATGTGCGCAGCATGATGACCTCCTGATCAGTATTCCAGATGAAAGCGCCATGACAGGCGCTGCTTGAATTCATTCACGGCATGCAGCGCGTCGCGCAGCAAGTCGCGTTCCAGAGAGCTCAGTTCCTGCACCACGATATGGTTGCCGTCCGCATGGGCGTCCCCCACATCCATGGCCGCCAGTTGCCGCTTCAGCCGCAACTCGGAAAACAGGGACAGCGCCTCACTCAGGTCTTCCGCCAGATCACGGTCGGTAATACCACGCGCCGCCAGCTCATCCAGCCGTTCGAAGGTCGAGGTCGCACGAATACGCTGCGACAGGGCCAGCGCACGGGCACCGTGGACAATCGGAAAGATCCCGCCCTTCTTGATATCAATGCCGTGCTCCGGCTTCTTCAGGGTGCCGAACACCGTCAGCGGCGTGGAAAAACGCAGTACCCCCCGGGCAAACCGGGACATCAGCAACTGGTCGGCACTGCAACGCTCGAACAGGGCATCGCGCAGGGTTTCCAGCAGGCTGGCATTACCGGCCAGCGAATGCGCATCTGCCAGAATCGACAGCCGGAGCATCGACTCACCACTGCCATCCGCCGCCCAGCGCGCGATACGTTCGCGCCAGCGCGACAGGCTGCCAGTCCACTCAGGATTCGACACCATGACCTGCCCGGGACAAGGCGGGTAGCCCAGCCGCAACAGTGCCTCGGTGAACTGCCCCATCGCTTCACTCTGCCCGGGCCATACCGCTCCGTCGTCCAGAATGAGCCCGTTATCCTGGTCAGTCTTCAGAATCTGTTCGCCGCGGCCCTCGCTGCCCATGACGATCAGGCAACCGTGTTGCTGATGCGCCTCGGGCACGGTGAACTGCCAGGCCTTGCTGATCAGCCGGCCGTTCAGCGCCGCCAGCAGATCCATGGCGAAACGCAGTTTCACTCCCTGGGCCATCAGCGCGCGTACCAGCTCCGGCAGCCGCGCGCTGGCGAGCGCCAGCGCGTCCAGGTCATCGGCCTTTTCAATCTCCAGCCCGACCACGTAGGAGCGGCTGGAGAAATAACTCAGCACATCCGTCAGCTCGACCACACCCACTGCCCGCCCGCGTCGCATGACCACGACCCGGGCCACTTCATGACGGGTCATGCTGACCAGCGCCGCGAACAGAAAATCATCCGGTGATGCCGTCACCAGATCGAAGCTGGCCACGCTGGCGGCCGGGTCACCGCTGCTGCGCCCGTCGAGCACCAGGGCATTGAGCAGGTCGGTCTTGGTAACGATGCCGACCTCGCCGCCACGCTGCACCAGCAGGCTGTCGGCGCGCTGTGCCTTGAGCGCCGACACCGCATCATGGATGCTGATGTCCGCCTCCATAATCAGCGGTACCCGCATGCAGTCGCGGATACGTGCCAGCATGAAACCCGCCAGCGTCACGCCACCCTCACGCTGCTCTGCCAGTAACCGGCTCTTTTCCGCCAGCCGCTGACGGAAGTAATCGGCAAACGCCGTATTGTGATTGCACAGACGCTGGAACAACTGGCCCGGGATCAGGTAGCACAGTGTCTGCTGGTCGGCCACGAAGCGGTAACGGCTCTTGCCGTTGAGCACACTGATCGCGCCGAACAGATCACCGGCCGTGTACAGGCCGATACGTGCCCGGGCGCTGGGGGCCTGCACATCCAGCTCAGTGACCGCGCCCTTGTGCAGCAGATAGACCCAGTTGCCGGCCTGACCGGCGTCCAGAATCACTTCGCCCTTGTCGAAGTAACTCAGGTCCGCCGCACTGCGCAGCTGCTCCAGGGACGCCTCGTCCAGCAGTGCAAACGGCAGTTGTGTCAGGTCCAGATCCACCACGGTGATGACCAGGTTGCAGAGGTTAATTCAAGGAAACCACGATCTATATAAAAGCCCAATGGGTCGGGCCCTATACCTTCGTCCAATAACCTCGCAACCCGTTGATATAAATGATTATTTCGGGAGCCCGCCTGAGCAGCCGGCCTCATCAGACCAAAGTCTGGGATTTATTCAACGGCGTTCTTGACCAGTATGAGGATAAGTCGACCTCGCAAACCCGAAAAACAACTGGAGAGCAACTCATGGCAGATGACAAGAGCAACGCTGCGGCGTACTGGAGAGCGAACCTTCGCCTCATCATCGGCTGCATGATCGTCTGGGCGTTCGTGTCCTACGGCTGCGCCATCCTTCTCAGGCCCCTGCTGGCGGGCATTCCTGTTGGTGGTACGGATCTCGGCTTCTGGTTCGCCCAGCAAGGCTCCATCCTGACCTTCATCGGCCTGATCTTCTTCTACGCCTGGCGCATGAATCGTATCGATCGCCAGTTCGGTCTGGGGGAGTAAGCCAGCATGAGCCAATTTGCCATCAATCTGCTCTTTGTCGGCGCCTCCTTCGCGCTGTATATCGGCATTGCCGTCTGGGCCCGTGCGGGTTCCACCAAGGAATTCTACGTGGCCGGCGGCGGTGTCCATCCGATCACCAACGGCATGGCCACGGCCGCCGACTGGATGTCTGCCGCGTCGTTCATTTCCATGGCAGGCCTGATTGCCGCAGGCGGCTACACCGCGTCCACTTTCCTTATGGGCTGGACCGGCGGCTATGTGATCCTGGCCATGTTGCTGGCGCCGTACCTGCGCAAGTTCGGCAAGTTCACCGTGCCCGATTTCATTGGTGACCGTTTCTACAGCCGCACGGCGCGGGTGATCGCGGTGATCTGCCTGATCGTCGCTTCGGTGACCTATGTGATCGGCCAGATGACCGGGGCTGGCGTCGCCTTCTCACGCTTCCTCGAAGTCCCCAGCAGCATGGGCATCTGGATCGCGGCAGCCATCGTGTTCCTGTACGCGGTATTCGGCGGCATGAAGGGCATCACCTACACCCAGGTGGCCCAGTACGTCGTGCTGATCATTGCCTACACGATTCCGGCGGTCTTCATTGCCATGCAACTGACCGGCAACCCGATTCCAATGTTCGGCATGTTCAGCACCCACACCGAATCCGGTGTGCCGCTCCTGCAGAAGCTGAACGAAGTCGTGGTGGCGCTGGGCTTCCAGAGCTACACCGGCGATAACGGCGGCAAGCTCAACATGTTCCTGTTGACCCTGTCACTGATGATCGGTACGGCCGGTTTGCCGCACGTCATCATCCGCTTCTTCACCGTGCCCAAAGTGGCTGACGCTCGCTGGTCCGCCGGTTGGGCACTGGTGTTCATCGCCCTGCTGTACCTGACCGCGCCGGCGGTGGCATCCATGGCACGCCTGAACCTCATGACCACCATCTATCCGGAAATGACCGGTCAGGTGGAAAACTATGAGGCCGCCGCAGCCAACCCGATCCGTTATGAAGATCGGCCGGACTGGATTCGCTCCTGGGAAGACACCGGGCTGATCACCTTCACGGATCACAACAATGATGGTCGCATCCAGTTCTACAATGATGCCAACCCCGACTTTGCGGCCACCGAATCCGAGCGCGGCTGGGCGGGCAACGAACTGGTGGTGAACAATGACATCATGGTGCTGGCCAACCCGGAAATCGCCAATCTGCCTGCCTGGGTCATCGGCCTGATTGCTGCCGGGGGCATCGCTGCCGCGCTGTCGACGGCTGCCGGGCTGTTGCTGGCGATCTCGTCGGCCATCAGTCATGACCTGATCAAGAAAACCATCAACCCCAACATTACCGAAAAAGGGGAGATGCAGGCCGCACGGATATCCATGGCGGGCGCCATTCTGCTGGCGACCTATCTGGGGCTTAATCCACCCGGGTTCGCGGCACAGACGGTGGCGCTGGCCTTCGGTATCGCCGCCGCCACGCTGTTCCCGGTCCTGATGATGGGTATTTTCTCCACCCGCATGAACAGCACTGGGGCCATCTGCGGTATGCTCGCAGGCCTGATCACCACCCTGCTGTACCTGTTCACCTATCTGGGCTGGTTCTTCATTCCGGGCACCAACATGCTCGCCAACACTCCGGAGAACTGGTTGTTCGGTATCTCACCGCTCGGCTTCGGCCCGATCGGCGCGCTGGCCAACTTTGTTGTCGCCTTCGCCGTCTCGCGGGCCACTGCACCGCCGCCGATGGAGATCCAGGAGCTGGTGGAAAGCGTCCGTTATCCCAAGGGCGCTGGCATGGCCGTCAGTCACTAGGCAATAATGTCCTGACCGCAAACGGGCTTCCCCTGGGAAGCCCGTTTTGCCTTGAACATCCTGACCCGCAGACCCGAGGTGATTCATGATCTGGCATCTTGTTGCCGCCGTATTCGCTGCCCTGGGCGCCGCCGGCATTGCGCTGCTGCTACGTCTGGCCAGCGGCAAACGACTGCCGCGCTGGATCATCCCGGTATTCGCCGGGCTCGGCATGCTCGGCTACCAGATCCATTTCGAATACACCTGGCATGAGCACAAACGCCAGCAGCTACCCGCCACCGCCGAGATCATCGGCAGCGAGCAGACCCGCATGCTCTGGCGACCCTGGACCTATGCCTTTCCCCTGACTGTGGCGTTCAGCGTGATCGACCGTGACAGCCTCACGCCCCGCACCGTGAACGACCAGCCTGTGGTGGAATTCATGCTCTATCGCTTCGAGCGTGAATACATCGAGCGTCTGCATCATCAGCGTTATCTGATGAACTGCGCTACCGCAGAACTGGTACCGCTGACACCGCAAAACAGACCGGATATCGAAGCGCTGCGCGTGATGTCGCGCGAGGCGACATTGTACCGGACCGTCTGCGTCGGTTAGCCTCATGCTTCCACGAGAGCATGAGGACATTCGTAATGGGGCATCTGCAGCGCCTTTTCACCGGATTGCTGACCCTGTTACCGATCGGCGCATTGGCCGACATCTGGACCGAGCCTGCTCCCCTGCGCCGCGATGCGCTGCTTGAAGGCCGCCAGTTCAACTACAACAGCGAATCTTTCCTGCACCGCCTGAGTTTCCGACAATTGTCCGAGCGCCCCTGGTCCGACGCTGATGGCCTCAGCGGCACAGCGGGCAGCTCACGCAGCGATGAGCTGTATCTGGACATGTTCCTGCAAAAGACACTGCAAACCGATGACGGCCGTAACGAGGCCTTTGTGCGCATGCAACGCTCGGAAGACTTCGATGGCCGCTTCGACCGGCAGATCATCGGCTTCGGGCATCGGTTGGGCGATTATCGGCTGTCGATCGCGGGCGATGTTCGGGGTGACAAGGCCGAGACCGATGTCCAGTTCGAAGCGCTGTGGCAACCGGATGAACGGCGCCTGGCCCGTGTGGCCATCATCCTTCCGGACGCCTATTTCAACGACAAGACGCCGCGCGATGCCGAATATCGCGACACGCCGGTCAGCTACTTCGCCCATACGCGCCTGGGCGGCAGTCTCTACGGTGCGCCAGGCTGGGGCCTGCAAACCGCACTGACCTACTCGCCACCCGCCCGGGTCATTGATCGCGATCTGGGGCTGGACGCGAGCGGCAATCAGACCCGTGCGATGATCGAGGCCACTGCGCCGACCCTGGGCGCGCTGCGCCCGCAGTTGCGCCTGGAGGGCGAGCGCACCAGCCGCAGTTTTGGTTTCACCCGCAGTAACGAACCCGAGGATGATTTCTTCCGTCGACGCATGCACAGCGTGCGGGTCATGGCGACCCACACCCGGGCGCACCTGACACCGTCTTTCGGTCTGTACCATCTGCGTTTGCATGAATCGGGCTGGTTTGGTGACAACCTGGGGGTGTCCGGACGAGAAAGCCGTGAGGAAACCTTTGCCTTCGTCGGTATTCGCCAGCAACTTGGGGAGCGCTGGTTCTGGGAACCCGCCATCTACGCGGGTCATGCGAGCATGATTCAGGAGCAGGTTTCCGATAATGGTCTGGGCGACCCCCTCAATGAGGAAGAGAACCGCTGGCTGGGCAAGGTGAACCTGCCGTTCCGCTATACGCTGGAAGAGGCTACGGGGGCTGTGCTCACGATCAATCCTACCTTGCGGTTGCACCGTGCGGCGTTTGGTGGGGGGAATGTGCAGTTGCACTGGCCTTTCTGAAGAGGTGTGTTGCTGAGAGTTTGGGCCATCTTTCTGGTTGTGGGGGTTTTGGCCCTCTGGGGGCCATCACGCGCAGCCCGCTTAACAACTTCCAGCCAACCGAAAGTTTGTTCGTGCGTCGAGCTACGAAGTGCTGAACTTTCAGTTACTACTGAGCTGAGGCCTCGGTGCGGGGTATGCCCTTCCAGAAGTGTGTGAGGCAGGAAGCCGAACGCAAGCCTACAGGGACGTATTTACGGCGGCTTCTGGAAGGGCATACCCCGCACCGAGGCCGGGCTACGAAGCCCCGCCAAAATCAGACCAAACGCTCCAAAAGGCCAAACATCCCCTGCAAGGTCCGCTCACGCCGCAATTGCTGGTGGAGCACCTCAGCCTCGGGCCACTGCCGCCGCAGGTAATTCAGCCATTGCTTGACACGACCCGCTTCCTGGGCCGGTTTGCCCGTGCCCACAAGGGTTTGCATGAAGGTTTCCAGTTGAGCCCGCACCTGTGCCCACTGTGCCCGCTCGCCGGAGCGCACCGCGCGGGCCAGATACGGATCGCTGACAGCGCCACGCCCCAGCATGATGGCATCGCAACCACTTTCACGCTGACAACGCGCAGCGTCCTCCGGCGTCCAGATTTCACCGTTGGCAATCACCGGCAATGACACCGCCTCGCGTACCGCGCCGATACGATCCCAGTAGGCCGGTGGGCGATAACCCTGCACCTTGGTGCGTCCGTGCACGGTCAGCCAGCTTGCGCCCGCTGCGTCGACGGCGCGTGCGTTGTCCAGTGCCAGGGCGTCGTCCAGATTGCCCAACCGCATCTTGGCGGACACCGGGATGTCCGCAGGCACAGCCGCGCGCACGGCGGCGACCACCTGGTGCACCAGGTCCGGTTCGTCCAGCAGCACGGCACCGCCGCGATGACGATTCACGGTCTTGGCCGGGCAGCCGAAATTCAGGTCGATGGCGGGGGCGCCCAATGTCACGGCCAACGCCGCATTGTCGGCCATACAGGCCGGGTCGGAGCCGAGCAGTTGTACATGCACCGGAGTGCCGCTGCGAGTGCGCGCACCGGTGCGCAGTTCCGGGCACCATCGATAGAACACTTTCGGCGGCAACAGCAGGCCGTTGACGCGCACGAACTCGGTGACACACCAGTCGTAACCGCCAATGTCTGTCAGCGCCTGCCGAATCCAGAAATCCGCCAGGCCTTCCATCGGTGCAAGTATCAGTTTCATTGTCGTCATTCTAACCATTACACTCGGCGCATGCTGATACACACGATCAATCCCCGTTTCTGTGACACCGACGCGCTCGGGCACATCAACAACACGGTCATGCCGGTGTGGTTTCTGGAGGCGCGTGAACCGATCCTGCGATTGTTCAATCCGGACATGGATCTGCAGCGCGGCGGCATCGCGCTGGTGCGCACGGAAATCGATTACCTCGGCGAAACCCGTTTCGGCAGTCCGGTCACGGTCACCACGACGGTGCGACGTGTCGGCAACAGCTCGTTCGTGCTCTGCCATCGGTTGAGCCAGAACGGTCGCGACACCGCGCGCAGCCTGGCCACGCTGGTCAACTTTGATCCGGTGCAACGTCGGGCGGTACCCATTCCCGACGCGGTGCGCACAGCGCTGATGAAGCACTATGAGGACGTGGTAGCGGGGAATGATTCGGGGGTGTGAAGAACCCCCGCCGGACATACCGCAGACGTGAATACCGAAGGGCTTAGGAGATCTCGGGAATCCTGAACGCCCGGGCTGCCGACGAGGCCCTCCACTATAGCGCCCCCGGAGAGGCCGGGAAACCGCAGCCTTATTCCGATTTGGAATGTCATGCCTGATTGTAAGTGCACACTTACTTGTGGCTGCTGATTGACTCGCCCGCGCCACTCTTTTAGTGTTTGCCGCCTTGCCCCGAGATGCCGCCGGAAGCCTGTCATGGCCGCAAAACCCAAGCACACCCGTCTGGAAGACGCCCTCAGCACCCTGGAAACCCTGGTGGAGCGCATGGAATCCGGCGAACTGTCCCTGGAGGAGTCGCTCAAGGCCTTTGAGGACGGGGTTCGCCTGACCCGTGAATGCCAGCAAGCCCTGCAACAGGCCGAGCAGAAGGTCCGGGTGCTGCTGGAGCAGAGCCCTGATGCCACCCCGGCGCCGTTCACTGCCGCTGACGGGGACGATGGCAACGATGACGACCGCTGATTTCAGCGCGCTGACGCGCTTCATGGCGACCTGCCGGGAGCGCGTGGATGAACAGATGGCGCGCTACCTGCCCGATCAGAACAGCCCCGCACCGCGCCTTGCAGAGGCCATGCGCTATGCCGCGCTGGGCGGCGGCAAGCGCATTCGGCCAGTGCTGGTCTATGGCAGTTGCCTGCTGGCGGGCGGCCGCCTGGAGGATGCCGATGTACCGGCGGTGGTGATCGAGCTGATCCATGCCTATTCCCTGGTCCACGACGATCTGCCCGCCATGGATGACGATGCCCTGCGCCGGGGCCGCGCCACCACGCACATCGCCTTTGATGAGGCCACCGCCATCCTGGCCGGCGATACGCTGCATACGCTGGCCTTCGAGCTGCTGGCGAATGCCGGGGACTACACCGACAGCCAGCGTATCAACATGGTGCGTCAGCTGAGCCATGCGGCCGGGGCCGAGGGGATGGCCGCTGGCCAGATGCAGGATATGGAAGCCAACGGCCAGGCATTGAGCCTGTCGGCACTGGAGCGGGTGCATTACCTGAAGACCGGGCGCCTGATTACCGCCGCGCTGGCGCTGGGCGCCATCGCCGCCGAGGCCGCACCACCGTTAAGACAGACCCTGCGCGCCTACGGGGACGCTATAGGACTGGCGTTCCAGATTCAGGACGATATTCTGGATGTCACCGCCGCCACCGAGGAGCTCGGCAAGCCCAGCGGTTCGGACCTGCGCCACGCCAAGAGCACCTTCCCGGGCCTGCTGGGCATCGATGGCAGCCGTGCGCGGGCCGCAGACCTGTGCCAGCAGGCCTGTGCCCTGCTGGACGCCCATGACCACGGTGAGGGGGTCGATACGCGCCAGCTCAAGGATCTCGCCGCCTATATCGTGGCACGTACTCACTGACCCCAGGCGCCACGGCAGGTATAATCCCGTCCATGCAGAAAACCTTCGACGAAATCCCGCTGACACGGCCGCACACCCCACTGCTGGACCGCATCGACCGCCCCGCAGACCTGCGCGCCCTGCCCCGTGAAGCACTGCCCCAGGTGGTGGACGAGTTGCGCGCCTATCTGCTCTATGCGGTCGGCCAGGCAGGCGGGCATTTTGGTGCCGGGCTGGGCGTGGTCGAGTTGACGGTGGCGCTGCATTACCTGTTCGAGACCCCCGATGACCGGCTGGTATGGGATGTCGGCCATCAGACCTACCCGCACAAGATCCTGACCGGGCGCCGGGAGGCCATGACGTCAATCCGCCAGCAAGGTGGCTTGTCCGGCTTCCCGAAACGCAGTGAGTCGGAGTTCGACACCTTCGGGGTGGGTCATTCATCGACCTCCATCAGTGCCGCGCTCGGCATGGCCCTGGGGGCCAGCATGGGGGATCGGGACCGGCGTGCGGTGGCAATCATCGGCGACGGCGCCATGACCGCAGGCCAGGCCTTCGAGGCGCTGAATCATGCGGCGCACACCGATGCCAACCTGCTGGTGATCCTGAACGACAACACCATGTCGATCTCGCACAACGTCGGCGGGCTGGCGAACTATTTCGCCCGCATCTGGGCGTCCAAGTCCTACATCGCCCTGCGCGAGGGCGGCAAGAAGGTGCTGGCCAAGATGCCGGCCGCCTGGGAGTTCATGCGTCGCACTGAAGAAAGCATGAAGAACATGGTCAGCCCGGACGCGCTGTTCGAGGCCATCGGTTTCAACTACATCGGCCCCATGGACGGCCACGACATCAACGAACTGCTGGATACGCTGGGTAACCTGCGTGACCTGAAAGGCCCGCAGCTACTGCATGTCTACACCACCAAGGGCAAAGGCTTCGCCCCCGCCGAGGCCGACCCGGTGGGCTACCACGCGATCAACAAGATCGAGCCGAAAAAGAAGCTGGCCGCCGCCACCCCCGTCCGCCCTGCCGGGCCCAAGTACCAGGATGTGTTCGGTCGCTTCCTGTGCGACATGGCCGAGCAGGATCGCAAGCTGGTGGCGATCACCCCGGCCATGTGCGAAGGCTCGGGCATGGTGGAGTTCAGCAAACGGTTTCCGGAACGCTTCCATGACGTGGCGATTTGCGAACAGCACGCGCTGACCCTGGCCGGTGGGCTCGCGTGCGAGGGGCAGAAACCGGTGGTGGCGATCTATTCCACGTTCCTGCAACGTGCCTACGATCAGCTGATTCACGATGTGGCCTTGCAGGATCTGGACGTGACCTTCGGCATCGACCGCGCGGGGCTGGTGGGCGAAGACGGCGCCACCCATGGCGGGGTCTTTGATCTGGGCTATCTTCGCTGCGTACCGAACATGATCATTGCCGCGCCGTCGAACGAGAACGAATGTCGGCAGTTGCTGTATACCGCCTATCAGCACCCGGGACCCGCTGCGGTGCGCTACCCGCGTGGCACCGGACCCGGTGTCGAGATCGAGCCTGCTTTCACCCTGTTGCCACCGGGCAAAGCCCGTACCCTGCGGGACGGGCATGGTGTCGCCATTCTCGCATTCGGTGTCCTGGCAGGCCCCGCGCTGGCGGCCGGCGAGGCACTGGACGCCACCGTCATCGACATGCGCTGGGTCAAACCGCTGGATGAAGACCTGATCAGCGCACTGGCGGCCCGTCACACCCTGCTGGTCACGGTCGAGGACCACCAGCGCATGACCGGCGCCGGTTCCGCTGTGAACGAGTATCTGGCGGAACAGGGGCTGACCGTGCCGGTGCTCAACCTGGGGCTGCCGGATATGTTCATCCACCACGGCAAACGTGATGCACTGCTGGCCGAATACGGCCTGGATGCTGAGGGCATCCGTCGCAGCATCGATACGCGGCTGCGTCAGTTGGCCAGCCGTCACGCCCCCGCGATCGGGTCCTGATCGGCCTGCACCACCCGGTTACGGCCCTCCGCCTTGGCCCGGTACATGGCCGCATCGGCTCGCCGCACCAGTTCTTCCGCGCTGGTATCGTCGGCCTGCGGCGTCATCACCGCCACACCAATGCTCAGCGTCACCACCGGACCGCACCCTGATCTGGGATGGGGCAACTGGCACAGCCGCACCGCTTCGGCCAGTTGCTCTGCCCGTTGCTGCGCGCCCGCCATGTCCACGCCCGGCAGCAACAGCACGAACTCCTCGCCGCCATATCGTGCCGCCAGGTCCGTGGCCCGTCGCGCTTGCGAGCGGAATATGCCCGCCATGACCCGCAGGCAGTCATCACCCTCCTGATGCCCCAGCAGGTCGTTATAAGGTTTGAAGTAGTCGATATCAGCAAACACCAATGCCAGCGGTTGCTGCTCGCGCTGGGCACGGAACCACTCGCGCTTGAGGGCCTGGTCGAACTGCCGCCGGTTGGCCAGCCCGGTGAGACCGTCCACCAGCGCCTGACGACTCAACTCACGCGCCAGTGTCTCGATACGACGCTGGTCCTCGCGCAGCAGCTCCCCCTGCAGGAACATGCGCCGCCGCTGCCGCTCATCGCGGAAACACAACACCATGCACAGCAGGCTGGCCCCGGCATAGGTCGGTATCACCAGCGTCCAGTCCTGCGACACGCCGAACAATGTCGCCAGCAACAGGGGCGGCAAGCCTCCGCCCCAACCGGCCAGCAGGGCATAGGGCAGGCGCAGGCTCAACCCCAGGTACACGACCACCACCACAAAGACGGTCCCGATATGCAGCAGGGTGCGGAATGCCGGGTCCGGCTCGAGCATCGGGTTGATCGTCGCCAGCACCATCATCAATGCGGCCAGGGTCGTCACGGTGCGCTGGTAACGGCCGCGCATCAGGCGGGTCGAGGCCAACGCCCAGGCCACCAGCATGATCAGGGCAAAACCGGCAAAAATGATGGGCCAGGCGCCATCGTGCGACCCGGACAGAATGGTCAGGGCCGAGATCGCCATGGCCAGATACAGTAACGCCAGCCAGGTCAGGCTGGCGCGGAAGATACGCAGCGCGGCGTCGTCGTGGTGGGCGCGAAATTCGCTTTCCAGTTCAGCAGGAAATCGCAGCCGCAGGTCGCGTCTGCGCAGCAGTTGCTGTATGTGCCGGGCACGCTCGGAGTGCCCCGCCGGATTATCCGGCGTGGCAAGCGAGTGTTCTGCAAACGGCATCGGGTCAGCATCCATCGACCGGTTCCAGGCGGGGCTCGGCCCCGGGCAAGTTGCCGGCAGTATACCCCTGCCGGACTCAAACCAGCCATGGCAAGGCGATGTACAGCAGGACGCCTGCGTACACACCCGCCAGCAGATCATCCACCATGATGCCGGTGCCGCCATGCACACGCCGGTCCAGCCAGCCGATCGGCCAGGGCTTGAGCACATCGAAAATCCGGAACAGGACAAAGCCCGCCACCGCCACCGCCACGGTGGGCGCGGCACCCACCAGCGCCAGCGGGATAAAGGTGACCAGCAGGCCCGCGAATTCGTCCCAGACAATCCCGCCGTGATCATGCACGCCCAGATCTCGTGAGGTCTGCCCACACAGCCAGGGGCCCACGGCAATCACCAGCGAGGTGGCCAGCAGAAAACCCCACCAGGGCAGGAAGGTCAGCAGGTACCAGAGCGGCATGGCCGCCAGCGTGCCGAAGGTGCCCGGTGCCTTGGGCGCCAGGCCACTGCCAAAACCGAACGCCAGAAAATGCACCGGATTGCTCATGTCAGGGCGTGAGGAGAGGGTCATGGGCGGTGTCCTTCAGACGATGCGTCAGCAAAATGATTCCAGCCTGAGCGAGCCACCTCAACAGGCTGTCCGCCAGCGTCCAGCACCCGGATACCGACGTCCGCAGAAAAGTGCCCGATGGCGTGGCAGCCATCAGGCAGGGGGCGCCCGGCAGGCCAGGCAAAGAGCAGCAGATAATCATCACCGCCGGACAACTGCCACGTCTGACGAGCGGTCTCATCGCCTGCGGCGGCCAGCGCCGCCGACACCGGCAGTGCGGGAAGATGCACCGTGGCCCCCGCGACGCCGCTTTCTGTCACCAGGTGCCCGAGGTCCGCGAGCAGCCCGTCCGAGATATCAATACAGGCGCTGGCCACACCGCGCAGCCGCTCACCCAGCGCCAGTTGCGGCGCAGGCCGCGCCAGCCGGTCCACCAGCGCGCCGCTGCGCGTGCCGTGCTGCCACGCAGCCAGGCCTGCGGCCGCTTCTCCGGGCACCCCGCCAATACACACCTGCTCGCCCACACTGGCACCGCTGCGCAGCAGCGCCTCACCAGCGGGCACCTCACCGGTGACTTGCACCGTGATGGCGAGCGGCCCGCGCACGGTATCGCCGCCCACCAGCACACAGCCCGACGAGGACGCGAGTTCACCAAAGCCACGGGCAAATTCCGCCACCCAGTCGGCGTCGGCCTGCGGCAGACTCAGACTCAGCAACGCCCAGCGCGGACGCGCGCCCATGGCCGCCAGATCAGAAAGATTGACCGCCAGACTGCGCCAGCCCACATCGGCGGCGGGCAAGTCTGCCGGAAAGTGCCGGTGCGCGATCAGGGTGTCCATGGACATCACCAGCTCGCATCCCGGCGTCGGTGACAGGATGGCCGCATCGTCACCGGGCCCGAGCTTGACGCCGGGCCCGGCAGCATTGGCTGCGGTGCGGAAGAAACGATTGATGAGGGCAAATTCATCCATGGCTGGCCTCATACCCGATCGGGTCATGGCAGATCAGCGGGCGACGATTTCCACCTGGCGGCACTTGCGCGCCACCTTGTCGAGCACGCCATTGACGTACTTGAAGGAGTCATCAGCACCGAACAGCTTGGCCAGTTCGATGCCTTCGTTGATCACCACGCGGTAGGGCACGTCCAGGCGCGCCAGCAATTCGAACGCGCCCAGGCGCAGGATGACTTTCTCGACCTGGGACAGCTCCTGCACCTTGCGATCCAGCGCAGGGGCAATCAGGGCATCCAGCTCTTCCAGGCGCTCGGGCACACCATGCAGCAGGTCGTGAAAATACTGCAGGTCCACCTTCTTCATGTCGTTCTGGGCCCGGAACTGCGCCTCGATCTCATGCATCGGGTGACCCGCCAGCTGCCACTGGTACAGCGCCTGCAACGCGAAACGGCGCGCCTTGCGGCGCGCTGACGGAGACGTCGTCGTCATATCAGAGCACTTTCAGCAGGCTGACCATTTCCAGTGCGCACAGGGCCGCTTCAGCGCCCTTGTTGCCGGCCTTGGTGCCCGCGCGCTCGATGGCCTGCTCGATGCTGTCCACGGTCAGCACACCGAAGGCCACCGGCACACCGGTGCTGTTCTGGATCGAGGCAATACCCTTGGCCGCCTCGCCCGCCACGTATTCGAAGTGCGCCGTACCGCCGCGAATCACAGCGCCCAGCGTAATGATGGCATCGTAATCGCCCTTGTCCGCAATACGCTTGACGGCCACCGGCAGCTCCCAGGCGCCCGGCACACGGATCACGTTGATGTCCTGCGCCTTGACGCCATGACGCAGCAGGGTGTCCACCGCGCCTTCCAGCAGCGACTCCACCACAAAGCTGTTGAACCGGGCCACCACGATACCGTAACGACCACCCACCTGGGTGAAGTTGCCCTCGATGACTTTCACGTCTTTCATAACCAACCCTTTTCTGACATCCGGCCGGGGTCCTGCCCCCGGCGATCGGCAAGCGCCACATTGTACCCACTTGCCCTGCGGAATGCCTGCCTTTCAGGCCGCTGCGGCATCAGGTTTTGTTACCCCCCGCATGGTTTACGGCGGGCCAACCGGGTATCGTTGCGCCCAAACCGGGCCGGATCGGCGCCCGGCATAATCAGGAGACCAACCGTGATCGCAAGAAACCTGCTGCTGTGTGCCGCCTTGCTGACCCTCGCCGGCTGAACCCGAACATCCTCGGCTCCGCCGAGAACATCCGCCTGGCCCCGGGCATCGTCAGCGGCTGCGATTATCTGGCCCATGCCCGCCAGGCCCTGCGCATGATGCAAGTGAATTACGAGATCGACGAGCAGTGTGGCCAGCACGAGGTCAATGGCACCGAATTCGACTACTTCGAGGCACAAGCCATGTTCGGCCCTCAGTTGGTGAAGCAGCGCTATCTGGCATTGGTCCGTGACGGCTACGCCATCGTCGTTGTGCTGAGTTTCTTCGATGAGGAGAGCGAAGCCCGACTGAACGAGGTGCTGGCAACCCTGCGAATGCAGTGACGCGACC
>PNLU01000053.1 GCA_013823245.1 Alcanivorax sp.
GCTGCGCGTCACGGCTGTACATGACGACTATGCTGTCGCGGAGATTATTGAGGGGAACGCAAGTGCCGTGAGCCGCGATGCCTGGTTGCGCCCGACCCGTGTGGCAGCCACCACACCCGCCGGTCGTCCCATGACGCCTGGTTCCTCTGCGGCACCGATCCAGTGGGACTGAGCCTGCGACTCAGCCCCACTTATCACTGCTGCGGCTCAGAACTTGAAGGTGAAACCGAGTGAAATGGCGTCAAGATCGAAATCGCTCTTGTCGAGCATTCTCATATATTCAAGGTTCAGCGCCAGGAACGGATCAAGATTGAAGTCCACACCGGCACCATAGCTGCCGCCATCGGTGCTTTCCGAGTTACCGGCCACCTTGGTACGTGCGTCCGTCCAGCCGCCAATCAGGTAAGGCGTGAACGCCGTTTCGTTCGGCAGTCCTGCTCGCGCATAGAAGCCATAGTAGTTATCCAGCTCGAACTTGGTGCCGCCGACCGTATCACTGCCTACACCAAACCCCAGACGCGCTTCGCCGGAAATGAACGGGTTGATCTGGGCACCGAAACGACCTGAAAACACATCCAGCTTCGGATTGGAACTACCACTGATTTTTCCTTCAATGTAGTTGTACTGAGCACCGAAGTAGAACTCGGGCTGCATCATGGGTTGCGCCTGGGCAACACCTGCAGCAAACAGGGTTGCGACACCTGCACCGGCCATCCAGATTTTCATGCTTCCTCTCCTTTGTGGTCCTGCTTGGGTTTGAAATCATTCAGGGTAATCACGCACCGGCCCGGTACGGTCCCGCGCGCGGCGCTCCGCATCGCGCACAGCGTCGCTCTGATCCTGACGCCGCTGCTCTGACTCGCGACGCATGGCATCACCACGCTGCTGTGTTTCCTGGCGCTGCTGCGCATCGCGTTCACGGATGCTCTGGCGTTGTTGCTCGCCTTGCTCACGCATATGTTCGCCGCGCTCCCGCGCTGCTTCACGGTTCGCCTCACCCCGCTCGCGGGCATGCTCTCGCGCTTCATCTGCCGTCAGTCTTTGCTCCGCAGCCTGACGTGCCGCGTCGGCGCGCTCTGCTCCGTCCCGCTGTGCAGGCTGCGCTTGTGCGGCAGCGGCCGCCGCCAGGGCCAGACTCAACAATGTCATTTTCGAGAAACCGGTTTTCATGGCTCTGCTCCCTGTCAGCACCAAGGCTGTCAATTCAGGTGCCTGTCGATGATGCTGCGCACCTGCTTGCGAATATCCGGGTGCTCATTGGCCAACTGATGCCTTGCACCCTTGAGCACGTTGATCTCCGGCTGATGAAACTTGTCTTCGATGATGCCCAGGTTATGGCGCCAGTCCACGGTTTCATCCATATCACCCTGAATGATCACCGGACTGACACGCACTGCCCCGGCACGCTCGAAAGTCGGTATCCATTTCTTCAGCGCTGTTACCCAGCGTGCAGAGAGCGCGCGGTGCTGTAAAGGGTCCAGATGCTCCAGAAAGTGTAAAAAATCGGGATCATTCGAGTTGACTGTAAAAACACGTTTTACATAGTCACGGAACGGGCTGACCAGTGCGTGCAGAAAGCGCCCCGAACGCCAGGCGAACGGCCGTACCAGCGGCGCCAGCAGGATCACTTTTTCAAACGGTGACGGAGTACCCTGCACAGCGGTGCTGACCAGATAATCCATCACAATCGCCCCTCCCGTGCTCTGGGCGATGACATGCCAGGGGCGCGGGAAGCCGTTCGCCTTGTTGGTCAGGCACTGGTGCAGGACATCACGATAAATCAGGAAATCATCAATGGCGGCGCGTGCGCCCGAAGAAAGTCCATGCCCCGGCAGGTCATAAGCCAGCACGGCATAACCGCGCTCCAGCACATGCCCGATCACATGCCGGTACAGGCCCACATGGTCGAAATAACCATGCACCACCAGCACGGTGCCGCGCGCCTGCGGCGGTAACCAGCCATGCACCGCGATGGTGTGACCCGCCGCTTCAAAATATCCGAATGCATGCAGCAGTTGCGGATACTGGCGCGCAAAGTCGATACCGTAATACTCGGCATAGCGACGTGCCTCGCCGTCGATGGCCTGGGGCGATTTCCAGTCAAGCGGCTGCCAGCCGGACTGAATGGCATCCACATCAAAGGGCGGCTCGGAATCGGATGTCGGACTCATGCACAGAGCATACCTGCACACCGGGCAGGCGGCGAGCGCCAGAATCAAGGACCATCACGACATCATCATGACGGCCCTGACCTCACACTGTATTCTTTGTATTGTCGGGGAATCCTCGAATGACCGCGTTAACCCGTTTTGACCTGACGAGCATGCCGCCGCGATACCGCACCTCCTTCGTCAATGCGCTCAGCGGCTTCAAGAGCGCCAACCTGGTAGGCACGCGCCATCCTGATGGGCAAGAGAATCTGGCACTGTTCAGTTCAGCCGTGCATCTGGGGGCCGACCCGGCCCTGCTGGGACTGATCAGCCGCCCGCCGGTCTCCGAGCGGCACACACTGGAAAACATCCTGGCGACGGGTGTCTTTACGCTGAATCAGGTCCACCCGGGCATTACCGAAGCCGCGCACCAGACCAGCGCCCGGTATCCGAGAGACATCAGTGAGTTTCAGGCCTGTGGCCTGACTCCCTGGTACTCCGGCACCCTGGACGCCCCCTATGTGCAAGAGAGCCGCCTGAGAATTGGCCTGCGTCTGCGCGACACCCTGCCCATCCCGCTCAATGATACGGTCCTGATTATTGGTGAAGTTATCGAAGTGCTGACCGAGCCGGACGCCGTGGGCGATGACGGCCATATCCACATCCATCACCTCGATACGGTCACCGTTTCCGGCCTGGACAGCTACCACCGGACCCTGCCGTTGGCGCGCTACCCCTATGCCAAGCCGCGATAGAACAGGCCTGTAAAAAAGCCCGCCACGACACACATCGGGGCGGGCTCCGGGTTACGGCCGCAAGCGCGTTTACTTCACACGCGGGTCCAGCTCGCCTTTCTCGTAACGATGGAACATGACTTCCAGTGACTGCGGCTTGATCTTGCTGGCGTTACCCGCTGTGCCGAACGCTTCATAGCGCGCGATGCAGATGTCTTTCATTGCCTGGGTGGCCACAGCCAGATATTTACGCGGATCAAATTCAGCCTTGTTGCTGCCCAGGAAGCGGCGGATGGCGCCGGTGCTGGCCAGGCGCAGGTCGGTATCAATATTGACCTTGCGCACACCGTGGCGGATACCTTCCTGGATTTCTTCCACCGGCACGCCATAGGTCTCCGGGATCTCGCCGCCGAATTCGTTGATCACCTGCAACCAGTCCTGCGGCACCGAGGAGGAGCCGTGCATGACCAGATGGGTGTCAGGAATACGGGCATGAATCGCCTTGATGCGATCAATCGCCAGAATATCCCCGGTGGGCGGGCGCGTGAACTTGTAGGCACCGTGGCTGGTGCCGATGGCGATAGCCAGGGCATCCACTTTGGTGGCCTTGACGAAATCAGCGGCTTCCTCGGGATCGGTCAGCATCTGGCTGTGGTCCAGCGTGCCTTCGGCACCGATGCCGTCCTCTTCACCCGCCTGGCCGGTTTCCAGAGAGCCGAGGCAGCCGAGCTCCCCTTCCACGGACACACCGCAGGCGTGGGCCATGGCCACCGCCGTCTGCGTTACACGCACGTTATAGTCGTAGTCCATCGGGGTCTTGCCATCTTCCCCCAGGGAGCCGTCCATCATCACCGAGGAGAAGCCCAGCTGGATGGAACGCTGGCATATCGCCGGGCTGGTCCCGTGATCCTGGTGCATCACCACCGGAATATGAGGAAACTCTTCAATCGCGGCCAGGATCAGATGGCGCAGGAAGGGCGCGCCTGCATATTTGCGAGCTCCTGCAGAGGCCTGCACGATCACCGGGGAGTCGGTCTGATCTGCCGCTTCCATGATGGCGCGCATCTGCTCCAGATTGTTGACGTTGAAAGCCGGAACGCCATAGCCGTACTCGGCGGCGTGGTCCAGCAGCTGTCGCATGCTGATCAGTGCCATGTGATTCTCCTCAGTTCATCCTGTCTGTCAGCGATCCAGGATCGCCACGGCCGGCAGCGTCTTGCCTTCCAGGAATTCCAGGAAGGCGCCACCGCCGGTGGAAATGTAGGACACCTGTTCGGTGATCCCGAACTTGTCCACCGCTGCCAGGGTGTCGCCACCGCCAGCAATGGAAAAGGCGTCGCTCTCCGCAATCGCCTCGGCCAGTTCGCGGGTGCCGCCTGCGAACTGCTCAAACTCGAAAACGCCCACCGGGCCATTCCAGACGATGGTCCGGGCTTCCTTCATCAGCGCTGCAAACACATGCGCCGTTTTCGGGCCGACATCCAGAATCATGTCGTCCTCGGTCACGTCATCCACGGACTTGGTCACCGCTTCTGCGTCGGCAGAAAACTCGCTGGCAACCACCACATCCACCGGCAGGGGAATATTCACCTTGGCAGCAATGCGCTTCGCCGCGTCGATCAGGTCATGCTCGCACAGGGACTTGCCCACTGGCTTGCCTGCGGCCGCCAGGAAGGTGTTGGCAATACCGCCACCGACGATCAGTTGATCCACTCTGTCCGCCAGGGACTCCAGCACTTCCAGCTTGGTCGACACCTTGGCACCGCCGACGATGGCCACCACCGGTTTGGCCGGGCTTTCAAGGGCCTTGCCCAGGGCATCCAGCTCGGCGGCCAGCAGGGGGCCGGCACAGGCCACCGGCGCGAACTTCGCCACACCATGGGTCGAGGCCTGCGCCCGGTGCGCGGTGCCGAACGCGTCCATCACAAAAATATCGCACAGCGCCGCCATCTTTTGTGACAGCGCTTCGTCATCTTTCTTTTCGCCCTTGTTGAAGCGGACGTTCTCGCACAGCACCAGGTCGCCTTCAGCCACCTCGACGCCGTCCAGCCAATCCCGCACCAGCGGGACATCGCGCCCCAGCAACGTACCCAGATGCTCGGCCACCGGCTTCAGCGAGGCGCTCTCGTCAAAGACGCCTTCCTCGGGACGCCCCAGATGCGACATCAGCATCACGCGCGCGCCCGCTTCCAGCGCATGGCGAATGGTCGGCAGCGAGGCACGGATACGGGCGTCGCTGGTTACCTTGCCGTCTTTCACCGGCACATTGAGATCTTCGCGGATCAGTACGCGCTTGCCTGCAAGATCCAGATCCGTCATGCGCAGAATGGCCATCGTGCTACCTCTGTATTTACGTCTTGCCCAAGTCTTGGTTACGGGTTCGGGTTATCGG
Organism: Alcanivorax sp.; assembly: GCA_013823245.1. Classification (GTDB taxonomy): domain Bacteria; phylum Pseudomonadota; class Gammaproteobacteria; order Pseudomonadales; family Alcanivoracaceae; genus Isoalcanivorax. The sequence continues at coordinate 5,277 of PNLU01000053.1, forward strand.
CAAGCCAGCTGACCAGATCCAGCAGTCGGTTGGCGTAACCCCATTCGTTGTCATACCAGGCCACCACCCGCACCATGTCGCCCTGCACTCGGGTCTGGGTGGCATCAAAAATGGCTGACTCGCTGCGGTGATTGAAATCCACGCTCACCAGCGGGTCCCCATTGTAGCCCATCAGCCACGGCACTTCGTCCGAGCGCCGGGCCATCAGCCCGTTGAGTGCTTCTGCCGTCGGCGTGTCGCGCAGCCGCAGGGTCAGATCCACCATCGCCACGTTCAGGGTCGGCACCCGGATGGAACCGCCGCTGACCCGGCCAGCCAGTTGCGGCAGGATCTGCTGCACCGCGCCAATGGCACTGGAGGTGGTGGGCACGATGTTCTGTGCCGCCGCGCGACCCCGGCGCGGATCACGGTGCACATGATCCAGCAGTGACTGATCGGAGGTGTAGGCATGGACCTCCTTCATCAGCACCTGTTCCACACCCCAGGCTTGATCCAGCGTCGCCAGCAGCGGCGCGATGGCGTGAGTGGTGCAGGACGCAGCGGACAGCACCTGCTGCCCGGGCATCAGGGTTTCATGGTTCACGCCATACACCAGCAACGCATCGGCATGGTCAAACGGCACGGCGCCGATGATCACGCGCTGCGCGCCGGCACGCAGATGCGCTGCGGCTTCATCATGACCGCGAAACACCCCGGTGCACTCCAGCGCCAGCCCGACCCCCAGGTCTTTCCAGGGCAACGTATCCGGACTGTCTTCGCTGAAAAGCCGGGCACTGTGACGGCCAACCGTAAGGCCGTCAGCGCTCAGGGCCGCCAACCCCGGGAAGGGGCCATGGGTAGAATCGAACCGCGTCAGATACAGCAGGTCTTCCGGGCGGCCCAGATCATTGATGGCCACCAGGGAGAAGGGCGCCTGCCAGCCCCCCGCCTCGCGCTCCGCCAGCGCCCGGACAAACGACCGGCCGATGCGACCATAACCATTCAGTGCCACACGCATGGTGTGCCCCGTATCAGCCGATGAGCTCGGCGACTGCCTGCTTCACAGCATCTGCCGTGATATTGAAGTGTTTGAACAGATCACCCGCCGGTGCCGAGGCACCAAAGCTGTTCATCCCGATGATGCGGCCGTCCAGGCCCACAAACCGGTACCAGTAATCCGTAATGGCGGCTTCCACGGCCACGCGCTTGCGCACCGCACTCGGCAACACCTGCTCGCGATAGGCCGCGTCCTGGGCCAGGAAGGCCTCGACGCAGGGCATGGAGACCACGCGCACATTGACGCCATCCAGCGCCGCCGCCGCTTCCATCGCCAGATGCACCTCGGAACCGGTGGCAATGATGATCGCCTCCGGCTCACCGTCACCGGTCTGGTGCAACACGTAACCGCCGCGGGCAATGTTCGCCACGGTCGCGTCATCGCGGGTCATGCAGGGCAGCCCCTGGCGCGTGAACACCAGCGACGAAGGGCCGTCCGTGCGCTCAATGGCGGCCTTCCAGGACACCGCAGACTCCACGGTGTCGCAGGGGCGCCAGGTGCGCATATTCGGAGTCATTCGCAGATTCGCCAGCTGCTCGACAGGCTGGTGGGTCGGGCCGTCTTCGCCCAGGCCAATAGAGTCGTGGGTGTACACCAGAATGGTGGGCTGCTTCATCAGCGCCGCCATGCGCACCGCATTACGGGCGTATTCCATGAAGACCAGGAAGGTACCGCCGTAAGGGCGCACACCGCCGTGCAGCTGCATGCCGTTCATGATCGCGGTCATGCCGAATTCACGCACACCGTAATGCACATAGTTGCCGCTGGCATCCTCGGCCTTGAGCGCCTTCGAGCCTTTCCAGATGGTGTTGTTGGAGCCGGCCAGGTCCGCCGAGCCGCCGGTCAGTTCCGGCAGCAGCGGGCCGAAGGCATCCAGGCAATTCTGGCTGGCCTTGCGCGTTGCGACCTTCTCCATCTTGTCCTGGCATTCACGGATGTAGGCCTCGGCCTGCGCCGCAAAGTCTGCGGGCAACTCGCCCTTGAGACGGCGTGTCAGCTCTGCGGCCAGCTCAGGATACTGCTGACCGTAGCCATGCATCAGGGCTTTCCAGTCCGACTCGGCAGCCCCCCCGGCATCGCGGGCATTCCAGGCATCGTAAATCGCCTGCGGAATCTCGAACGGCCCGTGCGCCCAACCCAGTTCCTTGCGCGTCAGGGCGATCTCGTCATCACCCAGCGCGGCGCCATGGCACTCTTCCTTGCCCTGCTTGTTGGGTGAGCCAAAGCCGATCACGGTCTTGCAGCAGATCAGCGTCGGCTGATCCGGATTCTTGCGGGCATTCTCGATGGCGGCCTGCACCTCCACCGGATCGTGACCATTCACGTTCGGAATCACATGCCAGCCGTAGGCACGGAAACGCTCCACCGTGTCATCGGTGAACCAGCCTTCCACCTCACCGTCGATGGAAATGCCGTTATCGTCGTAAAAGGCGATCAGCTTGCCCAGGCCCAGGGTGCCCGCCAGCGAGCAAACCTCATGGGAAATACCTTCCATCAGGCAGCCATCGCCGAGGAAACAGTAGGTGTAATGATCCACGACCGGGAAGCCATCACGGTTGAACTGCGCCGCCAACTGCTTTTCTGCCAGCGCCATACCCACCGCATTGGCGATACCCTGGCCCAGCGGCCCGGTGGTGGTTTCAACGCCGACACACTCTTCGTACTCCGGGTGACCTGCCGTGGGGCTGTGCAGCTGACGGAAGCGCTTGAGGTCTTCGATGGACAGGTCGTAGCCACTCAAGTGCAGCAGGCTGTAGAGCAACATGGAGCCGTGGCCGTTGGACAGCACAAACCGGTCACGGTTAGGCCAGTCCGGGTTGGCCGGGTTATGGCGCAGGAAACCACGCCACAGCACTTCGGCGATGTCGGCCATGCCCATGGGCGCACCGGGATGCCCGGAATTGGCCTGCTGCACGGCGTCCATACTCAGCGCGCGAATGGCGTTGGCAAGGTCACGAGAACCGGGGCGTGTGGCGGACATGTAGCAGGCTCCTGGGCTGTCTGATGCATCGTCAATCAAGAACGGCGCCTGCCGGTGGAGACCGGGGCGCCGGTAAAGGGGCGCTATTGTCGCCCAGGCGGGGGCTGGCGGCAAACTGTCACGACAGATGCAGGGCAGGCTCGATCAGGCACATAGCGGGGAAAGCGCCTCCAGATCAATGCTGGCGGCCTCCTCCAGGTCGTAATCCGCCTGCAGGCCCAGCCAGAACTGGGGGCTGGTACCCAGCACACGCGCCAGTCGCAAGGCCGTATCCGCCGTCACCGCACGCTGGCCGTGAACAATCTCGTTGATACGCCGGGGAGGCACCTGCATGGCACGCGCCAGCCGGTTCTGGCTGATTCCCAGCGGCGCCATGAACTCTTCCATCAGCACTTCGCCGGGATGAATGTTCGGCAACTTGCTCATTACACCCTCCTGCATCAGTGACTCTAGTGATAATCCGTGATCTCGACATCCAGCACATGCCCCGCCTGCCAGCGAAAGCAGATTCGCCACTGGTCGTCGATGCGGATGGCTGTAGCCTGGATTGTGGCGGGCAACCGTCTGGACCTTGCTCCGGACCAGATGAGTTCGGCTTCCCTGTCGATGAAGTTGCTGATCGCCATGGGCAAAACATAACGCATCGCGTTATATAACGCAACTCGTCATGCTTGCTCTATATCAAAAAATTTTGATATAGAGGCGGTGTTCCTCTACACTCGCCTCCCTATGACCCTGCCACAGCCACAGCTGCCCGAAGGCGGCGATCCGCTTGATTCGCTGACCGGCCTGCTCCGCGCCGCCGGTGACGGCCTGCGCCTGCAGGTGCTGCAGGTGCTGGGCAGCAACAGCTTTGCGGTGCTGGAACTGTGTGAAGTGCTGGCCGTGCGCCAGTCCGGCATGAGCCATCACCTCAAGGTGCTGGCGCGGGCCGGGCTGGTCGAGCAGCGGCGGGAGGGCAATACCATCTTCTATCGCCGACGGCTGCCGACGGCGGAAGACGAATCGGTGGTACTGCATCAGGCCCTGCTGGATGACCTGGATGCCCGGCCGCTGGCCGATGAGGTCGCCCAGCGGCTCGCGGGCATGGTGGCGCGCCGGGCGGAGCAGAGCCGGGCCTTCTTTGACCGCCACGCCGACGACATGGCCGAGCGCCAGGACCTGATCGCGGACTTTGATCAGTACGGCGAGCTGGCCGCCGAAATGCTGGCCAGGGCCCTGCCCGACGGTGGCGAGGCGGCACTGGAAATCGGCCCCGGCGATGGCCGCTTCCTGGCTTGGCTGGCGGGCCGGTTCGAGCAGGTGACCGGGCTCGACAACACGCAGGCCATGCTGACGCACGCCCGCGGCAGTGTCGACGGCCTGCAAAATGTCACACTGACGCTGGGAGAATGGCCACAGGCCGCCCCACCACGCCAGTTTGACGCCGTGGTGCTGAATATGGTGCTGCATCACCTGCCGGCACCGGGCGACAGTTTTATCAGCGCCGCGCGCCGACTCCGGCGCGGCGGCGTACTGCTGGTGACGGAGTTGTGCCGTCACGATCAGGCCTGGACCCGCGATCATTGCGGTGATCAGTGGCTGGGATTTGAAGAAGCCGAGCTGACAGGCTGGGCGGAACGCGCAGGGCTAACGCTGCTGGAAAGCCAGTTTCTGGCTCTGCGCAACGGTTTTCAGGTTCAGGTGCGGACCTTCGCACATAACGATCAATCCATCATGGAGCCAGGGAAACAATGAGCGAATACTCCATTTTCACGTCCGAGTCCGTGTCCGAGGGCCATCCCGACAAGATGGCGGATCAGATCTCCGACGCCGTACTGGACGCGATCATCAAGGATGATCCGCACGCCCGTGTCGCGGTGGAGACCATGGTCAAGACCGGTATGGCCATCATCGCCGGTGAAGTCACCACCACCACCTATGTCGATCTGGAAGACGTGGTGCGCAAGGTGATTCTGGATATCGGTTACAACAGCTCTGACGTCGGCTTTGACGGTGCCAGCTGCGCCGTACTGAATGCCATCGGCAAGCAGAGCCACGACATCAAGATCGGTGTCGACGAGAAAGAAGACAAGCAGATCGGCGCGGGCGACCAGGGCCTGATGTTCGGTTTTGCCACCGACGAAACCGACACGCTGATGCCGGCACCGATCTTCTTCTCGCACCGCCTGGTTGAGCGGCAGGCCGAACTGCGCAAGCACGGCGTGCTGCCGTGGCTGCGCCCGGACGCCAAGAGCCAGGTCACGCTGCGCTATGAAAACGGCAAGCCAGTGGCCATCGACGCCGTCGTGCTGTCGACCCAGCATGGCCCGGACATTCGCCAGGAAGACCTGCGTGAAGCCGTAATGGATGAAATCCTGCTGCCGGTCCTGCCCAAGGAATGGCTGCACAAGGATACGCGATTCCACATCAACCCCACCGGCCAGTTCATTATTGGCGGCCCGATGGGCGACTGCGGCCTGACCGGGCGCAAGATTATCGTGGACACCTACGGCGGCATGGCACGTCATGGCGGCGGTGCGTTTTCCGGCAAGGATCCCACCAAGGTAGACCGCTCTGCGGCGTATGCGGGGCGCTATGTAGCGAAAAACATTGTGGCCGCCGGGCTGGCCGCCAAATGCGAAATCCAGGTGAGCTACGCCATCGGCGTTGCCGAACCGACCTCGATTTCCATTAACACCTTCGGCACCGGCAAGGTCGCGGACACCCTGATCATCGAACTCGTGCGCAAGCATTTTGATCTGCGTCCGCGTGGCATCATCGAGATGCTGGATCTGCGCCGTCCGATTTATCAGGCTACCGCCGCTTACGGCCACTTCGGCCGCGAAGGCGAAGGCTTCACCTGGGAGCGCACGGACAAGGCTGACGCGCTCAAGGCCGACGCCGGTCTGTAATCCGCTTTACACCGGTTTGTCCGAGGGGCGCTGCAGCGGCACGACCGCGAGGCTCGGACAAACCGGTCATCAGAATAACGGCGCCCATTCGCACACACTGTGAATGGAGAAGCACTGATGAATGCCAAGGCAGAAACTGTTCAGGACTACAAGGTCGCCGACATTTCCCTGGCCGACTGGGGCCGCCGGGAAATCGAGATTGCCGAAACTGAAATGCCGGCCCTGATGGCCATTCGCGAAAAATATCGCGCTCAGCAACCGCTCAAGGGTGCCCGTATCATCGGCTGCATCCACATGACCATCCAGACCGCGGTACTGATTGAAACCCTGCAGGCATTGGGCGCACAGGTGCGCTGGTCCAGCTGCAACATCTTTTCCACCCAGGATCACGCCGCTGCAGCCATTGCTGCGGCGGGCACGCCGGTATTTGCCTGGAAAGGCGAAACCGAGGAAGAGTACATGTGGTGCATCGAGCAGACCTGCCGTACGCCCGACGGCGACCTGTGGGACGCCAACATGATCCTGGATGACGGCGGCGATCTCACCGCCTATATCCACGAGACCTACCCGCAGATGCTGGACAGCATCCACGGCGTGACCGAAGAAACCACCACTGGCGTGCATCGCCTTTACGAGATGCTGAAGCAAGGCACGCTCAAGGTGCCCGCCATCAACGTGAATGACTCGGTCACCAAGGCCAAGAACGACAACAAGTACGGCTGCCGTCACTCGTTGAACGACGCCATCAAGCGCGCCACAGATCACCTGCTGTCCGGCAAGAAAGCGCTGGTCATCGGTTATGGCGATGTGGGCAAAGGCTCTGCGCAGTCCCTGCGTCAGGAAGGCATGATCGTCAAGATCACGGAAGTGGACCCGATTTGCGCCATGCAAGCGTGCATGGACGGCTACGAAGTGGTCAGCCCCTACCTCAATGGCGTCAACGACGGCACCGAAGCGTGCATCGACAAGACGCTGCTGGGCAACACCGACATGCTGGTGACCACCACCGGCAACTACGATGTGTGCGACAGCAACATGCTCAAGGCGCTGAAGAAAGGCGCCGTGGTGTGCAACATCGGCCACTTCGATAATGAAGTGGACACGGCCTTCATGCGCAAGACCTGGGAATGGGAAGAGGTCAAACCGCAGGTGCACAAGGTATGGCGCAACCGCGCGGACGGCGATTTCCTGTTGCTGCTGTCTGAGGGGCGTCTGGTCAACCTGGGCAATGCCACTGGCCACCCCAGCCGCATCATGGACGGCTCTTTCGCCAATCAGGTGCTGGCGCAGATGTATCTGTACGACCAGGCCTATGCCAGCCACAGCGATGTGGTCAAGGAGCGCATGCTGAAGGTGGAAGTGCTGCCCAAGCATCTGGACGAGGAAGTGGCGCGTTACATGGTGCAGGGCTTTGGCGGCGTCATCACGCGCCTGACCGAGAAGCAGGCCGAGTACATCGGCGTGAATGTGGACGGCCCCTTCAAGCCAGACCACTACAAGTATTAAAGGACGTCCACAGCAATGACACAGAAACATGGCATCAGCTTCGAGTTCTTTCCGCCAAAAACGGCGGAAGGACTCGACAAGCTGGTCACGGTTCAGCAGAAACTGCTGAAGAAGAAACCGGAGTTCTTCTCGGTCACTTTCGGTGCAGGCGGTTCCACCCGGGACCGCACCTGGGACACCGTGATGAAAGTACGCGAGGCGGGGATCGAGACCGCCCCGCACCTGAGCTGTATCGGTCAGGATGAAGACGAAGTCACGGCGCTGATCCATCGCTATCGCGACGCCGGCATCACGCGTCTGGTGGCGTTGCGCGGCGACATGCCTTCGGGCATGGGCATCGCCCAGAGCAGCCTGCGTTATGCGGATGATCTGGTGCGCCTGATTCGCACAGAGACCGGCGATCATTTCACCATCGAAGTCGCCGCCTATCCGGAAATGCATCCGCAGGCGCGTTCCTTCGAAGATGATATTGCGCACTTCAAGCGCAAGATCGACGCGGGCGCCAACCAGGGGATCACCCAGTATTTCTATAACCCGGACGCCTACGTCTATTATATGGAAGCACTGGAGAAGCTCGGCGTCTCGGCCCCGGTTGTGCCCGGCATCATGCCGATCACAAACTTTGCCAATCTGGTGCGTTTTTCGGATGCCTGTGGCGCGGATATCCCGCGCTGGATTCGCAAGGCCGCCGAACACTACCAGCAGGACGACGCCAGCCTGCGCGCGTTTGGTGAAGAGGTCGTCACGCGCCTGTGCGAACGTTTGCTCGCCCTTGGCGCACCGGGGCTGCATTTCTACACCATGAATCAGGCCGGCACATCGCTGCGCATTCTGGATAATCTGGGGCTGTAGTGCTGGGGCAATAGTATCGGGCGACAGTATCGGGGAAACGGTGCAGATGAACGCCACGCGGAAGACCGCTGACCAGCTTTATGCGCTGGTGGCCAACGACGAAGACGCGCGCGTCTGCACCGATATCTCTGATGATGCCTGCCGGGAAGTCCCAGGCAACTTCTTTCGCATGCTGGTCAGTCAGGTGCTGACCAGCATCGGCGATCTGCTGATCAATCCGAAAACCGTACTCGCCTGGCTGATAGGCGCGGTGGGGGCCCCTGCCGCGCTGGTGGCCTGGCTGGTTCCGATCCGCGAATCCGGCTCGCTGATTCCGCAACTGGCCATCGGCGCCTGGGTGCGGCAACACCCGCAACGCAAGCAGTTCTGGGTGCTGGGCTCTGTATTGCAAGGCGCCGCCGTCGCAGCAATGGCCGCCTGTGTCTGGTGGCTCAATGGCCTGGCGGCGGGCCTCGGCATCATTCTCTTTCTGGTTCTGTTCAGCCTGGCACGCGGCCTGTGTTCGGTGGCCATGAAAGACGTGCAAGGCAAGTGCATTCCCAAGTCACGGCGTGGTCGCCTGAGCGGATGGGCATCCACCCTGTCCGGACTGATTACGTTGGCACTGGCTGCCGTGGTCTTTCATGACGACGCCGAGCCTGGACTGGCCCTCTACTGCGGCCTGTTGCTGGCGGCGGCTGCGGTCTGGTGGCTCGCCGCCTGGCTGTTCAACCGCGTGGAAGAGTTCGACGGCGAGACCAGCGGTGGCGGCAACGCCCTGCAGGCTGCCTGGCAAAGCCTGACCTTGCTGCGCGACGACGCCCCGTTTCGCCACTTTGTCATCTCGCGTGCCCTGCTGATGGCTTCGGCCCTTGGCGCCCCGTTTATCGTTGTGCTGGCCCAACAGCAGGGCGGCGGCGCGATCATGCTCGGCACTTTCGTCATGGCCGCCAGCCTGGCCAGCGCCGTGAGCGCTACCCTCTGGGGCTACATGGCGGATGCGTCGAGTCGGCAGGTGATGGTGCGCGGCGGCGCACTGGCGTGCCTGGCCTGCCTGCTGACAGGCGGCCTGGCCTGGGTGCAGAGCGATTTCTCTGCCTCCATCTGGTTCTACCCCGCAGCCTTTTTCGTGTTGTCGGTGGCGCATGCGGGTGTGCGCATTGGCCGCAAGACCTACATGGTGGATATGGCGGGCGGCAACAAGCGCACCGATTACGTTGCGGTGAGCAATACGGCCATCGGTGTGCTGTTACTGGTGGCAGGGGGGTTGAGCGCACTGGCCTCGCTGATCTCCAGCGCTGCGGTACTGCTGTTGCTGGGCGTGATGGGCCTACTGGGCACGATCAGCGCCCAGCGTCTGCGTGAAGTATCCGTTCAATCGTAGAATTCGAGCGACAGCTGGGTCGGTAACGGCCGCGCAGCCTGACTGTTCGGCGCGATGACCTCTTCGGCGATACAGGGTCTCAGACCCACCAGATCAAAACCCGACATGGCCACCGTCTGACCGACAGTCTGCCCACGCTTGTGGCAACTCACGCTATCCGTCGATGCGGCGTAGCGGTTGCGATCAGCCGTGGTCGCCAGCGCCAGCAGCAGCGCCATCCCCAGCATCAATACGAACACGTACACAGGCCTGGACATCAACATGATCTTTCTCACCCGGCATAATTCTATTTATAAGCAGCGTCAAAAAGTGACAGATCACATCAATAATGTGACCTGGTCGGACACCAATGAATCGATTGTTTATCACTGCCGGGCATGCACTAAAGTACAGATTGATAGCGTTTTGTTAGCCGAGTGTTACGGGAGCGCCAAAAAATAACGCTTTAGTACTAGCCGAAAAAAGCCGCTAGTATTTTAGGCTGGGCAAGGTCGGTAACGGTGTCAGATTTTGCGATACAACAGATCCCACACGCCATGGCCCAGACGCGCGCCACGCCGTTCGAACTTGGTTTCAGGGCGCCACGCAGGGCGCGGTGAGAAAGCACCTTGCCCGGCCATGTTCTCCCAGCCTATCGCCGCTTCCATCACGTCCAGCATGTGGGCTGCGTAGTCTTCCCAGTCCGTGGCCATGTGAAAGACGCCACCGGGCATCAGCTTGCGCTGCACGAGCGCGACGAAAGGCGCCTGAACGATGCGGCGCTTGTGATGCTTCTTCTTGTGCCAGGGGTCGGGAAAGTACAGCTGCACCCGCGTCAGGCTGGCATCCGGGATGCACTGCTCCAGAATATCCACCGCGTCATCGCAATAGCTGCGCAGGTTGCTCAGGCCCTGTTCCTCAACGGCCATGAGCAATGCGCCGACGCCAGGCCGATGCACCTCAACACCGATGAAGTCCATCTCCGGCGCCACGGCGGCCATGGTCGCCAGCGAAGCCCCCATGCCGTAACCGATCTCGAAGACGCGCGGCGCCTCACGACCGAACACCGCCTGTGCGTCCAGCACGCCGCCGCTGCGCTCCAGACCGTACACCGGCCAGAGCGTGTCCAGTGCACGTTGCTGGCCATGGGTCAGGCGCCCCTCGCGCAGCACGAAGCTGCGCACACGGCGCATGACGCGGCCAGTCACGGGGTCCTTGTCCTGTCGGATGAAATCGAGCATAGCGGGCCACTGTCCATAATCGGGCCCGCTATTCTACCTCAGCGATGCACGCAGGTCCCCGGATCAATCATCCCAGTCGTCTTCCCAGTCATCATCAAACGCGCATTGTTCCTCCAGGCGCTGGAGATCGGCTTCGGTCAGCATCGTGCCGTTGACCATCACCGAATCCGGGCCGAGGAATTGCACGTTGTAGCTGCCACCGCCGACCATGCTGATATTCAGCTCCCCGCCGGTGATCGTCTCGTTTTCGGTAAAGCTGTTAACCGTGGTCAGCGGATTTACCGTTTCATACACGGCATCAAAGCTGCAGGGGTTGCCCGTCATGGAGAAGCCCAGGCGGCCATTGATCACGCTTTCACCGGTTCCGCCTTCTGTTCCTGTGAAACGCATCTCCAGGGGGCTGCCAAGGCTGTCCCCCTGAATGAATGACATCGAGTTTCCATCCAGGGTCTGCTCGATCCGGAGGAAGGACACCAGCTCGAATTGAGCGCCGTCTTCCGGGCTGGAACAGCCATCACAACCGTGGGCCAGGCCTCGCATACGCACGTTCATGTCGCCGATGAAGTCACCACTGGACTCCATCTCATAGAAGCCATCGATGCTGTCGCTGCTGTCGGCCGCGCGAAAATAGAACACATTACCGTCTTCAGCCTCGCCAAACTCGAACACCCCGTCGGTACGGGAAAAGAACGAGAAGCCACCGCCGCCAGATTCAATACGGCAGTCATTGGCCGAGATGCGGACCCGATCGAACTGACCATCGTGGTAGGGCGAATCGAGTTCCGAGGGCCCGGCAGCCAGGCCTTCGGTAATGCTGGTGGAGCCGCTGTCGCACGGATTCGAGTCATCAACGCGTGGCGCTGGCGCCGTGCGAGCCGACAGCGTCAACCCTGCCGGCTCCCCTTCCTCACCCGCTTCCATGCCCGTATCCAGCCCAGCCTGGGCGACACCCAGACCCACCAGCCCGGCGACCACTGCGCGGTCCTGCTCGGGCAAAGCGCTGCTCCCGCCACCACCCGACGAACCACCGCATGCAGCCAGTGTCATGCAGAAGGCCGCACTCAGCAGCCCTGTCGTTATCCTTCTTTGCGCGATCATTTCGTCTTTCTCCTGTGGCATCCTTTCTGGAGCGTCCATATTGGCGCGCGGGCGGAGCAGGGGGCTATCACCCAGTCGGGCTAACCCTTGAGGTCACACCGCAGCTCGGCTATGGTCCTTGTCCTTCGCCCGCCGCCGCCCCCAAGGAAACAAATATCATGTGGTTCCGCACGCTCTCGGTTTACATCAGCAACAAGCCGTTCCCATGGTCCAGCGCCGAGTTGAATGAGTTGCTCACCAGCGTGCCCTGCCCGCCGATCAGCCAGCAGGCGCTCAGTGTCGACGGCTTTGTGACGCCATTGCGCGAGGACGACCGCATGGTGCTTGAGAGCGACCATCTGTTACTGGGCGCCTGGCAGGAAACCAGTCGCCTGTTGCCTGCGGCGGTCATCAAGGAAGAACTGGATGAGCGCGTCCAGCTGATCGAGGACCGTGATGGTCGCAAACCGGGCCGCAAGGAGCGGGCTGACCTGAAAGACCAGATCACTTTCGAGTTGATGCCCAAGGCCTTCACCCGTTCACGCCGCATCCCGTTCATGATCGACATGCTGCGCCACCGCATTCTGGTGGATGCACCGGCGAACCGGGCCGAACAGGTTATCGCCGCACTGCGGAAGGCCGTGGGCGATCTGCCGGTGAAGCCGCCTGGCGCCGATCACGCACCCAGCGCCGCCATGACCGCCTGGTTGCGCGCGCCGGACACCCTGCCGGGCGGCATCACGCTGGGTGATCGCTGCGAACTGAAGGCGGACAACGAGGCCGGCACCAGCGTGCGCTACACTGCGATCGACCTCGGCAATGCGGAAATCATGTCGCAGCTGGACAACGGCATGGCGGTAGTCAAACTGAATCTGTGCTGGGACGACGCCTTCGAGTTCGACCTGAGCGACAAGCTCGAGATCAAACGGCTGCGGGCACTGGATCTGCTCAATGAAAAAATGGATAGCCTGGACAGCGAGGATGCCGTGTCGGAATTGCTGGCGCGCATCAGCCTGCAGGGCAGTCCGCTACGGATGCTGCTGGACCGCCTGCTGGCCTGCTTTACCGATGAGGACGTGCCCGCCGGGGAGACGGGCTGAGCCGCCACGTCACTATTCATCAACGAGCAATGACACCCCGTAGGCACAGGGGGCAATATCGCAACTGGCCATTCTTACCACCACCGTCACCTGCATGTCCTCGGCGGGTGTGTATTCCACAATCGGCACATCGTCGGGCAACAGGTCGCTGGTGAGTGTGCTGCCATGGTGGTCAAGCAGCAGCAGGTCCAGATCGTCACAGTCCATGTCGCACACGGCATAGAAAACATGGTTGACCCCGGCCCGGATCCGGAACGGGATCCGGTCTTCTCCACCGTCGCGCAGGGCGCCGTAG
>PNLU01000054.1 GCA_013823245.1 Alcanivorax sp.
GTTCAAGAGTATCAAGCGGCGCACACCGCTGCCGCGCTTGTTGATAGGGATGCCATGTTCACCATCAAGGGTAAAGTTAAACGTCCACTTCGGCTTGTCCTTAAACCTTGGAGTTAGCTCGTTAGCCAACTCGGGGGCCATCTCGCGCAATTTTTCCAATGTGCGCCCAGCAACATCCAAGACACTATTCTCGATTTGTTCCTCAAGCCCAGCTATTTGCTCCTGAAGTGCCGCCTGCGCATCTTTGACTGCCTGCTGAAGAGGATTCTTAGCTTCAGCGTCGCCATCACTGCTTTCCCGATCTGCCTTGAACAACGCAAAGGTGGGCAACTTCTCCTGAATTCTTGCCCACACAGACTTGCTATCATTAGAAATTCCCTTATCTACATCCAGCAGCATTTCCTCACAATCGAACGGGGCAAAGCTATCGCGGATAGCCTGACGCCACTGGGATGCTACCCTTTCATCTGCTACAGCATCGGACACCCCTTGCTCTTGTCCAAGCTTCCTCAAATCCGCAATCTTCATGCTCAAAAGCGTACTCAGAGGCTTTTCTGACGGATGCTGGCAACGAATAAAGGTCTTATCATTTTTTCCCGAGGCGGCTTTATAGGTTTTTACTATTTCCAGATTTCCATTTGCATTTAGCAATAGCTCATTTGCCAATGAGGTTTGCACGTTTGCATCCAGCACTAAGGAGTCAGGCAACTCATCAAACTCACATGCAATCTCGAAATGCGCAGCGCCTTGGTCTAAACGAAAGCAATTCATGTCATGCTTGTCGGCCTTAACCCCATCCGTCTCGAAAAATATTGCCAAGGCCTCCAATATTGTGGATTTACCAAAATCGTTACGCCCAACGATTCCGGTCATTGCCTCATCTATCGGAATGAATGTTTCTCCTTGGTAGCCTCGAAAATTAGTCAATTTGAGACACTTTAAACGCATCACTGATTTCCTTATCTAAAGAGTTCCTGAAAAAGCCTTTCTGCTAATAGACTGTAAAGCGAATAAACCTTCATGCTCATACTCCAATGAGGAATCGAGAATCGAGATCACTTTTCTTCTGTATTCCATGAACCTTTTCTGCAGGTCAACTGGTGGATACGGGAATGTCAATGAGCTCAGAATCCCAGTATTCATATGGGTAAATGCTCCGTCAGGCCCAGTCTTTAGCCTCCCAACACGCCCCTTGCAATAAGTCATAAGAGAAACAAAATATTCTGGAATAAGGCGATGTTCGTTAAATCTGACCCGTATCAAATTAGTGCTAATAAGCGATTTTTCATAATGGGACCTCACTACCCCCATCTTCCCAACTGTCCCGGCCCTCGAAATAATCACATCACCCGGCAGCACCGAATAGGAATTCAATTCTTCAAACTTTTCTTCACTTACCCATAGAGCCGGAGCACAATCAAAATCTCCCGAAAGCGAAATATTGTCCATGCTCCACACAGGTATACCGCTCTCCGTATATTCCTGTTTTTTTAGGGCGCTACCGAACGGACCACATTTAGTGCCGTTCTTATTGTCTATAAAGAAATCACTCAACTTTCTAATCTCAAATCCCTTCGGATTGATCACGGGATCACCGAACATATCCAGAAACACGGCGCGGAGGAATTCATCGGCGAGTTGGATGGCTTGCTGGCGTTTGCGGCGGATGGTGTCGGCTTTATCGAGAATGGTGGCGATACGTTTTTGTTCCTCTAAGGGGGGAAGCGGAATCTGAAAGCTCTTCAAGAAATCGGCGCTGACTCGCTTTTGCCCAGCAGCACCAGACATTGATTTCTCACCCAAAAACCTGAATTGCTTGCTCCAAATCATGTAGAACAGATAATCTGCGTCTAATAACTCCGCATTTGCTCTTAGAACATGAAACTCTGTGGAACCGAAGCCGATCTGATTGCTTATCTGGCCTGGCCGCAGGCATTTCCCATTTTCAAAACAGGGGGTTATCTTCGCCAGAAGAACATCACCTCTTTCAAAATAGGTGAACCCCTTCTTTGTTTCAGCCAAAATTCGAGGCTCTTCATTCAATAGCATTCCATCCTCGCCCGCGGACGCCATTGCCACAAATGACACAATCTGAGAGCCATCTATATTTTTAGGCAATCGTGGATTTATCTGAGCCACGTCGCTGAGTTGCACAACAGGCCAACTCACAACATCCCCTCCAGTTCCTTCAAATCCCCCATGATTTCCTCCTCCAGCGCCATTAGCCGCTTGAGGATCACTTTCGGGTCTTCGTATTCTTCCTCTTCGTACACCACTTCCTTGTAGCGGTTGATGGAGAGATCGTACTTGTTGCTGGCGATGTCGGCGGCGTTGACGACGAAGGCTTTCCGGGTCTTGTCGCCGAATGCCTTTTCTATTTTCTTGTCGCTAGCGTTGGCCTCCACCAATTCCCTGTATTGTTTCCATTTGGCAATGGCATCTGGCAAGTCATCACCGTCTTCGCCTTTCAGTGGGGTGCGCTTGTCGTCCAGGCTGTAGCCGTCGGCTTGCAGGTCGTAGAACCAGACTCGCTCGGTAGCACCGCCTTTGGTAAACAGCAGGATCGCGGTGCTGACACCGGCGTAGGGCTTGAACACGCCACTGGGGAGGCTGACGATGCCTTCCAGTTGGTTGTTCTCAATGAGTTCCTTGCGCAGTTGCTGGTGGGCCTTGGAGGAGCCGAACAGCACGCCATCGGGAACAATAACGGCGGCGCGGCCACCGAGCTTTAGGGCTCGGAGGATGTGGGCGACAAACAGCAGCTCGGTCTTTTTGGTTTTGACCAGGCCGAGCACGTCCGGGTTGGTGTTGGTTTCATCCAAGCTGCCCTTGAACGGCGGATTGGCGAGGATGATGTCGAAGAAGTCTTCTTCCTGCTGTGGGTAGTTTTCCTTTACCGATTTGTTGAGGCTGTCCTGATAGAGGATGTTGGCGCCGTTTACGCCGTGGAGCATCATGTTCATGCTGGAGACGCGCAGCATGGTGGTGTCGAAGTCGAAGCCCCAGAACATCTGTTTGTTGATGTGTTCCCGGTAGGGTTCCAGCAGGTCGCCGGTGTAGTGTTTGTTGCCGTCTTCGTCTTCGAACGTACCGGCCTCGCTGGAATACACCCGGTTGAGGTATTCCATGGTGCGGGCCAGGAAACCGGCGGTGCCGCAGGCCGGGTCGCAGATAATATCGGTGGGTTGGGGGTCGATCAGTTCCGCCATGGCGTCGATGATGTGGCGCGGGGTGCGGAACTGGCCGTTGATACCGGCAGTGGTGAGTTTGCTGAGCAGGTATTCGTAGATGTCCCCTTTCACGTCGCTCTGGGTGAGCGGCAGGTTATCGACCATTTCCACGGCGGAGACCAATACGGATTCGTTCTTGATCTCCAGATCGGCGTCTTGCATGTATTCGCCGATGTGGCCCAGCGCCTGGGCGGCACTGCCTTCGCTGCCCAGCCCCTCTTCTTCCGCATGTTGCCCGAGTCTGGCGAAATAGGGGTAGACCGCATTCTTCAGGTGCTTGTGCAGTTCCTTGCCGCTGAGGTTCTTGAAGTTCTTCCAGCGCAGCATTTGACCTTCCGGAGTTTTCGGGAACAGGCGGTCGAATTCCTTCTTGCTGCGGGCAGCTTTGCGCTCTGCCACTTCTTCCTGCATGTCGAGCATGCGGGCGAACATGAGGTAGCTGATCTGCTCGATGACCGTGAGGGGGTTGGTAATACCCCCGGTCCAGAATTTTTCCCAGAGTTTGTCGATGTCGTTTTTTAGCTGGCCTGTGAGCATTTAGTTGATCTCATGATTCGGTGCTTCATCTGCTGATTCGTCAGCATCTGTGTGCGATTGGTCGCTGATCTGGTCTATCGATTCGCCCTGAGTGGTTGTTTCCTCATCTTGCTCTTCTGGTTCTTCCAGCGGCTCTACGATCAAGACAAGGCGCTCGGATTCAATATCTGTATGCACAGGCTCCAGACTTGGCAGTGACTTGCTGACTTTGGTAGAAAGCTGGCCGAAGCGCTCCACTTTCCCATACAAGCCCTGCTTTCCCGCCAGTGCTGTTACCGTATTGTTGTAGTGACTGCTGACGGTTTTCAGGGTGCCACCCAGTTTATTGAGCCGCTCTGCCACCGTACACACCTGATTAAAGATCTCGCCCGCCCTTTCGGAGATTTCCCGGGCTTCGGCATTGCTGCGCTCGATCGTCCACAGGTTGGATACCGTGCGCAGTATGGGAATGAGCGTAGTGTGCGAGACCAACACGATATTCTTCTTGTAGCCATATTCGAACAGCCCCTTGTCGTATTTCAGGGCCTCGATATAGGCGGGCTCGATGGGCATGAACATGAGGGTGAAGCTGGGACTGCGCATGCCGATAAGGTTGGTGTAGTCCTTACCCTCCAGGTCATCGATATGGCGTTTGATGGCCCTGACGTGTTCGTCCATCGCCAGACGGTGCTCTTCCGGAGTTTCAGCGCTGACGGCCTTGTCATAGGCCACCAGAGAGACCTTGCTGTCGATGATGATGTGCTTGCCGTCCGGCAGCTTGATCAGGTAATCCGGGCGCTTTCTCTTGCCTTCGGCATCCTTGAACTCGCTCTGGGCATCGTAATGGTCACCTTCGATCAGGCCGCTCATTTCCAGGGTGCGGCGGAGCTGCACTTCGCCCCAGGCACCGCGCTGCTGGGAGTCGCCCTTCAGGGCCGAGGTGAGGTTGTTGGCTTCGGCGCTCATCTTCATGCCGATTTCCAGCACTTCACGGATTTTGCCGTTCATCTCGGTTTGGCTACGCACGGAGGACTCATGCACCTCGTTGACGCGCTTCTGGAAGCCTTCAATCTGTTCACGGAAAGGCTTGAGCATCACATCGATGCTGGCCTTGCTGGTATCGGTGAAGGTTTTTCCCTTTTCCTCGAAGATCTTGTGGGCCAGGTTCTCGAATTCCTTGGTGAGGGACTGCCGGGCCTCGCCCAGTTGCCCTAACTGCTCCTTGTAGTGCTCTTCCTTGCGCTCCAGGTTGGTCTTCAGCTCGGTGTGCTCGTTGTTCAGGCTGAGGTAGCGGTCATTCAAGGCTCTATGGGCTTGTGTATTTTCAATGGCCTGGTCTTTCAGCTCCTGAATGCGGGCATTGGCGTCTTCCAGGCGTTTCTCGCTGGCACGGATATCGGACTGGGCCGCTTCCAGGCTTTTCTCTGCACGGTGTTTTTCATCACGAATGGTTCGCAATTCGTCCCGCGCCTGCTGCAGCTCTGATGTTGACTGGGCCTGGATCTCTTCAAGGCGTGCTTGGCGCTCCTGAACACGGCCCTGCTCTGTGGCAAGCTGGGAGGTCAGTTTGCCTATTTCCAGCTCTTGCTGGTGACTGGTCTCTTTGAGCGTTGCGGCTTCTTGTTGAGCCTGTGCCAGCTGCTCCCGAGTTTCTTGCAGGTCCGCTTTGCCCTGATCGAGCTGGACTTCCAGCCCGGAAGCCCGTTTTGCGGCCTTCAGGGCGGCTAGCAAATAGCCCATGCCAATGAAGAGCACGGCTGCAACGGCCATCACCATGGTGTGTTCAGTACTCCAAAGCATCCTTCTTCCTTATTCCTGGCCAATTAGCGCGTCACCCTGACGCAGAAAAGGTTTCAGCACAGCAATGAGATCATCCACATCTTCGGGGCTGAAGACGCCGTCGATGCCCTCGTGGGAGATGCTGTCGAACGGCGCCTCGTAGAGCTTGTCCACGACGATGGAGCCATGCTGGGCAATATGGTTCTTGAGCAGGTTCATGAAACGCACCTGCTGGGCAGTGAGGCTGGGGTGCTGGTGGAGAAACTGTTTAAAGTGGTTTTCCACTGCCTGCGGGTCCAGCCCGATGAGTTCCCGGACGGTGACAGCCAGTTGGTCGGCGGTACGGCCATAGAAGTCGTTAAGGACTTCGAGGCTGACGCCGGGGTGGCTGGTGAGGATGGTGGAGGTGAGCGTTTCCAGTTCCTTCACGGCAATGGGCTCGCCCTGGCGGATTTTCTGCAATACCGGGTTGGCGGCCACCATGTCATCGAGAATGCTTTTCAGGCGGCGGCGATAGATCATAGCTTCATTGGCACCGGCGATGGTGACTTGCCGCTCCCCTTCCTCCACCCCACCATCAGACGTACCTGTGGAGGGTGTGGTGTAGCCGCCTGTTCCGCCGGACTGCTTGTATTTCATGATGCCGCGTAGCCCACTGCGGGCATCTTCCAGCTTTTTGATGCTGGGCTGCTGCCAGAAGTCCGCGCTACGCACCTCAGCGATCAGCGGATCTCGTTGTCGGACGGCCTGGATATTCACCGCCAGCCTGTCCAGTTCGGCCAGGAATTCATCCCGGCCATCTTCAAAACAACTGGCCTGCTCCACCAGGCAGCGTTGGATGCTGGCGATCAGCTTATCGAGCGCGGTGGCGTGCTTGTCTCGCAGCACTCTGGCTGACATAAGCGGCGCCAGCGTCTCGGCAAGTTTGTGCCGGGTAGCGGCCTCGAATTTCTTCAGGGCATCGGTTTGCTGAAGCTGATGCACCAGGCGCAGCTCTCTTCTTACGGCAACGCTGGTTTCCGGCAGGTCGTTGATGTCGGCCTGAAGCAGCGCGATGGCAGTGTCGAATGCTGCGGCGTTGCTATTCTTGAGCGCGCTTTCGGCCAGTTCCAGGCGCGCCTCGAAGGTGGTTTGCAGCAGGGATTTTCCGCCGGTATCTTCCGGTTCTTTATATTCCTGCTCGAAGAAATCGAAGTTGCTGTAGTGATCGAAGATCAAAAATTCGGTTTTATGCTTGCCGGGGCCAAACAGATTGGGGCAAAGGCGGGTACCGCGACCGATCATCTGCCAGAACTTGACCCAGGATTTGACTGGCTTGGCAAAGACCAGGTTGACCACTTCGGGGACATCAATGCCGGTATCGAGCATGTCGACGGAGATGGCGATGCGGAAGTCGTTGTCGGCTTTCTTGAATTCCTTGATCAGGCTGTCCACATGGGGAACCTTGTTGTGGATGACCTTGCATACCTTGGTGCCATATTGCGGGTAGAGCTTGCAGAACAGCGCTTCCAGGTGCTCCGCGTGGTCCTGGCGCTGGGCAAAAATGATGGTCTTGCCCACCAGGGAGCCGGTTTCATCCTTGATGCCATTATTGATCAGGTTTTCCAGGATGATGCGGTCGGTATCTTCGCTGAAGATCTTACGGCCAATGTCCTTGCCGGCAATGGTGGTGTTGCGGGCTTCCTCCTCTCCCAGGTCTTCTTCCAGGCGCCGCTTTTGCTCATCGCTCAGGTCGTTATAGTGAATGCCATCACGCAGGAAGTCGGTGGTGAGATCCTTGCCCCGGAACGGCACCAGGTACGGCGGTTCGTTGTTGATGGCCGCATCCAGACCAAATTCGAAGGTGGGGTCGGTGGTTTCACAACCAAACATGTCGAAGGTGTTGCGGCTGATGAATTTCACCGGGGTGGCGGTGAGCCCCACTTCGAGCGCATCGAAGTAGTCAAACAGGTCCCGGTATTTATTGTAGATACTGCGGTGGGACTCATCGGCGATGATCAGGTCGAAAAAGCCCACGTCCAGCTGCGCGAAGCGGTTCATCATGCCGGGATAGGTAGCGATGTAGATACGCGCATTCTGGTCGATCTGGTTGGTTTCGCCGATAACACAGCGTGGTTCGCTGGGCAGGTTCTGTTTGAAAGCATCATCCGCCTGAATGCGCAGCTCTTTGCGATCGCAAAGGAACAATACCCGCTTGGCCCAGCCGGTGCGCAGCAATAGCTCGCCCAGGGCAATGGCCACTCGGGTTTTCCCGGTGCCCGTGGCCTGGATGATCAAGGCCTTGCGGCGCTGACCCTGGAAGTGAGCGGCAACCGTTTTGATGGCCTCGATCTGGTAGGGGCGATCCGCAATGCGCAGTTCCGGGTTGAACTTCTCCAGTTCGGCGGCGCGGTAGTGGCGCTGGTAAATCAGGTAATTAAGGCTGTCTTTACTATAGAAGCCGTAGACCTGACGGTACGCGTTGTACTGGTGATCATCCCAGATGAAAGTTTCGTAGCCATTGCTGTAGAAGATGACCGGGCGCTGGCAGCCCATGCGCTCGAAGGCATCGGCATACAAACGGGCCTGCTCGCGGCCCGCCTGCAGGCTGGTGTTTCCGGATTTCTTGGCTTCCACGACCGCCAGGGGCTGGCCGTTATCACCCCACAGCACGTAGTCAGCATAGCCCTTGCCTGAGGGGTTATTGGGGAAGTCCACCTCGACTTCCTGGCCTACCTGCTCCGGGTCATCCACATCCCAGCCTGCCTTGGTGAGCATGACATCAATCAGCTGCTTGCGGGTTTTAACCTCGTTCCACTGCAGGCTATCGGCAACGGCCTGGCTTTTCTCGTGCTTCTCTTTTTGCTCTATAGGCAGCGGCGGGTCAACGAACTGAACATTTTTTGTACGCTCTCTCTCCAGGTCGTCCAGGAGCGCTTTTACTTCCTCCTGTCGAGCCTCCAGTTCTGCCTTGTAAGCACCAACGGATTGCTGCAACTCGCCAAGCGCTGTTGATTGGTCCTGGATCTCCTGGAAGGCAGGGATATCTACCTTCTTCTTGCCGTAATATTTGATGGCCATGTACATGGCGAGCTGATGAGCCGTGCCCAAGGCCACTTTGGCATCGCGCACCGAACCCTTAGCGCCATGAGCGGTATCGTTACCCTGAATGCGCAAGGAGTTAATCTGGTAGATCAAAGGCTTACTGGTGCAAGCAGTAAAAACCGGGTCTTTGATCAGCTCGAAAAAGGTTGCCTGGGGCAGACGAGGCAAGAGCTCTTCTTTATAGATGGCCTTGGTGACTTCCTCTGCAAAGCCTCTAAGGCGGGTCAGGGCGCTACCGGGATCGATATACAGGACAGCCTCGGCCAAGCCAGCCAGATCCGCCAGGGCTTCATTTTCCGGGCGTAGAAATTCAAAGTTGGCTGACTGCATAAACCCTTGTTCCCCTACCTGACCCCAGCGTGCGCTCCCAGCGCGCGCACCATGACAATCCCTTTAACCAGAGGACATTACTCCAGTCACCTTCAAGCCTTCCTGGCTATTTTTTTTGCCGCCCCATTAAAATGTGAACATTATCACACCCTAAAGAGCAATCTATAACAATCTCCGCGTAGATATCCAGCACGCCTCAGTGACCAGCCCCGGGCCGGTGTATCACGTCACCCAGGCAGTAAATGCCCTGGATTACGGTATGACCGATGCGGTACTGGCCATCAGAGCGGGATCAAGAGTTGGCTTCAGGGAGCACGCCTTTAAGTAATTCCTTGAACTGCCTGTCCCTATTGCAGCACGGCCAAACAAGCCGAATGCAACCCGCTCTGCTAAGCAAGTCATCACCAACCCCTCACCACCCACCGCCCCTGCACACTCCACCATGCCCCTTGCCGCCCCGCCCCCACCCCATTACCCTTTGCGCTGATCCGCGCCGCACCGATATCCGAGGCTTTCTCCGCCATGCGCTCACCCATGACATTCAGGGACCACCACAACGAGGGGCGTATCTTCTCGACGCGCCTGCTGTGGTCGGCGGCCATCGTGCTGGTGCTGATGGGGGTGCTGGCGGGGCGGATGTTCTGGTTGCAGGCCATTCAGCATGACCGCTATATCACCCTGTCGGACAAGAACCGGGTGCAGACCCAGGCCATTGCGCCGCCCCGGGGGCTGATCTTTGATCGGCGCGGCGAGTTGCTGGCGGACAACCAGCCGGACTTTTCGCTGGCGCTGATTGTGGAGCAGGTGCCCAATATCCATGACACCCTGGCGCTGGTGGCGGAGAAGATCGCGCTGGAGGAGGCGGATATCGAGCGGTTCTGGCGCCGGGTGCGCAGCCCGCGCAGGCCGTGGGAGCCGGTGCCGCTGCGGGCGCGCTTGACCGAGGAAGAGATCGCCCGGGTGGCGGTGGTGCAGCATGAGATGCCGGGGGTGCGGATCGATGCCAACCCGATCCGCCATTACCCCCACGATGAGCTGTTCGCCCATGTGCTGGGCTATGTGAACCGGATCAACGCCGAAGATCTGGAACGCATGACGCTGGATGAGCAGGCCAACTACAGCGGCACGCACTTCTATGGCCGGCTGGGTGTGGAGCGGCATTACGAGCGGCTGCTGCACGGCCGTGTGGGCTTCCGCAAGGTCGAAACCAATGCCCGCGGGCGCATATTGCAGGTGCTGGAACAGATCCCGCCCCTGCCCGGGGAAGACGTGCATCTGCACCTGGATATCCGCGTGCAGCAGGCGGCCTGGGATGCGCTGGGGGAGCGGCGTGGCGCCGTGATCGCGATGGATCCGCGCGATGGCGGCATTCTGGCCTTTGTCAGCCGCCCGGGCTTCGACCCGAATCTGTTTGTCACCGGCATTTCGCACCGCGATTACTCTGTCTATCGCGATGATCTGGACCGGCCGCTGTTCAACCGGGCTCTGCAGGGGCAGTACCCGCCCGGTTCCACGCTCAAGCCCATCACCGGGCTGGCGGGGCTGGATGCGGGCGTCACCGACTGGCAGCGCACCATGTGGGATCCGGGCTATTACCGGCTGGAGGGGCAATCCCGGGTGTTCCGCGACTGGCGCCGCCAGGGCCATGGCTGGGTGGATATGCACAAGTCCATCGTCGAGTCCTGCGACACCTACTTTTACGACATGGGCTTCAAGATGGGCATCGACCGCATGCACGATTTCAAGGTGCGCTTTGCCCTGGGCGACCGCACCGGCATTGATCTGCCAGGTGAAGCCCGTGGCATCATGCCGTCTCGGGCCTGGAAGCGTGCGGTGCGCGGCGAGCCCTGGTTCCACGGTGACACTATCAACGCCAGCATCGGCCAGGGCTATATGCTGACCTCACCCTTGCAGTTGGCGGTGTCCACCGCCATCTTCGCGCGCCGGGGCGGGCCGGTGGTGCCAAGGGTGGCCCAGTTGACGCCGCCTGCGTCGCCCATCGAGCCGGCCCTGTCACCGGAAAGCCGCCACTGGGACCGGATGACGGCCGCCATGGTGGATGTGGTGCATGGAGCACGGGGCACCGCCCGCGCCATGGGCCAGGGCGCCAAGTACCGGATCGCCGCCAAGACCGGTACGGCGCAGGTGTTCTCGCTGGGCAAGGATGAAGAGTACGACGCGGAAGAAATCGCCGAACGACTGCGCGACCATGCGCTGATTGTCGGTTTTGCACCCGCTGACAATCCGGCGATTGCGGTGGCGGTGCTGGTGGAAAACGGCGGCAGCGGTGGCTCCTCGGCGGGGCCGGTGGCGCGTCAGGTCATGGATGCCTGGCTGCTCAACGATGCGGGCGAGCTGGAGATCCCCCCGGCGGCCATACCGGGCGCAATCCCGGCCCTGATGGCGGAGCACCGATGAACACTGAATTCCTGCGGCAAATGCCCAGCAGCCGCAGTTTCGCCACCAACGGCAGCGGACTGCTCTGGCGCCTGCATCTCGACTCCCCTTTGCTGGCCGCCCTGCTGGTGCTGTGCGGTGGCGGGCTGCTGGTGCTTTACAGCGCGGGCGACAGCAATGCAGATCTGGTCGTTCGCCAAGCGATTCGCCTCGGCGGTGGCTTCATGGCGTTGCTGATTCTGGCCCAGGTGCCGCCGCGCACCTATCGTTTCTGGGCACCGGCAGTTTATGCCGGGGGGCTGGCCTTGCTGGTGCTGGTGCTGTTTATCGGCACGGAAGCGAAGGGCGCCCAGCGCTGGCTGACCGTGCCCGGGGTGGGCAGCTTCCAGCCCGCTGAAATCATGAAGCTGGCGGTGCCCGCCATGGTGGCCTGGTACTTCAGCGAGCGCAGCCTGCCCGCCCGCTTCCGCGATGTCGTGCTGGTGCTGGTCATTACGCTGGTGCCGGTGCTGCTGATTGCGCGGCAACCGGACCTGGGCACTTCGCTGCTGGTGGCGGCGGCCGGGTTGCTGGTGCTGTTCGTGGCCGGGCTCTCCTGGCGACTGATCCTGGCCGCGCTGGGCCTGCTCGCTGTGGCCGCACCGTTAATGTACTTCTTTGTGCTGCACCCTTATCAGCGCCGCCGCGTGGACACCTTCTTCAATCCGGAAGCCGATCCGCTGGGCGCAGGCTGGAATATCATCCAGTCGAAAACGGCCATCGGCTCCGGGGGTATCAGTGGCAAGGGCTGGCTCAACGGCACCCAGTCGCGACTCGATTTTCTGCCAGAGTCCTCCACTGACTTCATCCTCGCGGTGCTGGCTGAAGAGGGCGGACTGATCGGTGTGCTGATGCTGCTGGGCCTGTATCTGGCGGTGATCGGACGCGGTCTGTTCATCAGTTGGCATGCGCAGGAAACTTTCAGCCGTCTTCTGGCGTCTTCTCTGGCGCTGACTTTCTTTATTTACGTGTTCGTGAACATCGGCATGGTGTCCGGCCTGCTCCCCGTGGTGGGGGTACCACTGCCACTGATCAGCTACGGCGGCACCTCCATCGTGACGCTGCTGGCCGGCTTTGGCGTCCTCATGTCGATTCATACGCACCGCAAGCTGATGAGCCATTAAAAAAAGGATTACCCCATGTCCGTACGCCTCGTTCTTGTCTGCCTGGGCGCACTGGTTGCAACCCCTGTGGTGGCTAACGCCAATGACAGTGCCAGTAACAGCGCCAGTGATCGGGTCAACTACGCCACCCGCAATGATGGCCAGGCATTGATCCGCGAGCTGGCCGACGAGGGCCTGGATATCGCGCGCATACGCGAGGTGCTGGCGTCGGCTGAACGCCAGCCCGCCATTCTGGAAGCCATCGCGCGCCCGGCGGAACGGGTGCTGACCTGGGGTGATTACCGCCAGATTTTCATTCGTGACACCCGTATCGAGCAGGGCATCGAATTCTGGACCGAGCATCGCGATCTGCTGGCGAAAGCGGAAACCGAATACGGCGTACCCGCAGAAATCATCGTCGCCATTCTCGGCGTGGAAACCAGCTACGGTCGCAACAAGGGCAACTGGCGTGTCGTCGATGCACTGGCCACGCTCGGGTTTGATTATCCACCGCGCGCCGCCTTTTTCCGCCGCGAGCTGGCGCATCTGTTCCGGCTGGAGCAGGAGGCCGGTATCGATGCGTCGACGGTACGTGGCTCCTACGCCGGTGCCATGGGCATGCCGCAGTTCATCTCGTCCAGCTACCGCGCCTATGCCGTGGATTTTGATGGCGACGGCAAGATTGACCTGATTGATAACGTCGCCGACGTGGTGGGCAGTGTGGCCAACTATTTCAGCGCCCACCGCTGGCGCACCGGCGAGCCGGTGGCGGCCCGTGCCCGGCTGGCCGACAACGCCGACACGTCGCTGTTCGGCACCGAATACCGGCTGCGCGATCTGACCCTGGACAAGGCCGCTGCTGCGGGCATCACCCCGGTCTCCTGTGCAGACGCCGAGCGCTACTGCTTCGATCTGCCCGGCTCGACCCGGGTGGCTGCTCTGGGTCTGGAAGGTCATCCCGGGGACGAATACTGGCTCACCGGCCATAACTTCTATGTCATCACCCGGTATAATCACAGCCACTTGTACGCCATGGCCGTGTTCCAGTTGAGCCAGATCCTGGCGGAACGGATGCACACTGCGCCCTGAAGCCCGGCTATCACGCCTGTTTCCGCCTGACGGCCGGACAAGGTACCCTATGCGCCAACAGAGATTCTCTTTACAGGTGGTTCACGCCATGTCCCGTTCCGCCATTGCGGCGTCCGCTCTGACCCTGTGCCTGCTCGCAGCCTGCACCAGCCGCCCGCCGGAGCCCACGCCGCCCGCACAGCCCGTAACGCCGGGCAGTGATCGCTATAGCCAGGAACATGACACGGCCCCGGACAAGCGCCCGGACGTTTCCCTGATCCCGCAGCCGGAGCCACGCCCGGAGCCGCGCAGCCGCTATGGCAACCACTCGCCCTACACCGTGTTCGGTGAAACCTACCATGTGATGGAGAGTGCCGAGGGCTATGTGGCCGAGGGGATCGCCTCCTGGTACGGCACCAAGTTCCACGGCCACCGTACTTCCAGCGGCGAACCCTATGACATGTACCAGTTCACGGCGGCGCACCGCTACCTGCCTCTGCCGACCTTTGCCCGGGTCACCAGCCTCGAGAACGGCCAGTCGGTAATCGTGCGCATCAACGATCGCGGCCCGTTCCACCCGGATCGCGAAATCGACCTGTCCTGGGCCGCTGCCAGCAAGCTGGGGATCGAGCAGGCGGGTACCGGCCGTGTGCGGGTCGAGGTGATTACGCCGGAGAACAACCGCCCGCAACAGGCCAGTGCCACCCGCGCAGGCGGCAGCAACCAGCCGGCCATGCGCGCCGCCGCAAGCAGCCCGCCACCGCCAGCGGAGCTGTATTTGCAGATCGGTGCGTTCCAGCAGTCCGCCACGGCACAGCAGCTGGTCAATCGTCTGCTGGGCGAGTTTTCCTGGCCGGTCGCGATCCGCCCGGGCAACATTCAGGGAAATCCGACCTACCGGGTGTGGGTGGGCCCCTTCGCCACCGAGAATGCCCGGGAACAGGCCCACGGGCAGCTCAATGGCGCTGGCTATGGTGAAGCCATGCGGGTCATGCCCTGACACGACCAGCGAAATGAACCCCGCCGTCTCTGCGGCATCTATTCACAGGACGCCCCCGGGCATGTCGCCCCGGGGCAGAAAATGGAACGAGGAACCATGACCCGCTCACATCTGCTTTCCGCCCGCCAGTTGCTGTCCGTGCTGTGCTGCCTGATCCCCCTGCTGGCCACCGTCAGCGCCCAGGCCACGCTGGTGCCGCGCCCGCCCCAGGTCGAAGCCACCGGCTATATCCTGATGGATGCCGCCAGCGGCCAGGTGATCGTCGAGCATAACGCGGATGAGGCCCTGCCCCCCGCCAGCCTGACCAAGATCATGACCGACTACATCGCGGCGCGGGAAATTGCCCACGGCAACCTGCGTATGGACGACAAAGTCACCATCAGCGTGAAAGCCTGGCGCATGGGCGGCTCACGCATGTTCGTGCGCGAGGGCACCCAGGTCAGTGTCGAGGACCTGATCAAGGGCATCATCATCCAGTCCGGCAACGACGCCGCCGTGGCGATTGCCGAGCATATCGCCGGCAGCGAGTCAGCGTTTGCCGATCTGATGAACCAGCATGCCCGCCGTCTGGGCATGACCAACAGCTACTTCACCAACTCCACCGGCTGGCCGGACGAGGCGATGTACACCAGCGCCCGTGACATGGCCATCCTGGCACGCGCCCTGATCAACGATTACCCGGAAAACTATGAGCTGTACCGGGAAAAATCCTTCACCTACAACAACATCACCCAGCAGAACCGCAACCTGCTGCTGTGGCGCGACCCGAGCGTGGACGGCATCAAGACCGGCCATACCGAAGCGGCGGGTTATTGCCTGGTGTCCTCGGCCGAACGCGATGGCATGCGCCTGATCGCCGTGGTCATGGGCACCACCTCCGAGCAGGCCCGTGCCCGGGAAACCCAGAAGCTGCTGACCTACGGCTTCCGTTTCTTCGAGACCTACGAAGCCTACGCCGCCGGTGAAACCCTGATGCCGACCCGCGTCTGGATGGGCAAGCAGAGCGACGTGAACCTGGGCCTGGCTGAAGACATGACGCTGACCATTCCGCGCGGCGCCCACGACCGTCTGGACGCCTCCATGTCCCTGCGTGGCGATCTGCGTGCACCGGTCAGCGCAGGCCAGCAGGTCGGCACTGTGACCATCAGCCTGGATGACGAGGTGCTGCTGGAGCAGCCGCTCGTGGCCCTGGCCGATGTCGAGCGCGCCGGTATCTTCCGGCGTCTGTGGCATCACCTGGTGCTGTTCTTCAGAGGCCTGTTCTGACCATGTCCATCGCCTATCTGAATGGCACCTGGCAGCCGCTTGAGGATGCCCGGATTTCCCCCCTGGACCGGGGCTTTCTGTTCGCCGACGGCGTCTATGAAGTCATCCCGGTCTATGCGGGCCAGCCCTTCCGGCTGGCCGAACATCTGGCCCGGCTGGCGTTCTCGCTGGACCAGATCCAGCTGGCTGCGCCGCTGGATGACGCGGGCTGGGGCGCCTTGTTCGCGGAGCTGATCGAGCGCAACGGCGGTGGCAACCTCAGCCTCTACCTGCAAGTCACCCGGGGCGCGGCCAGCAAGCGCGATCATGCCTTCCCGCCAGCCGGTACCGAGCCCACCGTGTTCGCCATGGTCAGCCCCATGGCGCCGCCGCCCACCGACACCCCGGACACCACACCAGGCGTCGCCGCCATCACCCTGCCCGACTGCCGCTGGCTGCGCTGTGATATCAAGTCGGTGTCATTGCTGCCGAACATCCTGATGCGCCAGCAGGCCGTAACTCAGGGGGCCGCCGAAGCCATTTTGCTGCGCGATGGCCTGGCCACAGAAGGCTCCGCCAGCAACCTGTTCATCGTTGCCGACGGCACCGTCATGACCTGCCCGAAAAGCCCGCTGATCCTCGGCGGCATCACCCGTGACCTGATTCTGGAGTTGTGCCACCAGCACGGCGTGCCCTGTGCTGAACAGTCCATCAGCGAGGCCGCGCTGCGCAGCGCCGATGAGATCTGGGTGACCAGCTCCACCCGCGAGATCGTGCCTGTCGTCACGCTCGACGGCGCCACCGTCGGCAGCGGTCGCCCGGGCCCGGTATGGCGTCAGGTGGCCGGGCTGTATACTGCTTTCAAGCGTGCACTGGCAGATAAAGCATGAGCATCAACGAGCACCTCTGGGAATTCCCGCACCCCATGACCCTCAAGGTCATGGGCCGCGCCGACGCACCGCTGGAGCAGGCGGTGGTCGCCATTCTGGTGGAGCATCTGGGCGAGACCTTCGACCCGGATGCCGATATCGCCATCACGCCGAGCAGCAAGGGCACCTATGTGTCGGTGAATGCCCGCGTGGTGATGGAGCATCGCGATCAGGTCAGCGCCATCTACGCCGCCCTGAACGCCTCGCCCCATGTAAAGGTCGTGTTTTGATTCACAATCTGATACGAAGGTGCCACTCCAGTTAACCAAACACGCCTGTTTGTCCCTTCACGCCCCCGATAGCCTGCTGGTAACGCTATGGATCGGGGATAACAACAATGCCAGGCCTCACAGATTTCCAGCGCCACCTGGGTGCTGCGACGCTGTTTTCCAGTCTGCTGCTGGCCGCCTGCGGCGGCAGTTCGAGCATCAACGGCAACCCGCCTGGCCAGCCCGGCGCTGGCGGTGAAGCGCCGCCGCCCGGTAACAGTGCCCCCTACATCCCCCGCCACTGGCTGATCACCCCCGGCCCGGATGCGACACGGGATGCCCTGGAGGCCTTCATTGCCGCCGGGCCCGGTGACGAGATCGAATTTGCCAGCGGCTACTTCGAGATGGACACCGGCCTGGTGCTGCAGAACGGCGAGAATGTCACCATTCGCGGCGCCGGTCGCGACGACACCGTCCTCAATTTCCGCGGCTCCAACACCGCCGAGGGCATCCTGGTCTCCAACACCCGGGGCGTGACCCTGCGCGACATGTCCGTGGTCGACACCCCCGGCGACGGCATCAAGGTCAAAGGCTCGGACTTCGTCAACTTTGTTGACCTGCGCATGCTCTGGTCCAGCGCCAATCTGCCGGTGGCCGCCAACAACGTGCCCGCCTCCATGCAGTGGGACTGCCCGGACGATTACCAGCCTTCTTCCTCGAACGGTCGCTACGCGATCTACCCGGTGGAATCGCGCCATATCCTGGTCGAAGGCATCGAGGCCATCGGCGCCTCGGATGCCGGGATCTACGTCGGCCAGTCCGACGACGTGATCGTGCGCAACAGCCGCGCGGCCTTCAACGTGGCCGGTTTTGAAATCGAGAACACCAACCGTGCTGATCAATATGACAACCTGGCCGAATGTAACACCGGCGGCTTCCTGATTTTCGATCTGCCCGGCCTGTCGCAGTTCGGCGACGGCACGCGCCTGTTCAACAACGTTTCCCGCAATAACAACCTGAGCAACTTCGCTGCAGGTGGCATCGTGCGCGCCGTCCCCAAGGGCACGGGCGCACTGATCCTGTCCTATGACCGCATCGAGATTTTCGACAATGTGTTCGAGGACCATCAGACCGCCAACATCATCATCGCCAGCTATGAGCTGCTGGGCGGCGACGGCGACCGGCGCATGGATTATTACCCGGAAGGCATCCTGATTCGCGACAATGTGCTGAAGAATGCCGGTTACAACCCGCCGCTGGAGCTGACCCTGGAAAACCTGCAAGGGCTGCCCGAAGGCGAAGTGGAGTTTCTGTTGCCGACCCTGGTGCGACTCAAGAACCTGGGGCTCGGCGCGCATATTGTCTGGGACGGCCTCTACGATGAACTGGACGCCGACTGCCCCTACCCACTGGGCAGCGACGGCGAGCCGGTGCCCGCCGATGAATTCGGCAAACCGCAGTTTCGCCCCGGCGATCCGAATCCGGAATGCCGTTACAACGCGCACAAATTTGAACCGGACGGCGCACGCATCAAGCCCGAATTCTGGATCTGTATCGAAGACAACGAGTTCGTGGCCGGGCCCCTGGTTGAAGCCCTGGGAGACCTGCTTGGGCCGATCTCCGGCCTGCTCAAACCCATCG
>PNLU01000055.1 GCA_013823245.1 Alcanivorax sp.
AAACTCGGCGATCAGATCGATAAAGGTATCCACGGCGGAGGTGCCGCGCTCACGGGCAATATCCGCAAAGGTGCGGTTGACCAGCGTACCGTCCGGACAGGCCACCACATTCATCAGCGCCAGGTCCTTGTGGAAACTGGTGTTGAATTTTTTCAGCCATTCACGCCGCATCTGGCCGCGCCATTCCGGATCACGATAGAGTGCCTCACGCTGTGCGCGGGTGTCGGCATTCATCAGGCAGGCGCTGGCATGCATTTCCTCGAACACGGGGGTGTTGCAGCCGTCGCTCCAGAGTTCGAAGGGTACAGCGAGGGACTGGAACCGCATGTCGCCACGGAACAGTTTGTTGATGATCGTGGCCAGGCGCTGGGTCAGCGGACCCAGGCGACGGTTGGCCGTGAAGTCCAGACTGGTGAGCATGGACAGCTTCATCGGCTTGCGCCCCAGGCCGCTGCTGATCATCGCCAGAATCGGAATCAGATGGCGGCGACCGGCGTCCGGTGTCGCCTGCATGATGCGTCCACGGTGCCGCAACACGTCGCCGAGAAAGCGGAATTCGTTCATGGTGGCATAGTGCGAGGGGGCCGAAGCGCCGTTGTACTTGAAGCCCTTCCAGCGATGCCATTGCAGCATATCCACGCTCATGCCCAGATAACCTGCATCCAGTGCCTCGCTGAGTGTCGTGCGCAGTGCGCTCTTGTCGCCCCAGGTCAGATCGGTAGGGGCCATGCAGCGGTGTTTGCCGAGTACAGCCAGGCGCAGGTTCGAGTGCCCGAGAAAGCTGGCGATATTGATGCCGAGCGGTTTCTTCTCCAGATGGGCGTAATACTCCGCCGGGGTTTGCCAGTCCTTGTCGCGGAACCAGCGCATCAGCACGTCTTTGGGCAGGTTTTCCACCCGTGCAAACATGTCGGCGATGTCTTCGGCGTCGCCCAGGGCGGCGGACAGCGAACAGTTGCCGAAGATCACGGAGGTGACGCCATGGCGCAACGACTCACTCAACTCCGGATGTGCCTCCACCTCGGCGTCGTAGTGAGTATGGATATCAATGGCGCCGGGCATCACCAGGCAGCCGCGTGCATCGATCTCGCGGGCCTCTGACGCTGGCAGTGCGTCGCCGAGGGCGCTGATACGGCCATCGCGGATCGCGATGTCCGTCTGGCGGGGTGGGGCGCCGGTGCCGTCGTAGACGGTCCCGTGGCGAATAATCAGGTCTGCAGTAGCGGTCATCATGGCTCTCCCGGTGGCCTTGATCTGTTGTTATGCTCCCCCGATAATACTAACGATCGTTAGTTCGTCAATGACAGCACAGGACAGCTCGTGACCACTGTTGCCAACACAGAATCCACCCAGCCGACCCGGGAGCGGATCCTCAATGCCGCCTTGATCTGCTTTGCCGAGCGCGGCTATGCCGCTACCGGTATGCGCGAGATTGCCCGTCAGGTGGGTATCCGGGCGCCGTCGCTGTACAACCATTTTGCTGGCAAGCGCGAGATTCTGCTGGCGTTGCAGGAGCGGATGGGGCCCGCGCGGATGACCCGCGCCCTGGCGGATATGAAGCCGCCGCTCAGCCCCGCAGTGCTGCATGAGCGGCTGCAGGCCCTGCTGATGGACCTGTGGCGGGATGTGGAAGAAAACCGCCTGATGCGGTTGTTCTGTGGCGAGGCGCTGCATGATCCCGCGATAGGCCGCATGCTGGAGCAGCAGATCTTCGGGCAGGAAAAGCAGCATCTGGCGCAGGCCATTGCCACCGCGCTGGGGGGGGCGAGCCCGACAGCGGCGCAGCAACAACTGGCGCAGACCTATGCAGAGCTGTGCATTGCCATCGGTGTGGGCAAACGTTTCCAGCTGCTGCTGGGCGACGACGACCCTGCGCGGCTTGAGGCGATCTGCGATGAAACCCGGGTCTTGTTCAATGCGGTAGCAGGGTTGCTGCCAGGACAGTGAAATAAAAAAGCCCGCTACGATGTAGCGGGCTTTTTCAGTGGCCTTGCAGCTTCAGGTCTTTATTTGCCTTCCTGTTGCTGCTGGCGACGCAGTACACGCGGATCATTCGAGGCGCGTGTCGGCGACTCTCCGGCAGCCGGTGTTGCTTCGGCCGGGGCGGGCGCTACGGGCTTTTCCGCAGGAGCTTCGCTCTCGGCTTTTTCAGCTGCCGGTGCCGCTTTCGGTTCAGCGGCTGGCTTGGCGCCCGGTTCGCTGGCCGGCTTTTGCTCGGCGGCGGTTTCAGCGGCAGGCGTGGCTGTTCTTTTCGGCTCCGGCACAGAGGCAGCGGCGTCAGCCGGTGCTTCGTCGCGCGGGGCTGGCGTGGCTGTATCAGCAGCCGGTGCTGTTGCGCGAGGTGCTGGCGTGGTCTGCGGTGGTGCTGTTTCCGCCTGCTGTGCTTTCTCCGAAGGCTCTGCCTGGGAGGCTTCTGCTTTGGGTGCCTCTTTTTTGGGTGCCTCCGCTGCGGGTGCTTCTGTCTTCGGTGCCTCTTCCTTGGGTGCCTTATCTGCAGGTGCTTCCGCCTTGGGCGCTTCTGCCTTTGCCGTCTCGGAGGGGGCAGATTTCTCCTGCGGCTTCTGCTCGGCGTTCACTTCGGCGCTCGGGCTTGCGGTCTGCTCGGCGGCCTGTTCAGCTGCCTTGCTGGCCTGCTGCGGTGTTTCTGCGGCGGCGGGCTTGTCGTTCGCCGTATCCACGGCAGCGTCTTCCTGCTTGCGCTGTGGACGCTGGCGCTGACGCAGCGGACGATCATCCTTGGCCTGGGTACGGCGCTCGGCGTTGTCCTGGCTGCGAATATCGTTGTTGTCGCTGATCTCGTCGTCATCGCTGTCGCGCTGCTGACGCTGACGGCCGTCCTGCTGCTGGGCGTTCTGGGCGTTGCCGCCACCGCCACCGCGGTTGCGCCGACGGCGACGACGCGGCTGGGACTGCTCCTGCTGGGCGCCGTCCTGGTCGGTATTGCGGGTGTCGGCCTGGGGCTTTTCCTGGCGGC
Organism: Alcanivorax sp.; assembly: GCA_013823245.1. Lineage (GTDB taxonomy): Bacteria > Pseudomonadota > Gammaproteobacteria > Pseudomonadales > Alcanivoracaceae > Isoalcanivorax. The sequence goes on from PNLU01000055.1 coordinate 2,975, forward strand.
CGGCATCGTCACGGGCCCTGGTGGGCTGTTCCTGACGCTGCGGCTCCTGGCGTTGCTGCTCGGCACGATTCTGGCCGCCACGGTTGCCGCGATTGTCCGGCTTGTCCTGACGGCCGTCCTTGCGGCTGTCACCACGGGCATCCTGGCGACCGTCCTGGCGTTCCGGGCGGTTTTCGCTGCCACGACGACCACGGCTGTCGTTCTGACGGTTGTCGCCACGACGGTTGCGAGCCTGCTGGCCGCCACGGTTATCCTGGCCACGGCGCGCATTCGGGTTGCGCTGGCCGCCGCGTACCGGTTGTTTCGCCACCGACTTCTTCGGCTTGGCCTCGCCGTCGCCTTTGAAAATGCGCACCAGGAAAGCAAAGAACTGTGCCAGCAGCCCCGGGGTGGCGGGGGCGGCTGCTGGCTCGGGGGCCGGTTTCGGCGGCGGTGGTGCGGTATCCGGAGCGACCAGTTTTACCGCGGCTTCCTGGCGTTTGATCTCGGTGTCCTGGGCGGAAACCAGACTCGGATCTTCCTCGCCTTCCAGCAGGCCGATTTCATGGCTGGTCACGTTCTGCTGGACCTGATCGTCACGGATGCGCTGCACTTCAAAATGCGGTGTTTCCAGGTTCTGGTTCGGAATCACCAGCACGCGCACCTTGTAGCGGGCCTCAATGTCACGCAACGCCTGGCGCTTCTCGTTCAGCAGGTAAGTCGCCACGGGCACCGGCACCTGGGCCTGAATTTCGCCGGTGCGCTCCTTCATGACTTCTTCTTCCACCAGACGCAGGATAGACAGCGCCAGGGATTTTACGTCGCGGATATGGCCCTGACCGTTACAACGCGGGCAGACGATGCTGGACGTTTCACCCAGCGACGGGCGCAGGCGCTGACGTGACAGCTCCATCAGGCCAAAGCGGGAGATGCGACCCACCTGAACACGGGCGCGGTCAGCTTCCAGCGCCTCGCGCATGCGGTTTTCCACTTCGCGCTGGTTGCGCGCCGGGCCCATGTCGATGAAGTCGACCACGATCAGGCCGCCGATATCACGCAGACGCAGCTGGCGGGCGATTTCGTCGGCCGCTTCCAGGTTGGTCTGCAGGGCGGTCTCCTCGATGTCGGCGCCCTTGGTGGCGCGGGAGGAGTTGATGTCGATGGAGACCAGCGCTTCGGTGGGGTCGATGACAATGGAGCCCCCGGAAGGCAGCTTCACTTCACGCTGGAACGCAGTCTCGATCTGGGATTCGATCTGATAGCGCGAGAACAGCGGCGTCTCGTCCTTGTACAGCTTGATCTTGTGGGCGAAGTCGTTCATCACCTGGGTGACAAAGCCGTTGGCTTCGGCGAAGGTCTCGTCGGAGTCGATCAGGACCTCGCCGATATCCTTGCGCAGGTAGTCACGGATGGCACGAATGATGACATTGGACTCCTGGTACACCAGGAACGGGGCAGGGCGGTCCTTGGAGGCTGCTTCGATGCTGTCCCACAGCTTGAGCAGATAGTCCAGATCCCACTGCAACTCTTCCGGCGTCCGGCCGAGGCCGGCGGTGCGCACGATTACACCCATGTCAGCGGGGATCTTCAGGGCGCTCATGGCTTCCTTCAGTTCCTGGCGCTCATCACCCTCGATACGGCGCGAGATGCCGCCGGCACGGGGATTGTTGGGCATCAGGACCAGATAACGGCCCGCCAGGCTGATGAAGGTGGACAGCGCAGCACCCTTGTTGCCCCGTTCTTCCTTGTCGACCTGGATGATGACTTCCTGGCCTTCGCGGATGACGTCCTTGATGTTGATGCGGCCCTGGATGTCTTTCGGGTCGCGGGTGAAGTACTGGCGGGAGATTTCCTTGAGCGGCAGGAAGCCGTGGCGCTCGGCGCCGAAGTCCACAAACGCGGCTTCGAGCGAGGGCTCGACGCGGGTGATCTTGCCTTTGTAGATGTTGGCTTTCTTCTGTTCGCGGGTCCGGTGCTCGATGTCGAGATCGTAGAGCTTCTGGCCATCCACCAGAGCGACACGCACCTCTTCAGGGTGTGTCGCGTTGATCAGCATACGTTTCATGTGTCTACCACATTAACGGGGCAGCACAGAGAGCGCTCTTACTGGCGGGCATCAGACCGGGAATCGGGCACATAACACATCATGCACGTAGTTCCCCGATAGCGCGGGAGATCGTGCGGGTTATCTGCATCACGGCCTTCTGGGCCATGACCGCATGAACCTGTTTGTCTCGTGTCGCTGCGGCGCTGCGCGATCGGGGCAGCGCCGTTACCGTTTTCGTGTCTGTCGCCCGGAATATCGTCGGGGCGTCTCTGCAGGCCACCTGGGTTGGTTACATTGCCGCCTGCGGTGATCAGACCGGGCGGCATCTCCTGGGTGAATCCCTGCGGCGCGGGTGCCTCACTGTCATACCGTGATGGGGCTGACCGGCGCCTTGTCATCGTTGTATCGGGTGTGTTTCCGCATCTTGCCCGGCGAATGTCCGCTGCGCGTCGCCGGGGCCGGATAACAGCCGACACGTGACTATAGCAGCAAAACCCGCCAAACATCAATCAGATACCGGCTATCGCATTTGCCGGGAACAGCGCCTAGAATCGCCGCCATGTCCGATATCCAGCCCGAAAGTCAGGCCCAGGCCCCCGCCGTCAGCTATGTTCGCATTGATGCCGACCGTGCCGGGCAGCGCCTCGACAACTTCCTGATCGCCACCCTGAAGGGGGTGCCGAAATCCCGTATCTATCGCATCATCCGCGACGGCCAGGTGCGCGTGAACCGCAAGCGCTGCAAGCAGACCTATCGCCTGGAGGAGGGCGACGAAGTGCGCATTCCACCTGTGCGGATGGCCAGCGCCGGTGAGGCGCCAGCAGTGGGCCAGGGGCTGGGCGACCGGCTCAGCCGCAGCCTGATTCACGAAGACGACCACCTGCTTATCTATAACAAGCCTTTCGGGCTGGCTGTGCATGGCGGCAGCGGGGTCAGCCTGGGGCTGATCGAGTCGCTGCGGGTACTGCGACCTGAGGATCGCAACCTGGAACTGGTACATCGACTCGATCGTGACACCTCCGGGGCCATTATGCTGGCGCGTAACCGTCCTTTTTTGCGTCGTTTGCAGCGGCTCATGCAGGACGGTGGGGTAGAGAAGCGCTACTGGCTGCTGTGCCAGGGCTTTCGCGGCAGCCAGCGCATCATCGAGGCGCCGCTGCTCAAACTCAGCCACGGCAACGAACGCGTGGTGCGGGTGTCCCGTGAGGGCAAGGCATCACACACCGACTTCCGCCTGCTGGAGCGCTTTGGCGATGTGGCGCTGGTCGAGGCAACGCTGGGCACGGGGCGCACGCACCAGATCCGGGTGCACGCGCAGTACGGCGGCTTTCCGCTGCTGGGTGACACCAAGTACGGCAGCAACGAGGCCAATGCCCACTGGGCGCCGCGTCTGGGGCATCCGCGCATGTTCCTGCACGCCCGCTCTCTGGGCCTGCGGCACCCGCAGACCGGCGAACCCCTGCGGGTGGAAGCGCCGCTCGACGAACCCTTCGAGCAGGCGTTGCAACGGCTTCGTGAAGGACAGGCCTGATGCGCTATCAACTGGTCATTTTTGACTGGGACGGCACCTTGATGGATTCCACGGGTCGCATTGTCCAGTGTCTGGCGGCGGCAGCGAATGATGTTGCCTTGCCGCCCTTGCCAGCGGCGACCCTGCAATCGATTATCGGGCTGGGGCTGGAGGAAGCTATCCGCGCTCTTTATCCGGAGGCGGACGGCGAACGTATCGAGGCGATGCGGCAGTGCTATGCGACGCACTTCATTGCCGCCGAGCAGACACCCAGTCCCCTGTTCCCCGGGGCGCTGGTGACCCTGGAGACACTGCAGCGCGAGGGCATGCAACTGGCGGTGGCCACGGGCAAGAGTCGCCGGGGGCTGGATCGGGTCTGGGGCAACACCGGGTTGGGGCGTTTTTTTCACGCCTCACGCTGCGCCGACGAAACCCGGTCCAAGCCGGATCCGGCCATGGTGCAGGAACTGCTGGACGAAATGGATTGCCCGCCGGCGCGCGCGCTGGTTATCGGTGACACCTCGTTCGATATGGAAATGGCCGAGCGCGCAGGGGTGGACCGAATCGGCGTAACATACGGCGCGCACCCGCCGACGCGGCTGATGCCGCATACACCGCTGGCGCTGCTGGCGAAGATTGACGACGTGCTGCCCTGGATCGGGGTGGCGCAGCGCGTAGCTGCTGACTGAACGAGAGCTGATGATGGCTGACTATAACAATGGTAACGAAGGTAACGACCGCCACGATGCACAGCGTCCGAAGCCGCCGCAAAACAATCGCGAGTGGCAGCTGATCGAGAAGGTGGTGATGTCGATGCAGGATGAGCAGCGCAAGCAGCGCCGCTGGAGCATCTTTTTCCGCGCGGCCACGCTGGCCTATCTGTTTATCGTGCTGCTGCTGTTCCTGCCGATGCGCCTGGGTGGTGGCAGCTTCACCGCGCCGACCAAACCGCACACGGCCATGGTGGATATCAGCGGGATTATCGCTGACGGAGCCGAGGCCAGTGCCGACGCGATCAGCAGCGGCCTGCGTCGCGCCTTCGAGGCCGAGTTTGCCGAAGCAGTGATGCTGCGCATCAACAGCCCCGGTGGTTCGCCGGTGCAGTCCGGATACGTGTACAGCGAGATCATGCGCCTCAAGGACAAGCATCCGGACAAGCGCGTTTACGCTGTGATTACCGATCTGGGTGCTTCCGGTGCCTATTATATTGCTGCGGCAGCCGACGAAATTTATGTGGACCCGGCGAGCATCGTCGGCTCCATCGGCGTGATCATGGCCGGGTTCGGTTTTGAAGAGGCCATCGAGAAACTCGGTATCGAGCGCCGCGTGATGACCTCCGGGGAGAACAAGGCACTGCTGGATCCGTTCGGTCCCGTGGCGGATACGCAGCAGGCGCACATCCAGCGCATGCTGGATCGTGTCCACGAGCAGTTCATCAATGCAGTGCGTGAAGGGCGTGGTGAGCGTCTGCGTGTGGACGAGTATCCGGAGGTGTTCTCCGGGCTGGTCTGGAGCGGCGACGAGGCCGTGACCATCGGCCTGGCCGACGGGCATGGCAGCCCCGGGCAGGTGGCGCGCGATATTATCGGGCATGAAGACATTGTGGATTACTCGGTATTGCCGCATCCGTTCGAGCGCTTCCTGCGCGGCTTCGGGATGAGCATTGGCAAGGGAATTGGCCAGGTGATGGGTGTTGATGGCTGGAGTCTGCGCTGAACAAGACTGCAGATACGCCAGACCGTTTCCGGGGCTGGCGTTACTGACACTACTGGCGCTGTTGCTGGCTGCTTGCGCATGGCCGGAACGGCGCGAGGGTTACCGGGTGGATCACAGCCACCCGGCACCCGGGCACAGCAGCCGCGTTTACCATCTGGTGCTTCATTACACCGGCCACCATGAGGCCCGTGCTCTCAGAACCCTGACCGGGCCTCATGTCAGCGCCCATTACGTCATGCCGTTGCCCGCGCGTTTTTATCGTGGTGAGCCCCTGATCTACCAACTGGTGGAAGAACATCGCCGAGCCTGGCATGCCGGTGTCAGCGAGTGGGGTGATCGCCGCAATATCAATGACACCTCCATTGGTATCGAGATCGTCAACGCCGGGCCGCGCGGTACGCTTTATGGTTTGTACTGGTCGCGCTACCCCGACGATCAGATCGACGCCGTCATTGCCTTGGCGCAGGATATCGTTGAGCGCCACAACATTGATCCGGTGAACGTGGTGGCGCATTCGGACATCGCGCCGTCGCGCAAGCTGGACCCGGGGCCGCGTTTCCCGTGGCGACGTCTGTATGAGGCGGGTGTGGGTGCCTGGCCCGACGACGAGACGGTCGCCTGTTACGAACTGCTGCTGGAGGCCGAGCCGCCATCGCTGGCGGCAGTGCAAACGGCGCTGCGCGGCTACGGCTACCCTGTTGCCTCCGATGGCGAGGCGAATGCGGTGACGCGTGATGTGGTGCGTGCTTTCCAGCTGCACTTCCGCCAGCGCCGCCATGACGGAATACTGGACACCGAAACGGTAGCGCGTCTCTGGGCGCTGTTGGCCAAGTACCGGCCAGCAGTGCTGGATACCCTGACGCCGGGCGGGGTGGCTGATCCGTGCCGCAGTGAAATCAGCGCGGCAGCACAAGCCCTTCGGCCGCCAGAAAATCCGTCAGCATGATCAGCGGCAGGCCGATCAGCGCGTTCGGATCACGCCCCTCCAGCGCCTTGAACAGCACGATGCCCAACCCCTCTGACTTGAAGCTGCCGGCACAGTTGAACGGTTGTTCGCTGTCCACATAACGCTCAATCACCGCATCCCGCAAGGTACGGAAATGCACGGTGAAGCGCTCGCAACCACTCTGATGGCGGCCGGTCTCGCTGTTCAGCAGGCACAGGCCGGTCAGGAACGTGACGCTGCGGCCGCTGCTGGCCTGCAACTGACGCACGGCGGCATCCCGTGCGCCTGGCTTGCCCAGCACTTCGCCCTCGGGGGTCACTGCGACCTGATCGGAGCCGATGACCAGGGCCCCGGGGTGGCGCCGGGCGACGGCGGCGGCCTTTTCGCGGGCCAGGCGCAGGACCAGTTGCTGCGGTGTTTCGCCGGGCCGGGCCTGCTCGTCGATCTCCGGGCTGTCGCAATCGAAGTCGAGCCCGAGCCGTTCCAGCAGGCTGCGCCGGAACGGCGAGGAAGAGGCCAGAACAAGGGGCGGGTGCTGGCGATCAGGGGTGCTGGACATGGGCTCTCCGGGCTGGTTTCGGGCTCAGTTTCGGTATTGCGTGGCGATTATACCGGCACTCTTTTCAAGGCGCACGGGAAACTCCTTTTCCTTCAATGGGTTAGCTTTTCAATAACGCTTTGACAGGGGGCGGCCACGGCCCTAGAATTGCGCGCTTATGTTTTCAGGGCAATTGCCGCACTATGTCGAGCCGCGAAAGCTGGCGGACCAGGGCGGCCTCATCAGTGGCCAGACCACCGTTTCCGCACTGCCAAGGCTGAGTGAATTCGAGCACAGCCAGTCGCAGCCGGTCCAGGTGGCGCTCACCTTTGAGCGGGATGCCGATGAGGGTCAGCGTATTGTCCACGGTACCGTATCCACAGAGCTGGTGATGACCTGCCAGCGCTGTCTGGAGCCGGTGTCCTGCGTGGTAACAGCGCAGGTTCATCTGGCACTGGTCTGGAGCGAGGACGAGATTCAGGCATTGCCTGAACGCTACGATCCCTGGCTGGTTACCGAGGAAAAGATGCCGCTGGCCACGCTGCTGGAAGAGGAATTGCTGTTGGCCTTGCCACTGGTGGCCACGCACGAGCAATGCCCCACACGCCTGCCGGAGGGTGCCGAACCCGAAGGTGGTGCGAGTGATGAAACCAGTGCTGAGAAGGCCGATAACCCCTTTGCTGTTCTGGCGAGCCTCAAGGGCAGCCAGAAGTAAAACGCTTTGCATGACAGGAGCCGATCATGGCAGTTCAACAGAACCGTAAAACCCGTTCCAAGCGCGACATGCGTCGTTCGCACGATGCCCTGAGCGCGCCGACCCTGACCGAAGACAGCAACACCGGTGAGGTACACCGTCGTCACCACATCTCGCCGGACGGCTACTACCGTGGCCGCCAGGTGATCGCCAGCGTCGATGCCGACGAAGACGAGTAACACCAGGCAAGAAGAAACGGGAGCTGCGGCTCCCGTTTTTATTTGTGCACACTTTTTTCTTTGCCAATATGGCGCCGCTGCGACATCCTTTGCGGGCTTGAAAACCAGACCAGAGAGGCTGTGACATGGCCCAGTTGACCCTGGCGGTGGATGCCATGGGCGGTGATGCCGGTTTGCCGGTGACCGTCCCTGCTGTGGCAGAACTGCTGCGTCGTCATGAAGAAGTGTCCGTGCTGATGGTGGGGCAGCAGGATGCGCTGGCATCGGCCCTGAACAAGGCCGGGCTGGATCAACACCCGCGAGTGTCCCTGGTGGCCGCCAGTGAAGTGGTCACGATGGACGACCCGGTGACCGTAGCGTTGCGCGGCAAGCGCGATTCCTCCATGCGTGTCGCCATCAATCAGGTGCGCGACGGCCAGGCCCAGGCCGCCGTCAGTGCCGGCAACACTGGCGCCCTGATGGCGGTCAGCCGTTTCGTTTTGAAAACCCTGCCGGGTGTCGACCGGCCAGCGATCTGTACGGCTATTCCCACACGCACCGGGCACTGCCATATGCTGGATCTCGGTGCCAATGTGGACTCCGAGCCGGAACACCTTTTGCAGTTTGCCCTGATGGGCGCGGCGGTGGTGCGTGCTGTGGACGCGGTGGAAAAACCGCGCGTCGCGCTGCTGAATATCGGCGAGGAAGACATCAAGGGCAACGAACAGATCAAGCAGGCTGCGCTGCTGTTGCAGGCGCACCCGGCGCTGAATTACACCGGCTATATAGAAGGTAATGGTATTTTTGCCGGCGAAGCCGATGTGGTCGTATGCGATGGTTTTGTCGGCAATGTGGCGCTGAAAACCATGGAAGGCGTGGCTTCCATGATCAGTCACATGATCCGTGAGGAAATTGGCAGCAGCTGGCTGAACAAGTTGTCCGGCCTGTTGGCCCTGCCGGTGCTGAAAGGTCTGAAGGGCCGTCTGGACCCGGAGCGTTATAACGGCGCCAGCCTGGTGGGCCTTAACGGCGTAGTGGTGAAGAGCCATGGCGGCGTGGGCGTGGCCGGTTTTACCGCAGCACTGGAAGTGGCTCTGCTGGAAGCCCGTCGCAACGTGCCGGGCCTGATTGGCAAGGCGCTGTAAGACGGTGCGATAAGATTTTGTTGCAAGCCCGGCGCGCAATCACGGGCCGGGGCACGCATAATGCCGCCCAGTTGCAGGGAGTTGATGTTAACGATGAGCAAGACTGCATTTCTGTTTCCCGGCCAGGGTTCCCAGGCCGTGGGCATGCTGGCCGACTATGCCGGTGAATCCGTTGTCCAGCACACCTTCAATGAAGCCTCCGGCGCGCTGGGTTACGACCTCTGGGCGCTGATCCAGAACGGCCCCGAAGACGCCCTCAACAGCACCGACAAGACGCAGCCAGCGCTGCTCGCGGCCGGGGTGGCCCTGTGGCGCCTGTGGCTGCACCGGGGTGGATACCGTCCGGCGCTGCTGGTCGGCCATAGCCTGGGCGAATATACCGCGCTGACCTGCGCCGGTGTGTTCAGCCTGGGGGACGCTGTGCGTCTGGTGGAGAAGCGCGGCCAGTTGATGCAGCAGGCCGTGCCTGCGGGCACCGGTGCCATGGCGGCGGTACTCGGGCTCGACGATGACCAGGTGCGGGCTGCCTGTGCCGACGCGGCAGCGGGCCAGGTGGTGGAAGCGGTCAACCTGAACGCGCCCGGCCAGGTGGTGATTGCAGGGGACAAGGACGCCGTGGCCCGTGCCATCGAGGCCTGCAAGGCGGCAGGTGCCAAACGTGCCATGCCGCTGCCGGTCAGTGTGCCGTCCCACTGCGCGCTGATGCGTCCTGCAGCCGAGGGGTTGGCAGACGTACTGGCGGGCATGACGCTGCACACGCCGGAAATTCCGGTGATCAATAATGTGGACGTGAGCGTGGAAACGGACACCGCCGCCGTGCGTGATGCGCTGGTGCGTCAGTTGCATTCACCAGTGCGCTGGGTGGAAACCGTGCAACGGTTGAGTGCTGAAGGGGTCGAGCAGGCCTATGAGTGCGGTCCGGGCAAGGTGCTTGCCGGGCTGGTAAAACGTATCGAGCGGGGGCTCAATGTGGTGGCGCTGGAAAACGCGGACGCCTTGCGTGCAGAAACCCCGAACGGTTGAGTGCCCCATCAGGGAGTAACAGGATGACAACTGCAGAACAGAAACTGGCGCTTGTAACCGGCGCCAGCCGTGGCATCGGCAAGGCGATTGCTGCTGCACTGGTCGAGGCCGGTTTTACTGTGGTCGGCACCGCCACCACGGAAGCCGGTGCCGAAGGGATTACCCAGGCACTGGCTGCCCAGGGCAATGCCGGTGGCGGCGTGGTGATGGATGTCAGCGACGCGGCCTCTGTGAGCGCCGCCATGGCGCAGATTCAGGAGCGCTGGGGCGCCCCGCTGGTGCTGGTGAACAATGCCGGTATCACCCGCGACAACATCATGCTGCGCATGAAGGAAGACGAGTGGGATGCGGTGATCAATACCAACCTCAATGCCCTGTTCCGGGTCAGCAAGGCGTGCCTGAAAGGCATGACCAAAGCTCGCTGGGGGCGGATCATCACCATCAGTTCGGTGGTCGGCAGCATGGGGAATGCCGGGCAGGCCAACTACGCGGCCGCCAAGGGCGGGGCGGAAGGCTTTACCCGCGCGCTGGCGCGGGAACTGGGTTCGCGGGCCATTACCGTGAACAGTGTGGCGCCGGGATTCATCCAGACCGACATGACCGATGCGCTGCCGGAGGCACAACGTGATACGCTGTTGGGCCAGATACCGCTGGGCCGTCTGGGCAGGCCGGATGAGATTGCCAGTGCGGTGGTCTGGCTGGCGTCAGAAGGCGCTGGTTATGTAACCGGGACCACCTTGCACGTCAACGGCGGCATGTTTACCGGGTAAGCGAAAACCCAAGCTCTTGATTTCAGGGGCAAATAATTCGCAACACATGTGCCCGGGCGGGCGGGGATCGTAACTTGCATGGGCAAACAGCGTTCCCCTAGAATACCCGCCTGAGGTGCAGGGACACCACTAACAGGAGAGAGTCAGGATCATGAGCAGCATTGAAGAACGCGTCAGCAAGATCATCGTAGAGCAGCTGGGTGTGAAACCGGAAGACGTCAAACCGGAAGCGTCCTTTGTAGAAGACCTGGGCGCCGACTCACTGGATACGGTGGAGCTGGTGATGGCGCTCGAAGAGGAATTCGAGACCGAGATTCCTGACGAAGAAGCTGAAAAGATCAGCACCGTTCAGGCCGCCATCGACTACGTCAAGGCACACGCCTGATCCGGCTCTGGCCTGATCAAGAAAGCCGCGGGTTCAGAAGTGGACTTGCGGCTTTTTTTTGTCCGAAGGAGGTGAGGCAGTGGCAAGACGCAGAGTAGTCGTCACCGGCATGGGCATGCTCAGCCCGCTGGGGACAGACGTGGCGAGCACCTGGCAGCGACTGGTGGCGGGGCAGAGCGGTATTCGCGATATCACCCATTTTGATACCAGTGCCTATTCCACACGCTTTGCTGGCCTGGTTCCGGACTTTGATGTAGCGGACTACATGCCGGCCAAGGACGCACGCAAGATGGATATCTTCGTGCAGTACGGGCTGGTGGCCGCGATCCAGGCCATTCGTGATGCCGGGCTGACCGACGATGAAGCGAACGCCGAGCGCATCGGTGTGGCCATCGGTTCCGGCATTGGCGGCCTGACCGGCATCGAGGAAAACCATCAGAAACTGCTGGATGGTGGCCCACGCAAGATTTCTCCTTTCTTCGTGCCCGGCAGCATCATCAACATGATTTCCGGCAACCTGTCGATCATGTACGGCTATCGTGGACCGAATTTTGCCACGGTGACGGCCTGTACCACCGGCACGCACAGCATCGGCTTTGCTGCACAGCAGATCATGCTGGGCACGGCCGATGTCATGGTGGCGGGCGGTGCGGAAAAAGCCTCCTGTGCCCTGGGGCTGGGCGGCTTCGCGGCGGCACGGGCGCTGTCGACGCGCAATGACGACCCGCAGGCGGCGAGCCGCCCGTGGGATCGCGATCGCGATGGTTTTGTGCTGGCTGACGGTGCCGGGATTCTGGTGCTGGAAGAGTACGAACATGCCCGAGCCCGTGGCGCGCAGATCCATGCGGAGGTGGTGGGTTACGGCATGAGCGGCGACGCCTTCCACATGACCGCGCCGCCCGAGGACGGCGCCGGGGCCGCGCTGGCCATGCGCAATGCGCTGCGCGATGCAGGGATCAATCCGGATCAGGTGGATTACATCAACGCCCATGGCACCTCGACCAAGGCCGGTGACCTGGCCGAGGCCAGTGCGATCCGCAGCGTCTTCGGTGATCATGCCAGCGCGCTGGCGGTCAGCTCGACCAAGTCCATGGTCGGCCACCTGCTCGGGGCGGCCGGGGCGGTGGAGGCGATCTTCACCATCCTGGCCATGCGTGACAGTGTGGCGCCGCCGACCATCAATCTGGACAACCCGGATGAGGGTTGCGATCTGAACTTCGTGCCGCACACGGCCCAGCAGCGGTCGATCGAGGTGGCGCTGTCCAACTCGTTTGGCTTCGGGGGCACCAACGGCTCGCTGGTGTTTCGCCGCCTGTGACCGAACTGGTCTGGCAGCATCTGCCGGCGGATGACCGTGGCCTGGCCTACGGTGACGGCTGCTTCGAGACTTTGCGCCTGACGCCCGGTGCAGCGCCCCTGTGGTCGCGGCACCGGGCGCGTTTGCTTGAGGGCGCCGGGCGCCTGGGTATTCCCTTTTCTGCCGATGAGGCCGATGCGGCCCTGACAGCGGCGTTGTCTCAGGCGCAGGATGCTGAGGCGGGTGTCCTCAAGCTGATCCTGACCCGTGGCAGCGGCGGCCGCGGTTACGCCTGGCCCGAGCCCGCTGCCCCCCGTCTGATTGCCAGCCTGCACCCGCGCCCGACGCGCCCGCAACGCGATTATACCGACGGCATTCAGGCCGGACTCTGCGCGCAGCGTCTGGCGCTGCAACCGGCGTTCGCCGGCCTCAAGCACCTGAACCGCCTGGAGCAGGTGATGGCGCGCCGTGAGGTGCAGCAGGCAGGCTGGCAGGAGGGCCTGATGTGTGACACCGGCGGTTGCCCGGTGGAATTCACCAGCATGAACCTGTTTGCGGTGGTAGCGGATGAGTTGTGGACCCCGGCCGTAACGGACTGCGGTGTGGCGGGTGTGGCGCGGAGCCTGATCCTGGAGGAACTGGCGCCGCAACTGGGGCTGCCGGTCCAGGTGACGACGAGGCCGTTGTCACAACTCGACGCGGCGACGGAAGTTTTTGCCTGCAACAGTGTTGCCGGAATCCTGCCGGTCCGTAAACTGGCGCAGTGGGTATGGCCCGTGGGTGAGATTACCCGCGTCATACAGGGGCGGCTGGAACAGCGATTCGAATGAAAAAACGACATATCAAATATTTTGTACTGCTTGTCTTCCTGCCGTTGCTGCTGGTGCCGCTCGGCCTGACCTGGCTCGCGGGTCATCTGCATCGGCCACTGCAGCTGGAGGAAGAGTATATTCTCGACGTGCCGCGTGGTGGCTCGCTGCATGGCGTGGTCCGTCATCTGGAGCGCGAAGGCATGCTGGGCGACGCCAATGAGGCACGGCTGCGCCAGTGGAGCGTGCGTTTGTATGCGTTGACGCACGAGGACGCGCGCCGCATCCATACCGGCGAGTACCGGATCAAGCCGGGCGAGAATCTGGCGTCACTGCTGGACAAGCTGGAAAACGGCGACGTGATCCAGCGCCCCTTCGTCATCATCGAGGGCTCCACGTTTCGCGACATGCGTGCACAGTTGGGCATGGCACCGGGGATCGAGTCGCTGACCCTTCACCTCAGTGATGCCGAGATCATGGCCGAACTGGGCTTGCCGGACATGCACCCGGAAGGCTGGTTTGCCGCTGATACCTATTTCTACACGCGCGGTGAAACCGACCTGGCGCTGCTGCGCCGGGCGCTGCAGCGCCAGCAGCGCATCCTCGACGAGGCCTGGGCGGCGCGGGTGGATGATCTGCCCTATAACGATCCCTACGACGCTCTGATCATGGCCTCGATCATCGAGCGGGAGACCGGCGTACCGCACGAGCGGGGCAAGATCGCCGGGGTGTTTGTCCGGCGCCTGGAACTGGGCATGCGTCTGCAAACGGATCCCACTGTCATCTATGGCATGGGCGAGCGCTACGACGGACGTATCCGTCGCGCAGATTTGCGTGAGCCGACGCCCTACAACACCTATGTGATTCGTGGCATGCCGCCGACCCCTATCGCCATGCCCGGGGCGGCCGCGATTCGCGCGGCGGTGAACCCGGAGCGCACCGAGGCCCTGTTTTTCGTGGCCCGGGGGGATGGCTCGCATCACTTCTCGGCGACACTTGAAGAACACAACGCGGCCGTGCGCCGCTATCAGCTGAACCGGCGCGAGGATTACCGTTCCTCGCCGCCACCGGCCAGCCCCTGAGCACAGACGGAGACGGGCATGAGCAGTCGCGGGCGCTTCATCACCTTCGAAGGGGTGGAAGGAGCGGGCAAATCCAGCAACCTGGGTTGGGCCGCCGAACTGTTGCGCGCGGCGGGTATCGAGGTGGTCATTACCCGGGAGCCAGGAGGCACACCGCTGGCCGAAGCACTGCGTGATCTGCTGCTGGCGCCCCATGATGAGCCGGTGGCGGCTGATACCGAGCTGCTGTTGATCTTTGCCGCCCGTGCCCAGCATCTGCAGCAGGTTATCCGGCCTGCACTGGACGCTGGCAAGTGGGTGCTGTGTGACCGCTTTACCGACGCGACCTATGCCTACCAGGGCGGCGGGCGCGGGTTGTCGATGACCCGCATCGGTGCTCTGGAGCAACTGGTGCAGGGGGACCTGCGCCCGGACTGCACGGTGTTGTTCGATATCGACGTGCTGACCGGGTTGGCCCGGGCGGGCAAGCGCGGGCAGCTCGATCGTTTCGAGCGTGAAGACCGCGCCTTCTTCGAACGGATTCGCAGCACTTACCTGAGCCGCGCCGAGGCCGAACCGGCGCGCTTTCATCGCCTGGATGCGGGCGCGCCGCTGGATGAAGTGCGTCAGCAGGTGCAGACGCTGATCGACACACTGGTAAGCCGTTATGAGTGACAGCGCCGCCATCGAAGCACCTTGCCCGTGGCACCGCGATACCCTGCAGCAGGTGCTGGCCCGTCGCGATGCGGGACGTTTACCCCATGCATTGCTGTTTACCGGCCCTGCGGGCATCGGCAAGGGGCGCCTGGCGGAAAGTCTGTTGCAGGTGCTGCTGTGCGAATCGCCGCGCGGTGGTCTGGCCTGTGGCCGTTGCCACGGCTGCCACATGAGCACGGCCGGGACACATCCTGATCTGTGCCGGGTGATGCCAGCCGAGCCCGGCAAGGCGATTCGCATTGACCAGGTGCGTGAGTTGATGGAGTTCGCCAGCCGCACGCCCCAGTACGGCGGCCATCGCGTGGCCTTGCTGATGCCGGCCCAGGCGATGAACCGCAATGCCCAGAATGCCCTGTTGAAAACACTGGAGGAGCCGGGCGCGGATACCCTGCTGATTCTGGTGTGCGATCAACTCAGTGCGCTGTTGCCCACCGTGCGCAGCCGTTGCCAGCAGCAGAGCCTGCCCGTGCC
>PNLU01000056.1 GCA_013823245.1 Alcanivorax sp.
CACCAAGACAGAGCAAACAAGTCCCCCAGCACCACACCCGAAGAACTGAGATTTTCGCATGACCCCCACCCCCACCGTTTTTCCGGGAAAAGTGTGACATTGGCACGGTTTCTGCCTCTGCTGTTTACAGAGGCCCATGTAGTATGGGCCCCCACGCAGACGGGGAATGCACCATGGACACCGCCAAGGACACCAACTGGCTGATGCAGTATCGCCTGCTGCGCCTGGTTAACCAGTGCCGCCGGCTGATCCAGTCCGAATTCGGAGTAAAGCTGCATCTCACCGACAACGACCTGCGCGAACGTCTTGCCGAACTGGCCGGACGCAGCCGCGCCCAATCGCTACAGCGGGTTTACGCTGAACTGCGTCTGGCGCTAATTGATTTTGAAGGGCCCGATAACCTGCTGGTCACGCCACCCCCGACACCGCAACAGAAACGCTATCGCGGCCAGTTGATGCATGACGGTATCGAGGAAGAAGATGGGTTACCGCACATGGCCAGTGACGAGCCACCACCCGTAGCCGCCACTGAAAAACGCCACACCCGTGTTTACCGCGGGCGCGTGATCAACGGCTGAACCGGGTTGCCGGGTTACCACATCAGGTCGTCGGGAATCTGGAAGTCCGCGTAGGGATCGTCTTCGTCCGGTGTGGACGCCTTCTGCGGCGCGTGCAGTGACACCACCACCTCCGGTGCGCGCTCACGCAGCCGCAACGCCGTCTCCAGCGGCACCACCTCGTAACCCTTGCCTTGCCCCTGACGCACGACACCCATCTGCCCGCGCGCCAGCGGATCGATCAGCGCCTTTGGCACATAGATTTTCTGCACCTTGCGCTGATCGGTAAACTGATACGGCACATCGCCGTTTTCCCGCGAGATCTTGTTGGTGGCGATGATCTGCGCCACTTCTGCCGCCAATGCCCTGGCCCTGGCCTGCTCCTCACGCTGGGCATTCAGCGCCCGGGAACGCTCCGCCTGCGCTTCGCGCGCGGCGCGGACGTCCACCTGGTCCGCCGGGGCCTGGCCTTTCGCCTGGCGCTGCTTCGCCTGGCGCTTTTCGTGTTCCGCGCGGCGGGCCTGTTTCTTGTCCGCCAGCCCGGCCTTGAGCAATTGTTCCTTGAGCGATGCCATCACAAAGCCTGCAAAAAGTCTCGGGTGGGCGCGTACCACCATGAACTCATGACCGGCGTGGAGAAGGTGGTCAGGCGATCGCGCACGCCGTCATCCACCATGCCGTACATGCGCCGCAGCAGATAATCGAAGCGATCCAGCTCGCAGCTGAAGGCGACAAAATAACTGCCGTGTTCCGTGGTCGTGCCGTAAGGCACACTGCGGCGCCATATTTTTTGCGGGACCCCGTCGCGGTCAACATCGGTGCGGCCCACGTGGGCGTCCACCGGCATTTCATCGTCGGAAAATTCCACCGCGTCTTCCTTGGTGCGGCCGATCACACGTTCCTGCTCCGCCACCGGCAGGGCCTCGAACGCGGCCAGATCGTGAACCCATTTTTGCGTCAGCACAAAACTGCCCCCCACACCGGGGTGGCCCTGACCCACCAGCGCCGCCAGCTTCGCTTTCTCGCCCTGGGGGTTGCCGATACCGTCCACGAATCCGGTCAGGTCGCGCATGTCGTGGTAGACGAAGGCATTGATTTCCAGCTGGGTGCTGAAGCGGTCGCCCAATGCCCGGTGCACGGCCAGCGCGCCGTCAAAGGCGTGGCTGCGATCCGGCGACTGGACCCAGACCAGCAGATCGCCCTGCGTCGCGGCCACCTGCCCTTCCAGGGAGAAAGGCGGGAAATCGAAATGGCCGTCCAGCATGGACCACAGATGCGGCCCGAAGGCCACGGTAATGACGGTGTGCTCCTCGTCATTCAGCGCCAGCACGGCACGCAGGGCGTCGCGCACGGCACGCTCGGAGGTGCCGCGCGCCAGCCCGTATTCCAGAAACACCTGTTCGCGAAAACGCTTGTCAAAAATACCCGGCTGAAAGCTGCTCACCCTGGTCGACTCCCCTGGCTCGTAAGGACATGAACCTTACCAATGTGCCCGGGACTCTACCAGCGGCAAACCGTTAATCAGCGTACCTGGCCCCGGGCAATAATGGTGTCGATATCCAGCCCCTGCGGCAGGGTCCCGTAGTTGCGATCGCCCTGCTGGCCCAGGCGCGAGGCGATAAAGGCCTCGGCCACCGCCGTATTGCCCGCCTGCACCAGCAGGCTGGCCTGCATCGTGAGCGCCAGCTGATCCACCACATGGCGGGCGCGGTACTCGGCATTGGACAGATCGCTGAACTCACCCTTGAGTCTTGCCACGGCACGGTCCAGCGTGGCGTCTGCCCCGGTGCTCTTCGCCAGTTCGGCGAACCAGACCTCCAGCACGGCCGGGGTCTTGCCCAGGGCACGCAGCATATCCAGTGCCTGGACGTTGCCCGAGCCCTCCCAGATGGCATTGATCGGCGCTTCGCGGTACAGCCGCGCCATAATGAAGTCTTCCGTCACGCCATTGCCGCCCAGGCATTCCATGGCTTCATAGGCGTGGAAGGGGGTGCGCTTGCAGATCCAGTACTTGCCAGCGGGCAGGCCCAGACGCAGCAACAGTTTTTCATGTTCATTGCCAGCATCGGCGAGGCTCTTGTCGAGGGCTTCCGCCATGCGCAGGGTGATCGCCAGCGAGCCTTCGACCTCCAGTTGCAGATCCGCCAGCACATTACGCATCAGTGGCTGGTCGATCAGCGTCTTGCCAAACGCGGCGCGTCCGGCAGCGTGGTTGATGGCCTGCGCCACAGCCTGACGCTGACCGGCGGACGATCCCATCATGCAATCGAACCGGGTCATGGCCACCATCTCGATGATCGCGGGTACGCCACGGCCTTCCTCGCCCACCATCCAGCCCAACGCACCACGCATCTCGATTTCCGATGATGCATTGGAGACATTACCGACCTTGTTCTTCAGGCGCTGCACCTGAATCGGGTTCTTGCTGCCATCCGGGCGCCAGCGCGGCACCAGGAAACAACTCAGCCCGCCCGGTGACTGGGCCAGCATCAGGAACGCATCGCACATCGGCGCCGAGGTAAACCACTTGTGGCCGATCAGTTCGTAGGCTTCGCCGGGGCCACTGGCACCCACCGGGGTGGCGGTAGTGGTGTTGGCGCGCACGTCCGAGCCGCCCTGTTTTTCGGTCATGCCCATGCCGATGGTCAGCGCCTGTTTTTCGGTATGCGGCACATTGCGCGGGTCATAGGCATTGGCCAGCACCTTCGGCAGCCATTCCTCGGCGATGGAGGGCGTCAGTCGCAGCGACGGCACCGCTGCGAAGGTCATGGTCAGCGGGCAGCCGTGTCCGGCTTCCGCCTGCGCCTGCAGATAACCCATGGCCGCCCGGGCCACGTGGGCACCCGGCTTCGGTTCAGCCCAGGCGCGCGAATGCAGGCCCGCTTCCAGGCCCAGCGCCATGAGCCTGTGATAGGACTCGTGATAACGCACCTCGTCCACCCGGTACCCCTGGCGGTCGTGCGGGTAAAACTGCGGTTTGAATTCATTCGCCTCGAACCCCCAGCGAATCACCTCGGCACTGCCGGTGCGAGCACCATGGGCCGACAACATCGGTTCGGCCCAGGCCGCCCCGTGGCGCACCACACCCTCACGCAGTGCCGTGTCAGTGTCATAGGCGTTGTAGTCTTCCAGCGCTGACGCCTGGTTGAACACCTCGTGGGTGGACGCCAGCGCGTCCGCATTGATCGGTCCGGTCGGTCGGTTCATGGTCTATCTCCTCTACCTTCTCGCCACATCAGGCGGCAGCGCCCACAGCGCGCAAACAGAAATCGGTAATGCCCTGGATGCTGTCGCCTTCCGTTGCCGGCAGCGATGCATCCGATGCCAGCGGCCCG
Organism: Alcanivorax sp.; assembly: GCA_013823245.1. Lineage (GTDB taxonomy): Bacteria > Pseudomonadota > Gammaproteobacteria > Pseudomonadales > Alcanivoracaceae > Isoalcanivorax. The sequence goes on from PNLU01000056.1 coordinate 3,893, forward strand.
AGCAGTGCTTCGGCCAGAGCCCCCACCAGCGCTGCGGCCACCAGCCGAGGCGACTGCGCTGGCAATTCACCGCGCCGCACGCCGGTGTCGATCAGCGCGGCAAACACATCGCGGTAGGCCTCGCGGTAGACCAGACGAGCCTCGTCCACGGCCGGATCCACCGGTTCGGCAATCAACGCCCAGGCCAGACGCGGGGCACGCAGCGCACGCTGGCTGAACACGCGGATGGCATGGCTCAGGCGCGCCACCACCGGCGCATCCCCCGCCACCGCCTCACGCACTGCCGCCACTTCACGCTCGGTGGCCATGCGGAACACCTCCGCCGCCAGCACGTCCTTGGCCCTGAAATAACGATACACCGTGCCCACGCCCACACCAGCGCGTTCCGCCAGCGCCTGGATCGTGAGGGCAGCAAAGCCGCCATCACGCACCAACCGCTCTGCGGCCGTCAGCAGCGCCTGGTGTTGCGCGGCCTTGCGTTCCCGGACCCGGGCTGTCTCGCGGTACGCCATACCCTGAATTCCTGTTCCGACTTTCAACAAGTGAACACCAATTCCGACCTTTGCGCAACTGCCACGCAAAATTGCGTAAAAACAAGGTGTTAGCGGTTACCCACCGCCTGCGACCAGATTAGGCTTGAGCTATAAATAACCATTCTGTCGGAGGACACCATGACGTTTTGCTGGCCGGGCCGTCGCGCCCTGCACCTGTGCCTGATCGCCACGCTACTGGCCGCGCAACTGGTGAGCACCTCCGCCGCAGCCCTGGACGATGCCATGATCGGCACCGACCGCGCCCTGGCCGAGGCCCGCAGTACCGAGCAGCGTGAACGCCTGCTGAACGCCCTGGAGCGTGATGCAGTGCGCGACGCACTGGTGGCCCGTGGCGTCAATCCGGACGCCGCCGCTGAAAGGATCGACCGGCTTAACGACCAGGAGCTGGCCTCGCTGTCCGCACAGATGGATGAACTTCCTGCCGGGGCCGGTGCAACCACCCTCCTGCTGGTGATCATTATTCTGGTGTTGCTGCTGCGCTGATGTCTTTGGCCTGAACGGGACTTGTTCATCACCACACCACTGCTATGGTGGCGCTCATCTTGCATAACCTGGTGAGCAATGCGCATGCCCGATACCACCCTGAACCAGCCGCTGACGCTGCCCAACGGCAGCGTCATTCCGAACCGTTTCGCCAAATCGGCCATGAGTGAGGCCCTGGGCACGCTCGACCGCCGCCCCACACGGGCCCTGGCGCGCCTGTATCGCACCTGGGCCGAGGGTGAGACCGGTTTGCTGATCACCGGCAACGTCATGGTGGATCGCACGCAGATTGGCGAACCCGGCAATGTGGCTCTGGAAGACGACCGCGACATGGCCCTGCTGCGTGAATGGGCCGCTGCGGGCAAGGTGCGGGGCAACCAGCACTGGATGCAGCTGAATCACCCGGGCAAACAGAGCCCGAAAATGATCAATCCGAATACGGTGGCACCGAGCGCCATTCCCTTCCGAGCGCCGCTGAACCGGATGTTCGCCACACCGCGCGCCCTGACCGACGCTGAAATTCGTGACATCATCGCGCGCTTCGCGCGCAGCGCGGCGCTGGCCCGTGAGGCCGGTTTTGACGGCGTGCAGATTCACGGCGCCCACGGCTACCTGGTCAGCCAGTTCCTGTCTCCGCATCACAACCAGCGTGACGATCAATGGGGCGGCAGCGCTGAGCACCGCATGCGCTTTGTGGTTGAAATCTACAAGGCGATGCGCGCTGCCACGGCACCGGATTTCAGTATCGGCATCAAACTCAACTCGGCTGATTTTCAGCGCGGCGGCTTTACCGAGGAAGAATCCCTCGCGGTGATCGAGACCCTGGCTGATCTGGGCATTGATCTGGTGGAAATTTCCGGCGGCAATTATGAAAGTCCGGCCATGGCCACCGGCGCCAGCGTCAAGCAAAGCACACTGGAACGTGAAGCCTATTTTCTGACGTTTGCAGAAAAAGTGCGCGAGCGCGTCAGCACCCCTTTGATGGTCACAGGCGGTTTTCGCAGTGCCGGCGGCATGGCCGCCGCTCTGGCGTCCGGGGCCACCGATCTGATCGGCCTGGCACGCCCATTGGCCATCGAGCCGGATCTGTCGCGACGCATTCTGGCGGGCGAACCGGCGGTGAGTCAGGTCAAACCGATCAAGGTCGGCATCAAGGCCATCGACCGGATGGCACTGATGGAGGTGAGCTGGTACGCGCGCCAGCTTGCTCGCATGGGCCAGGGCAAGGCACCGCGCCAGCATGACCGGGGTTTCCTGTCATTGCTGGAAGTGCTGGCGGTAATGACCGGCCGCGGCGTACGCACACGTTTGCGCGCCTGACGCGTGAATTTTCAATTCACGCAAGTGATAAGGTAGGCTGTCCCCGACTGTAAAAAGAAGGGGACCATTCCATGCAAAAGAAACGTTATCTGGCGGCGTCCGTCATGGGCGCGGCCATGTTAACGGCGTGCGGCGATCGCACACCTTCCACCGCCGACATGAGCCAGCTTGAAGACGAAGGCGTACTCAAGGTTGCCACCCGCAATGCAGGCACCACCTATTATCTTGACCGCCATCAGCGGCCTGTCGGCCCCGAACACGATCTTGTCTATGCGTTCGCTCGCGATAATGACTGGGATATCGAATGGCATGTACTGGATTCCACCGCCGATGTGCTGCAGGCGCTGGACGAAGGGCGCGTTCATCTGGCGGCAGCGGGGCTGACCCAGACACGCGCCCGCAATGAACGCTTCGCCCGGGGGCCTGCCCACACGGAAGTGCGCCAGCAACTGGTCTGTCACCGCGAACTCCAGCCACGCCCTCGCCGCACCGCAGACCTGGTCGGGCTGAATATCCAGGTCGCCGCCAACTCCAGCTATGCCGACACCCTGCGCACCTTGCAAACGCAGCACAACGACCTGTCGTTCAGCGAAACATCACGCCACAGCACAGAAACCCTGCTCGGGCACGCCGCAGAACGCCGGATTGATTGCACTGTGGCCGATTCCAATATTGTTCAGATCACGCGCCGTCACTGGCCCGTGCTGGATGTGAAGATGAACCTGAACGAGGGTGAGAATCTGGGCTGGTACAGTCCCGAATCACTGCCGGACGTCGCCGAGGCAGCCGCCGAATGGATGACCAGCCATAACGGTGATCTGGCCATCGCCGCAATGGAAGCACGCTATTACGCCTACATCGCTACTTTTGATTTTGTCGACATGCGCGCACTGAATCGACGCCTGGACGAGCGGCTGCCGCAGTACCAGCGCTTTTTCCTTGAGGCCGAGCGCGAAACCGGCATGCCCGCCGATCTGCTGGCCGCACTGGCCTATCAGGAGTCCCACTGGGATCCGGAAGCCCGTTCCGCCACGGGCGTACGCGGGCTGATGATGCTGACCCAGCGCACCGCCGAATCACTGGGGGTCGACCGGCTCAATCCGGGCGAAGCCGTACAGGGCGGCGCGCGCTATCTGGCCGATCTGCATGCCCGCCTTCCGGATACCATTCCCGAGCCGGATCGCACCTATCTGGCACTCGCGAGCTATAACATCGGCCGGGCCCACCTGCTGGATGCCCGGCAACTGGCCCGCGAGCTGGGCAAGAATCCGGATTCCTGGCGGGACATGGAACAGGTACTGCCGTTAAAAGCGGACCGGCGCTACTACCCGCGCACACGTCATGGTTATGCGCGCGGTTATGAGCCCGTGCACTATGTGCAACGCATCCGCAATTATCGCGATGTGATTGAAAACGCGTTCGACTGATCGACTTCAGTCGTCGGTTAACCGCGTTGCCAGCGATGGTAACGCGCCAGCCAGGTCAGCACGCGCTGCGGCGCGTGCGCCTTTTTCCACTCTCCGGCAGCAAACTTGTTCGCTTCAGCAAGCGTCGGGTAGATATGGATGGTGCCAAGTATCTTGTTCAGCCCCAGCCCGTGCTTCATGGCCAGCACATACTCGGCGATCAGATCGCCCGCATGTTCGCCCACGATCGTCACGCCCAGAATGCGATCACTGCCCGCAGCGGTCAGCACCTTGACGAAGCCGGTGTCGGTACCATCGGCAATGGCCCGGTCGAGATCGTCGATACCATAGCGCGTCACCTCGAAGGCGACCCCCTGCTCCCGCGCCTCCGCCTCGCTCAGGCCAACACGGGCCACTTCCGGTGACGTGAAGGTACACCAGGGGATGACCCGGTAATCGACCCGAAAACGTTTGAGACGACCGAACAATGCATTCACCGCCGCGTACCACGCCTGATGCGCAGCCACATGGGTAAACTGGTACGGCCCCACCACATCACCGCACGCGAGAATATTCGGCACCCGGGTGCGCAGGTAATCATCCACCGCCAGAGTGCCACGCTCGGTGCGTTCGATCCCCAGTGCTTCCAGCCCCATGTCTTCAGTGCGAGCACGGCGCCCCAATGCCACCAGCACCTGATCAAACGGCACGCGCTGTTCATCACTGCCGTCTTCAGCGGATACCGCCAGCAGCCACTGCTGACCGTCGATACGCTCGAAGCGCGCCGCACGGAAACCGGTCAGCAGGGTGACGCCATCCGCCTCCAGTGCCCCGGCCACATGCGTTGACGCCTCCTCATCCTCGCGGGGCAGCAGACGTGGCGCCATTTCCACCAGCGTCACCTGGGAACCGAGCCGGGCGAAACTCTGCGCCAGCTCGCAACCGATGGGCCCGCCCCCCAGCACCAGCAACCGTTGCGGTTGCGTCTGCAACGACCAGAGGCTGTCCGAGGTCAGCATCTCCATCTCCGCCAGCCCGGGAATCGGTGGCACCAGCGGTTCACCGCCCGAAGCAATCACGATGTGCCGGGCGCGAACACGTTCTACGCCCTGGCCATTGGTGATCTCGATTTCCCAGGGCGACACCAGCCGCGCATGACCCTGTCGGCAGTCCACGCCCAGGCCGGTGTAGCGTTCGACCGAATCATGCGGCTCAATCTTGCTGATCACGGACTGCACGCGCGCCATCACCGCCGGAAAATCCACCTCACCGGGCACCCCGGCAACGCCGAAGTCCGGCGCCTGCTTCTGCATATGACGCACCCGCGCACTGCGAATCAGTGTCTTCGAGGGCACACAGCCGGTATTGAGGCAATCGCCGCCCATGCGGTCCCGCTCGATCAGAATTGCTTTTGCCTTGACCGCCGCCGCGATGTAGGCCGTCACCAGCCCGGCAGATCCGGCACCGATCACCGCAATATTGGCATCAAAACGGGCAGGTTTTTTCCAGCCGCGATAAACGCGCAGGGCCTGGACACGACCCAGCAGCGCACGCGCCAGCCAGGGGAACAGCCCCAGTAGCACAAAAGCGCCCAGCAATTGTGGCGAGAGCAGATCCCCCGGCGATTCGATCATCGCCACCTGAGTACCCGCATTCACATAGACCACGGTGCCGGCAAGCATGCCCACCTGACTGACCCAGAAAAAGGTCCAGGTACGAATCGGCGTCAGCCCCATGGCCAGATTGATCACGAAGAACGGAAAGATCGGCACCAGACGCAGGGTAAAAAGATAGAAGGCGCCATCCTTGCGCACGCCCTCGTTAATGGCCTTGAGACGTTCGCCGAACCGTGACTGCACCGCATCCTTGAGCAACAGCCGGGACACCAGAAACGCGATGGTAGCGCCCAGCGTGGAGGCAAAGGACACCAGCACCACGCCCACGGCCAGCCCGAAAAACGCCCCGGCGGCCAACGTCATGATCGCCGCACCCGGCAACGACAAACCTGTCACCGCCACATAGATCAGGAAAAACCCTGCCAGCGTCAGCAGACGATGCTCGGCATATAACGACTGGAACCGGTCCAGGCTGCTGCGCAGGTATTCCAGCGTCAGGTACTGCCCCAGATCGAAAATAAAAAACGCGGCGACCGCTCCGGCCACCAACGCCAGCACCACCAGCTTGCGCATGTTCATGTTTCTGCCCTTGCAGACGTGTACGGGTTCAGAGCTCGCTGCAGGAGGAGCCCAGACTGAAACAACTGTAGCACCGGTGATGCCGCATCATGATGCGCTGATCGAGGCTTTCTTTCAGGGTGCTACCCAGATCATAGCGCGCGTCGTCATCCACCAGCGTGCAGGCATACACCCGCATCCGGCCCTTGTCCTTGACCACCATGCGGCTGAAGGCGCACATGAAACGCGCGCGACTGTCAGCGTCCTGATAGGTGGTCATGCAATGTTCGGTGATCTCCGGCGTCGCACGCTCGACACCGGGCGGCGCGAAATCCGGGAACGACACCAGGTGCAGATCGGTGGGCAGGCCATAGTGGGCGAACCAGTCACGGTAGGCGCGCTCAACAGCAGCGGTGTCTTCATCGGCGCTCCACTGGCGTGCCAGGGACACATGAAAACCGAGATCATGTAATGCCTTCAGCGCACGGAAAGACTCGTCGAAGGTGCCTGCACCGCGTCCCGCTTCATGGCGGTCGATCTCCGGGTAATCGACGCTGATCCGGAACGACACCGGATGCGCGGCGTGGGCCAGTGGTTCGATCTGCGCCAGACGCTGCAACAGCGGCCGGGTCCCGTTGGTCAGCACCAGACAAGGGCGCTGTGCCGCCGCATAGGCGAGAATATCGGGAAACTGACGCGCCACGAACGGCTCGCCCCCCGTAAACGAAAACTGCTGCACCCCCAGCTCACAGGCTTCATCCACCAGCGGCTTCACATCCGCCAGCGTCATCAGCCCCAGCCGGTCGTCCCCCGGCTTCGAACCTTCAAGGCAGAAGGGACACGACAGGTTGCAGGCGGTACCGGTGTGAAACCACACCTCTCGCAAGGCCGCCGCCTCGATGTAGCCACGCGGCTCATCCTTCGAGGTGCGATACCAGTCCTGCGTTTTGATCAACTGCATAGCTGCCTCCTCAAGCAGACGCTTTGCTCAACAGCAGGCCGCGGCGCTGCCGCCCTGATCCGGCTGGCTGAACGGGAGGGCCACACCGCATCCTTCGAAGATGCCGTAATGGGTATCGAAGTTGCCGACAAACTCAAAGTAAGGCGCAAAGCGGGTATCCTGCAGCATGCGCCAGGTGTTGCCACACACCGGAAAGACCTTGCCGCGCTCGATGGCATGATGCGCATCCAGATGGAATACCGACTCCGAATGCGGAATACCACCACGATAGATCACCGCCTGCCCGTAATCCTCACAGGCAGGCTCCAGGCCCTGCAGCTTGAACAATCGATAGGTCGCTGAATAGAACCGCGCAGGCGCCAGCTTCTCTGCAATGGCCGGGTTCTCGATGGTGATGGGGCGGTCCTCCACCAGTCTGGGATCGCCAAAACCGGCGCTTTTCGCCAGGTTCAGAAAATCGTTCCAATAGAGCGCCCCGGAAAGGCACTCTCCATACAGCACCGGATCCTGCAGTAATGGTTCGGGAATACGGCGGTCAGCGTAGACGTCAGAAAAGTACATCTCGCCGCCCGGCTTGAGCACCCGGAAGACCTCACGCAGCACCCGCTCCTTGTCCGGGCTCAGATTGATGACGCAATTCGATACCACAATATCGAAGTAATCATCCGGCAACCCCAGCGCATCCAGTTGCTCGATATAACCATGGAGGAAGCTGACGTTGCTGCGGGCATGCCCGAACGCCTGGCGATGGTAATCGCGGTGCCGCTCCGCCACCGCCAGCTGCTCCGGCGTCATGTCGACCCCGACCACCTCGCCCTGCTCCCCGACCAGCGCGGACAGCAGGTAGACATCGCGCCCACTGCCACAGCCCAGATCCAGAATCCGCATCCCCTTCAACTGCTGCGGCGCCACCAGCCCGCAACCGTAGTAACGACTCACCACCTCATCATGCAATTGCGACAGCACCGGCTTCAGCCACTCCGGAGGCATCTGATCACAGCAGGCGTTGGTTTGCAGATCAAGGCTGGATTGGAGGGTATGACCGTAATAGTCACGCACATCGTCGCGCATAATGCCGCTCGTCTCTTTGCTGGCGGGGATGACCGCTTTCACTGTGCCGGGCGCCACGGAAAGCGGGCGTGAAGGGGACGTCACGAGATTACCGTGACGCCCCCTCCAGACGAGCAGGATACATCAGGTTCAGGGGATCAGGATGCCCATGGTCTGCAAATACACCGCCCCCTGCCGTTTCACCGTCTCGGGATCAGACGTCTCCGACGCCACGTGAACCTCCTCCAGTACGTCCACCAGTGTGTTCACCTCGTCCTGAAGTTTTTCCAGTGCGTTTTCCAGTGTGTAGGTCAGTTGATGCACCTCGTGCATATCCCGGGGCGACAGGGGGGCAAAGCACTTCATACGTTCATCTCCAGGGATAATGACCCCAAATGATAACGCATATCATTTTTAATTAGAAGCTGCGAGCCATGTTATTCCAGAGCGTCCAGCTGCGTCCTCAGCGCTTCTGCCTCCTCGGTCTTGAGGGAATAGCCACGAATATCGCCATTGCGCTGCAAACGCATCGCCTCTTCGAGCCGCGCCCGGTAGGCTTTTTCCAGTTTGCGACGTGCTCTGTCTTTCATGAATCCGAACATCTGGCTGACTCCTGTCTGTTCCGGGGGGTGGACTTGACATTCGAGGATGGCAAACCGGCAGTGAAGCCCCTGTCGGCAATCACCTACAGCCAGCCTGATCCGGAGACGCTATACTTCTCTGCCATGGATGATCATGTTCTGGACACCCCGCTCGCTTTACTCGAACGCGTCTTCGGTTATCACAGCTTTCGCGGCCATCAGCAGGCCATCATCGACACCCTGGTGGGTGGTGATGATGCGCTGGTGCTGATGCCCACCGGCGGCGGTAAATCCCTGTGCTATCAATTACCTGCCCTGCTGCGGCCGGGCGCGGGTATCGTGATCTCGCCATTGATTGCCCTGATGCAGGATCAGGTGGACGCCCTGCATGAGCTGGGCGTGCGCGCCGGCTTTCTCAACTCCACGCTGTCCGGGGCGGAAACCGCCGCCACCGAGCGCGCCCTGCTGGCGGGCGAGATCGACCTGCTCTATGTGGCCCCCGAACGCCTGACCCAGGGCCGCACGCTGGATCTGTTGCACCAGTGCCCGATTGCCCTGTTTGCCATCGACGAAGCCCACTGTGTTTCCCAGTGGGGGCACGACTTCCGCGCCGACTATCTGCAACTGGGGCTGTTGCGCGATCAGTTTCCGCAGGTGCCCCGGATCGCCCTGACGGCCACCGCCGACCCCCGTACCCGGCGCGAGATTGCCGACCGTCTTGGCCTGGCCGATGCACAGCATTTTGTCAGCAGCTTCGACCGCCCCAACATCCAGTACCGCATCACCCAGAAGCAGAATGCCCGCCAGCAACTGCTGCGCTTCCTGCGCGACGAGCATCCCGGGGACGCCGGTATCGTCTATTGCCTGTCCCGCAACAAGGTCGACACCACCGCCGCCTGGTTGCAACAGCAAGGCTTCAATGCGCTGCCCTATCATGCCGGCCTGCCCGCCGATACGCGCCGCCACCACCAGCAACGCTTTCTGCGCGAAGACGGCATCATCATGGTCGCCACCATTGCCTTCGGCATGGGCATCGACAAACCCGACGTGCGGTTTGTCGCGCACCTGGACCTGCCCAAGAGCGTGGAAGGCTATTATCAGGAGACCGGCCGCGCCGGACGGGATGGCGACGCCGCCACCGCCTGGCTGGCCTACGGCATCGAGGATGTGATCAAGCTGCGACAGATGCTGGAAGGTTCCTCCGGGTCAGAGGAACACAAACGCAGTGAGCGCCACAAACTGGATGCCATGCTCGGCCTGTGCGAAATCACCAGCTGCCGCCGTCATGCCCTGCTGCAATACTTTGGTGAGGACTCCCCCGCCCAATGCGGCAACTGTGACGCCTGCCTGAACCCGCCCACCACCTGGGATGCCACCGAAGCGGTGCAGAAAGCCATGTCCTGTGTCTACCGCACCGGCCAGCGCTTCGGGGTCAATCATCTGATTGACGTGCTGCGCGGCGGTGATACGGAAAAAATCCGTCAGTTTGGCCATCAGCATCTGTCCACCTACGGCATCGGCGCTGATCTGGACAACGGCACCTGGCGCAGCATTTTCCGGCAACTCGTGGCGCGCGGTCTGCTGCGTGTGGATGTGGACGGTTTTGGTGCCTTGCACCTGACCGATGCCTGTCGGCCGATCCTGCGCGGCGAGGCACGCATCGACCTGCGCCGCGATGCCCGCGATGTGACGGAAAAACGTCCACGCAGCCGCCAGCAGGTGATCCTGCCAGAGGAAGACAAGCCCCTGTGGGAAGCCTTGCGTCGCTTGCGCCGCGAACTGGCGGACGAGCATGGTGTACCGCCGTATGTGATCTTCAACGACCGCACCCTGCTGGAAATGGTCGAACGACGCCCGTTGAAAGAAAACGAGATGCTCAGCGTGACCGGCGTGGGGGAAACAAAACTGGAACGCTTTGGCGATGCCTTCCTGGAAGTCATTCGCGAGCACGAATACTGATTTCACATCCTTTGACTGGCCGCCCTGCCGACGCTCTGCTAGCGTAAAGACATCATTCGCAGAGGAGTAGCCCACTTGGCCAGCACATCCCTGCTGTCTCCCGCTCGGCAAGATACCGCCGACGGCATAACACGTCGCGTTGGCGTGGAAATCGAACTGTCCGGTATGACCTTCGATGACCTGGTGGCTCACGTCAGTGATTTTTTCGATGCGCCGGCCAGCCAGGAAAGCCGCTATGTTCAGGTGGTCGACACCCACCATGGCCCCTTCAAGATCGAACTGGATTCCGACCCGATCAAGGATATGGAGTTTGATACCAGCGAATTACCTGAGCTACTCGGTGAGGTGGCGGACGCTGCTCTGGATCTGGTGGATGCCGCCGCCGAACGTGTTGTGCCGCTTGAAATTGTCGGGCCACCCCTGGCATTGGACGCACTGAACGATATCGAAGCGCTGTGTACGCACCTGAGAAAAAAAGGTGCAAAGGGCAGCCGCCATGCACTGTATTACGCGTTCGGTCTGCAATTGAATCCGGAGTTGCCCAACCTGGAAGCCGACACCCTGCTCGGCTACCTGCGCGCCTTTTCACTCTGCTATGACTGGCTCAAGGCGCGCCAGCAGCTGGACATCAGCCGCAAGTTCACCACCTACATCGGCCCCTGGCCCGAAGAATATGTGCGCCTGATCAACCAGACCGACTATGCGCCGGATCTGGACCAACTGATCGGCGATTACCTGACCCACAACCCGACCCGCAACCGCGCCCTGGACATGATGCCGCTGTTCGCGCATCTGGATGAAAAGCGCGTGCGCAAGGCTGTGGACGATCCCCGCATCAAACCGCGCCCGACCCTGCACTACCGGCTGCCGGACTGCGATATCGACAATCCGGACTGGTCGTTCGGTCATGTATGGAACGACTGGGTCCGGGTGGACGATCTGGCCGCCGACCGGAAGCGACTGGCCGCCATGGCCGACGCCTGGCGCGCGCATCATGATGGCCGCCTGAGTAAACTGGTGACCCGCTGGGAACAGGAAACCGCTTCATGGCTGAATCCGAAGACCGCATCCTGATCGGCGTTGCCGGGCCGCGCCGGTACCTGTTCGATATCCACCTGATCCGGCTGGCGTTGCGCGCCAGCGGTGCCCGCACCTGCTACCTGTGCCCCGGCCAGGAAACGCCACCACGACCCGTGGATGGCCTGGTGATCGCCGGCGGCGATCATATTCACCCGCGTCATTACCAGCAGCTGCCGCAGGTCGAGGCACGCTTCAATCCGGAACGTGATCGCGTGGAAATGGCCCTGCTGGATGAGGCCCGGTCACGCAGCCTGCCAGTGCTCGGCATCTGCCGGGGCGCGCAACTGCTGAATGTGCATCGCGGCGGCAATCTTCATCAGAACATCACACCGATGCGCCGCCATACCCGCCCGCGGCGACTGCTCACTGCCATGCAACGGGTGCGCCTGACCCCGCGCTCGCGTCTGTCACGTATCCTGCGTCGCGATCGCCTGGGCGCCAATCGCCTGCACAGCCAGGCGATTCATTCCCTTGGCACACGCTTGCGCGTCGCTGCCCGGGATGCGGACCATTTTGTACAGGCGATTGAAACCACGGGGCCGGGACAATGGCAGGTGGGCGTGCAGTGGCATCCGGAATATCTGCTGTATCATCCGGCACACCGACGAATTTTTTCCGCGCTGGTGAACGCCGCCCGGCGGCGGCGCACCTTTGGCAAGGTGGATCTGCGGCGGCACTGACCCGGAATCGGGTCAGAACAAGCCGCCCTCCTGCGGGCATCCCTCCGCCACCAGATTCTGCGACAGCACGAAGCGATCCGCGTCTGTACGCGCCTCGATATCAGCCACCATCAGATACGTCATGCGCCAGTAGTTGGCATTCTCCACGAAGCGCGTTTCGATGGGCAGATCACCGCGCGGCAACTGCGCCTTGCGCGCAATCACCGTCAGGGTGCGACCCGATTGGGACACACGATAACCCTGATTCGGATAGGCCAGTTCAACACAGGCCAGGAAGGTTTTCAGGGTGGTGGCGGAAGGTTGCCCCATGCTGTGAGCAATGGGCTTGTCTTCGTACTCTTCCAGAGCGGCCTGCACATTGGTGGCCATGATGCGTTGCGCCAGGGCGGCGCGGCGTTCTGCCTGCGCCTGCTCCGCCTGCGCCAGTTGCGCGCGTAACAACTCGGCCTCCTGCCGTTGCCGTTCCGCTTCCCGCCATTCGGCTTCACGGCTGCGGCGCAGGGCAGCCTGTTCCTGCACCCAGGCCCACTCGCGTTCCATCATCTCGGCGATAGCCCGCTCTTCCGCTTCCTGTCGCTCGCGTGCCAGCCGGGCCTGAGCCCCTTCGATCTGGCGCTTGCAGGCGGGCAGCAGCTGCTCTTCCAGCTCCTGCGGCCGCAGACGACGCCCCTGCTGGCGCATGTCCTGCAGGTGCGCACAGGCGCCACGCAGGGCACCCAGTTCTTCCATCTGGGCATAGCGCAAACCGGCGACACGTTCCGGCGCGGGCACCGCTGACATGCCGGGCAGTTCGTAAGGCAGGCTGGCGCAGCCAGCCAGACCGAACAGCAACATGAACAGCAGCGCCACACCACGTGGCCCTATATATTGATTGCAAAGCTTGCGCATAAAGCGGTTGATCTCCCGGGATCAGGCTTCCTCGGCCACGGGAATCTTGCCGATTTTTGCCTGCCAGATCTTTGGACCGGTACGGTGCACGGAAGTGCCTTCACTGTCCACCGCCACCGTCACAGGCATGTCTTCGACCTCGAATTCATAGATCGCTTCCATGCCCAGATCCTCGAACGCCACCACACGCGAAGCACGAATGGCTTTCGATACCAGATAGGCGGCGCCGCCCACCGCCATCAGATATACCGCCTTGCTGTCGCGAATCGCGTCAATGGCGGTCTGGCCACGCTCAGCCTTGCCGACCATGCCGATCAGACCGGTCTGTTCCAGCATCGTGCGGGTGAACTTGTCCATACGCGTGGCCGTGGT